>JBBDNU010000199.1:0-58476 GCA_040877365.1 Planctomycetales bacterium
CCGCCTTCGCGGGAATGACGGAATCGCCGGTCACGAAATAGCGCAACATCAAAACGCGCAAGCGAGGGAGCGTCGCCGCGATGGCCGACCATTTTGCGCGGTGAAACCGCGGGGGCGATTCTCCCTGGCTTGCGCTGCGGGCTGATATTGCCCGTCGCGAATTCGCGCAGCCGCAGCGCCGCCTTCCGCGTAAAATAGCCACGCCCGGAGGGGACCGTTGGTTCCTTCCGGGCGGGTGGCGAAGCTTGTTCTTCCCCCTCGGCCCACAGGCGGGGGGAAGCCGGACCGCGTTCCGATCCACATCCCGTCGATGCGCGTCAGAACACGTCCAGGATGAAGTGGTGCCCTTTGTGCCAGGGCTTTTCGGTCGGATAGAAGTTGTACCAGTCCCGGTTGTAGACCGGGATCTGCATGTTCTGCGGGTAGCGGTAATAGAGGTGGTCGTACTGCTGCGGGGACTGGAAGTTGTGCGGGTAGTAAACGTACGGGTAATAATAGAACCGCTGCCAGTCGGTCGGCTGACCGGGCTGGGCCGCGTGAACGGTCCGTGGCGAGAGCCCCACCTGAGCGCCGATCACCACCACCGTCACGAGCGCTGCGAGAATCGAACGACCCAACATGGAACTCCTCCCTGAGTAGCGAACACCGGGACCGGCGGGAATCGCGCCGCGGGCGAACGCCGTCTTGCGAGCGGTCTGCGGTTAACATCGGCCGGCGAGCCGCCGATACAACAGGAAAGTTCTCCCCGAGCCGCACAAGCCGCCGCGTCGCACCACTTTTCGTCCGTCGCACCCGCGTCGTCGGGCCCCTTCAACTCGAGAGTCGATTCATGGACTGTTCCCTACGCCCCGGACTATCCGCCCGACGCGCGTTCTCCCCCGCGTGGGCCGCGGGCATGCTGCTCTGGCTCGCCGCCGCGGGAAGCGCCTTCGCGGCCACTCCGGCCGACGCTCCGAAGGCCCGCACCGCGCGCGAAATCGCCCCGGCCGACGTGCGGCCGCACGTCGAATATCTCGCCAGCCCCCGCCTGGCGGGCCGCTCGGGCGACGGCGCCCGCGCGGCGGCCGAGTACGTCCGGCGGCACTTCGAGAAATGCGGGTTGGAGCCGCTGTTCGACGGCGGCTACTTTCAGGAGATTCCCGCCCCGCGGACGGAAGGGGACGGCCCGGGGGTGATGGGCCGCAACGTCGGGGCGTGGCTCCCCGGCAGCGACCCGCGGCGGCGGGACGAGTTCATCATCGTCAGCGCGCATTACGACCACCTCGGGACGCGGAACGGAAACGTCTACGCCGGGGCCGACGACAACGCCAGCGGCGTGGCGATGATGCTCGAAGTCGCCAAGGCCCTCGCGCAGCCCGGCGCGCGCCCGAGTTGCAGTGTGGCGTTCGTGGGCTTCGATCTCGAAGAGCGGATGCTGTGGGGCTCGCGGTGGTTCGCCGCGCATCCGCCGTGGCCCCTCGAACAGCTCAGGCTGTTCATCACGGCGGACATGATCGGCCGTTCGTTGGGCCGGCTCGACCTGCCGGCGGTGTTCGTCCTCGGCAGCGAGCACGCGCCGCGGCTCAAGCGGACGCTCGACGCGGTCGAGCCCCCCGAGGGGCTGGAAGTGTCGCGGCTGGGGATCGACCTGATCGGCACGCGGAGCGACTACGGCCCGTTCCGCGACCGGGAGGTCCCGTTCCTGTTCTTCTCGACCGGCCAGAGCGCGGTCTACCACACGCCGGACGACGTCCCCGAGACGCTGGACTACGAGAAACTGGCCCGCGTCACGCAGCTCGTGCGGGACATCGTGCTGAGGAACGCGGCCGACGCCGAGCGCCCCGCGTGGGTCGCGATCCCGGTCCCCGACATCGATGAGGCGCAAACGCTCTACCGGATCGCCACGCTGCTGCTCGACGCGGACTCGGGCACGAAATTGAGCGATGTGCAGCGGCTCGTCGTCTCGCACACGCGGAACCGGACGAAGCAGATCGTCGATCGCGGCACGATCACCCCCGACGAGCGAAGCTGGCTGACCAAGGTCGCGCAGGTGCTGCTGCTGACGGTGTTCTGAGAGTCGAAGGTTGAGGGTTGAGGGTTGATGGTTGATGGATCGTTCGGCCCACTCCCCACTCCCCACTCCCCACTCCCCACTCCCCACTCCCCACTCCCCACTGCCTACTGCCTTCCGCCTACTGCCTTCCGCCCCGCCAGCCGGTCCAGCGCGAGCACGAGCGCGAACGCGGCGGCGGCGATGGCGAGCGCGATCCAGACGTTCGCGTCGAGCCGCTCCGGCCAGATCGGCTCGAACCACTTTTTCTGGAACTCGCTGATCGTGGGGTCGGCGTCCCGCTGGAACGGCCAGATCTTCCGCAGCGAGCCGAGCATCACGCCGCACAGGGCGGCCATCGTCTGCGGCTCGTGCCGGCCGAGCAGCCACCGCAGGAAGCGGCTGAAGGCGAGCAGCCCGATCGCGCAGCCAGCGCAAAAGACGGCGATCGTGGCGACCGCTTCGACGGTGATTTGCCCGTGCAGCGCGTTCCGCAGCAGCCCGGTGATGTCCTCGTACTTGCCGAGCACCAGCAGGATGAACGCCCCGCTGATCCCCGGCAGGATCATGGCGCAGATGCCGATCACGCCGCAGAAGAACACGTACAGGTTCCCCGCGGGCGGCGACTGGATCGCTTGGAGGCTGACGACGTACCACGCGGAAAACGCCCCGGCGATCAGCAGCAGGATTTCCACCGCCGACCAGCGGGCGACCGCCCGCGCCACGAGCAGGCTCGAGGCGAGGATCAGCCCGAAGAACGCCGCATAGGTCCGCTCCCGCTGGTGCTCCAGCAGATAGTGCATGAGCGTGGACAGACCGATGATCCCCAGCGCGATCCCGCCCCCCAGCGCCAGGAGAAACCGCAGGTCGGCATGGCGGGCCGCTTCCCGCCATTCCCTGCGGCCCAAGTGGCCGACGAAGCTCGCGTCGATGCGGCTGATCGCGGTGACGAGCCGTTCATAGATCCCCAGGATCAGCGCGACCGTCCCGCCGGAGACGCCGGGGATGATGTCGGCCGAGCCCATCAGCAGCCCGCGGGCGACCTGCACGAGGTCCGCAGTCGGAATGAAACGCTTCATCGAACGGCCTGCACCTGGCGCGAGGGGGAAGTGCCATGGTCGGGAGCCGGGATCGTAGCCGCGCCGCCCCACTGCGCGAAGCTCGTCCCCCCGGCATCGAATCGGCCGGAGGTCCCGCCCGCCGGGCGGGACCTGGCTCGCCGACACGGTGTCATCGGAAACCAGATCAGCAGCGGATCACGCTCCGCAGGGCGTGTCTTCACGGCGGGCATCACGGCTCGCGACAACTGCTGCCCCGCGCGCAGGTCCGGCGGACTGGACCTACCTTCGGATGCGCGCCAGGAACTGCCGCGCGAACGCCTCGCTTTCCACGTGGGCCGTCAGGTCATCCGCCAATTGGACGAACCGCGCGCGAAACTCGGCCAGCAGCGCCTCCTCGCTCGTCGCGGCGGCTTCTCCCGCGACCGGCAGCCGCTGCCGCCAGAGCATCGACGGCACGAGCCGCTCGCGCAGGAAGTCCAACGCGTCCAGCCCCGACGGCGCGAGCACGCCGACCGCCAGTGAGATCGAGTCCTCCGCCGCGCGGGCCATGTGCCAGTAGCCGTGTGGAATATACAGCCAGTCCCCCGCGGCGAGCAGGCATTGCAGGAGGGGCATCAGCTCGCGCTCGTAGCGCATGTCGGCGGGCAGCGCCTCGACGACCGGCCAGGGGTTGACCGTGTTCTTCCGGAACGAATACTCCTTGCGGCCGGCCGTCTGGAGGATGAACACGTCCTCGGCGTCGTAGTGCCAGCCGAACCCGTGTCGACCGGCCGGCGTGCAATAGACGTGTACGTCCACCGCCGCGCGAAAGTCGCGGGCGAAATCGGCGGCGAGCGCGGCGAGCCGCGCGTCGTGCCGCTCCGCGTGCCGCACGAGCAGCGTGTGACCCTCGGCAAAGAGCCGGCGGGCTTCGGCGACGGTCGGCGTGCGGTCCTCGGGCCAGCGCTGTCCCTCGCGGACGACGAGGGCGTCGGCATCCGGGGAGGCGAGGATCGCATCCACGGTCGGCCAGCCGCCGAACTCGACGAACTCGCCCGCGCCGCCTGGCAGCGCAAAGGGGAGCCGGAAGAAATAGTCGTCGAGAAATTTCCGCGGCGGAATGTCGCCCAGGAGCCGTGCGAGGACCGATTCGCTCGTCATGGGAAAGCCCGCACCAAGCGGTCCGATCACTTCCGAAACGGGCTACTGCGCGTCGCGCAGCTCGAGCTGCTCGCGCTCGAGGCAGGCCATCGAATACAGCAGCCCCTGCTGCTCGCAGCGGTCTCGATATTCCCGGGGCATCCCCGCCAGCGTCGCGGCGCTCCATTCAAGGATGTAGCGCGGCTCCGTCCTCTTCCCGGACAATTCGACCACCTTCCCCGTCCAGCCGGCGAAGGAGATGTCCGGGAAGTCCGGCGAGCGGACGCCGTCGGCGACGACGACGGCGGACCCGACCGGCAGCTTGTCGGAGGCGTTGGCAGCCATAGGCGTCGGTCCCTCCCTGCGGCTGAAAATCGGCGGACGCGGCTATGGCCCGCGCGGCGCCGGCGGCGGGCATCAGGGCAAGGTAGCCGATTGCCCGCCGGATGCCAAGGGGGAGCGCCGGGCGTTCATCGGCCCTTCATCGAGGGCGCCAGGTGACATTTTGGGATTCGCGGCGCCCATTGCCAGACCGGACGGAATTCGTCACGATTCCCACCGCTTTCCACTCCCGCCGCCCCGCGGATTTCCCGCCTGTCCCTCCCGATGCCGGACCCGTCCCCCGCCGCTTCGCCGGAACCGCCCCGGCGGCTGAATCCGGCCGCGGAGGGGGCGGCGTTCGCCGTTCTGTCGGCCGTGGCGTACACCGGGGCGAACCTGGCGCTGAAGCTCGCCGCGCGCCCCGATGATCTCGATTGGGCGATCTGGGTCTCGTGCGTGAAGGCCGTGCCGGCCGCGGCCGTCGCGTGGTGGTTGGTGGCCCGCCGCGCGGCGCGGGGCCTGCCCGCTCTGCCTCCCCGCGAGGCGGTGCTCCCGCTGCTGGCGACGGGGCTGTTGATGCAGGTCGGGGGAAACGTGATGTTCCAGTGGGCATTGAGCCTCGGCGGACTGGCGCTGACGGTCCCGCTCTCGTTCGCCGCATTGATCTGCGCCGGGGCGTGGCTCGGACGGATCGTGCTCGCCGAGCCGGTCGCGCCGAAAACGGCGATGTCGATCGCGCTGATGCTCGCCGCCATCTGTCTGTTGAGCGCCGGCGCGCGGGACTCGGCCCGCGACGTCGTCGCCGACGCCTCGTGGGGGACCGTGGCGGCCGCGATCGCGGCCGCCTGTTGTTCCGGAGCGGCCTACGGCGCGAACAGCGTGATGATCCGCCGCAGTTTGACCCGCCAGGTGTCGGTGCCCGCCACGCTGGTGCTCCTGAGCACCAGCGGGATCGTCTGGCTGGGGCTATTGAGCCTGTGGCGGCTCGGGCCGGGCGAAATCGCGGGCACCACGCCGCGCGAACTCGCGGCGATGCTCGCCGCCGGGCTGTTGAACGCCGTGGCGTTCTTCTCGGTGGGAGCGGCCCTGCGGCAGATCTCGGTCGTGCGGCTGAACCTGCTGAACGCCTCGCAGACCGCGATGGCGGCCGTGGCGGGAGTATTGTTCTTCGGCGAACGGGCGACGCTGTGGCTGGCCGCCGGGACGGCGCTGACGGTAGTCGGATTGGCGACTTTGGGCGCGCCGCGGGCCGGAAGAAGGAAGAAAGAAAAATGAAGAAGGAAGAAGGAAGACGGAAGAAGAAGGAAACGGCGGATCTCGTCAGTCGGTATTTCCGAGGTCGCGACGGCGCGTCATGCCCGCGAAAGCGGGCATCCAGCGACTGCGCGGACGACGGGCTGGATTCCCGCCTGCGCGGGAATGACGGAGTTCCGTTCTTGGAAGTACGGAGTCGCGGTCATGGAAGTGCTGTCATTCCTTCCCTCTTCCTTCTTCCTTCTTCCTTCTTCCTTCCTTCTTTTTTCTCCGCCCGGGAATAACTCCGCCCCGCCGCGCATCCAGTAGGGGTGCCAATGCCCCGGCGTCCGCGGCCGCTCCACGGGAGAGACGCGTCGGCGGACCCACGTCATCCTGACCCAAGGACACCCGAGATGAAGAAGCTGACCGCGCTGCTGATGCTCGTCTGCCTGGCCGCGTTCACCGTCGGCTGCGGCAAAGAGGACGCCAAGGACGTCCCCAAGACCCTCACCACCGACAAGGTCGACAACGACTGCGACGGCGAGACCGACGAGGCCGGCGAAACCGGCGAAGTCAACGTGCCCTGCAAGACGACAACGCCGCCGGCCGGCGGCACCACCCCGCCCGCCGGTGGGACCACTCCCCCGGCCGAGCCCCCGGCGCCCGCGAACCCCTAGTCGCGCCGCTGACCGAACCTCTCGGAAAACCCCCGCTTCGCCGGGGGTTTTCCTTTGCGCGGCCTGTTTCGCGAAACCGATAATTGACAGTTGATGCAACCGGGGCGTATAGTGGCGGCACGGGGCCGCTGCCGCGCTCGCGCCGGCGGACCAGTTTCCGCGCGCTGCCGCAGTGCGACTTCCACGCGATCTCGACGATCTCCGACATCGGGAGCGATCAGATGCTCGTCATCCCCGGCCGTTCCGGCAAGGACACGTGCGACGGAGTCACCCGGCGGGAACTCCTGCGGGTGGGAGGCTCGGCGGTCTGCGGCCTCTCCCTCGCCGGCCTGTTGCGAATGCAGAAGGCGGCGGCCGCCGAACCCGCGGAAGACCGCCGCTACGGCGGGCCGGGGTTCGGGCACGCCAACCACGTCATCATGATCTACCTCCAGGGGGGGCCGAGCCACCTCGACCTGTGGGATCCCAAGACCGGCTGCCCCGAGAACGTGCAGAGCGAGTTCCAGCCGATCGACACCGCCCTCCCCGGCGTGCAGGTCACGGAATTGCTCCCCCGCATCGCCCAGGTTCTCGACAAGGCGACCCTCATCCGCTCGCTGAGCTACACCCCGGTCGGGCTGTTCAACCACACGGCCGCCATCTACCAGATGCTCACCGGCTACACGGCGGACAAGGTCAGTCCTTCGGGCCAACTCGAGCCGCCCAGTCCCAAGGACTTTCCGAACTTCGGCTGCAACATCATCCAGCGGAAGCCGCCCACGGTCCCGATGCTCCCCTACGTGATGATGCCCCGCCCGCTCCAGGAGAGCAGCGTGGTCGGCAAGGGGGGGACCGCCGGGTTCCTCGGCCGGGCGTACGATCCTTACTACCTCTATCCGCCGGGCGACGACATGGACATGCGGAAGATGGACCGCATCCGCGTCGACGACCTCACGCTGCGGCAGGAAGTCTCGCTCGAGCGGCTCGAGCGCCGGGCGCGGCTCCGCGACCGCATCAACGCCGGCATGTCGAGCCTCGAACAGGCGACGAAGCACTACGCCCTCGACGAGTATTACGACAAGGCGCTCGGCCTCGTGCTCTCGGGCAAGGCGCGGGAAGCGTTCAACCTGCAGGCCGAGTCGCAGGAGCTCCGCGAGAAATACGGGAACAACACCTTCGGTCAAAGCTGCCTGCTCGCCCGCCGGCTGATCGAGGCCGGCACCCGCGTGGTCGAAGTCAACTGGCCCAAGGTCGCCAACTCCGACAATCACTCCTGGGACACGCACAAGGGGCACCACGACCGCATCCAGAAGCAGTCCTCGCCGATGCTCGACGCCGGCGTCTCCGCACTGCTCGAAGACCTCGACGACCGCGGAATGCTCGAAGAGACGCTCGTCGTCGTGGTCGGCGAGTTCGGCCGCAGCCCGAAGCGCGGCGTGAGCACCTCCGGCAACGACAACGACTCCAGCGGCCGGGACCACTGGCCCTACTGCTACACCGGCCTCGTCGCCGGCGGCGGCGCGAAGCGGGGCTTCGTGTACGGCAAGTCGGACCAGACCGCCTCCTCGCCGACCGAGGCCCCGGTCCATCCAATCGAGCTGCTCGCGACCGTGTATCATTGCGTGGGGCTCAATCCGCGGACGACCGTGTACAACCACCTCGGCCAGCCGCGCGAAATGGTCAAGGCCGACGCCGTGCGCGGCATCCTCGGCTGAACCGCGGTCAGCCGGCGGTTAGCCGCGACCCGAAGCCGAGCGGGCGCAGCCCGCGAGCGCAGGGGAGCGCGCCGACGCATCCGCATCAATCGCGCATCCCCCCGAACGGCTGGCGCGAAAACGTACACACCGAATGCGAAAAGAACGACCGACGATGGCCAACGAGCCGGACGCCGTGTGGGCGGCGATTCGCGAGGAAGTCGAGCGGCACGTCGCCCGCGAGCCGATCCTCGCCAGTTTCCTGCACGCGACGATCCTCAAGCACGCCCGGCTCGAGGACGCGCTGAGCTTCCACCTCGCCGGCAAGCTCGCCACGCCGAGCCTGTCTCCCATGCTCGTCCGCGAGGTGATCGACGAGGCGTTCGCCGCCAACGCCGGCATCTCCGAGGCGATCCGGGCCGACCTGTGCGCGGTGCGGCAGCGGGATCCGGCGTCGCACGGTTATTCCGAGCCGTTCCTGTACTTCAAGGGGTTCCACGCCCTCCAGTCGTACCGCGTCGCGCACTGGCTGTGGAACAACGGGCGGCGGGAGCTCGCGCTGTACCTGCAGAACCGCATCTCGGAAGTGTTCGCGGTCGACGTCCACCCCGCCGCCCGCATCGGGCGGGGGATCCTCATCGACCACGGGACGGGCGTGGTCATCGGCGAGACGGCGGTCGTCGAAGACAACGTGTCGATGCTGCACGAGGTCACACTCGGCGGGACGGGGAAGGAAACGGGGGACCGGCACCCCAAGGTCCGGCACGGCGTGCTGATCGGCGCCGGGGCGAAGATCCTGGGGAACGTCGAGATCGGCCAGTGCGCGAAGATCGCCGCCGGGAGCGTCGTCCTTGACGCGGTCCCCGCGCACGCCACGGTCGCCGGCGTCCCGGCGAAGATCGTCGGCCGCACCGCCCCCGCCGCCGAACCCGCCCGGGAAATGGACCACCGCCTGCCCCACGTACACGCGGAGGGGAGCGGGATTTGAGGTCGACACCCGGCGGGAAACCGCGCGCCCTCCACATAGAGGGGGGCAGGTTGCGCGGATTTGCGTTTTTGGTCCACAACCCATTTCGTAATGCGGGCTTTCGGTCCGCGCGCGAAGCACCGGGCGGGCGTGGTATCAAAACGCGATTTCTTCGCTTTGCGCGCAGGATGGTCCGGCCGGCGGCCGGATCGGTCCAGTCCCAGGCCGTTGCTCGGCGGGACGGTCTGCTGAACTTGGACGTTCGGATGCTGTGGATTGCCGCGAGCCGGGAAGCGGGCTATTCTTGAAATATGAGCACCGTCGAAGAATTGGAAACAGCTGTGCAGAGCTTGTCGCCCGAGGACCGTGCGGCTTTTCGCGCGTGGTTCGTCGAATTCGACGCGGACGAATGGGACCGGCAGCTTGAGGCCGACGCCGCGGCTGGGCGCTTGGATTGGCTGGTCGCCGAGGCGCTCGCCGACCGGGAAGCCGGACGCTGCACGGACCGATGAAGCATCGCTCAACGCCTCGCTTCTGGACCTGCTACCGGGCGTTGCCCGCGGACGTGCAACAGCTTGCCGATCGCAGCTACGAGTTGCTCTGCCGCGATTCGCGGCACCCATCGCTGCATTTCAAGAAGATCGGCCAATTGTGGTCAGCTCGCGTTGGTTTGCATTACCGCGCTCTTGCGGTCGAGGCCGACGAAGACTTGCTGTGGGTCTGGATCGGTACGCACGCCGAGTACGACCGTATGTTGCGGCATCAGGCCTAAAACTAGCGCCGCAGTTGACCCGCCGGCCATCCGGCACTTCAGCGCTTCTCCTGCGCAGCGGTCATATGGCGCATGATCCGCTCGGTTGTGGGCCGGGCAACTGAGCTAGCCATCGGGATCTACATCGCGACGAAGCCCGCGTTCGCAATTCCCAATGGGAAGACGGATGCGTGAGTTTCGAGTGACGCCCGCGGCGGGGGGGTATCAAAACGCGATTTCTTCGCTTTGCGCGCTCAAATCCGGTCCAGGCAGTCCGCCCAGCGGCCGATCTCTTCGATCGTCTCGGCGGGCGGATAGCGGTGGTCGCGGCCTTCGAGGGTGGTGAGGCGGACCGGGTACTTCAGCGCCTTGAGCTGCGCCGCCGACTGCTGCACGTTGCGAAGCAGGTTGTCCTTGTCGCCGCATGCCAGGTAGAACTGCTGGCGATGCTCGGGGCTGCCGTCGAGCGGGCGGGTCTTCAGCGGCGAGGCGACCGCCGCCGCGCCCCGGAACAACTCGCGGTGTTTGAACACCACGTTCCAACCCAGGTCGCCGCCGTTCGAGAACGTGTGCAGGAACACGCGGCTGCGATCGACCGGATACGTTTCGAGAAAGTCCTCGACCGCGTCCTTGACGAACTCGGCCTCGTTCGCCGTCCAGCCGGCGAGCGCCTCGGCCTTGGGGGCGACGATCATGATCCCCCGGCGATCGCAGATCGACTTCCACCGCTCGATGACGGCCGCCTCCATCGTGTCGCCGCCGGGGTGCAGCCAGACCATCAGCGTGTAGCCGTACTCCGGGTTGTAGTCTTCCGGGACGTAGGCCCAGTAGGAGCGTTCGTGGGCGGGCATCTCCTTGTTGAAGCGGCCGGTGGGCGGGGCCGCGGGGGCCGCCTCTTCCGCCGCGCCCTCCGCCGGGGCGGGAACGTCGGCCGGGGCGGCCTCGGACTTCGGCGCGGCGGGAATCGCCGCGGTGGGCAGTTCGGCCGGGACTTCATCCGGGATCGCGACGAGCGCGACCTCGGCCGATTTCTCCTCGTCGCCGCGGATCCAGGCGATCGTCACCTTGTCGCCGGGGCGGCTGCGACCGATCCGATCGAGGAGGGCGGCGGCGTTCTCCACCGCGTCCTCGCCGACGCGGACGATCCGGTCGCGCGGTTGCAGGCCCGCCTTGGCGGCCGGGCTGCCGGCGAACACATGCCGCACGCTGGCCCCCGTCTCCTCCGCGCCGGCGAGCGGCTCGCGGAACGGCAGGATCCCCAGGAAACCGGCCTCGTACGCCACGAGCTGATCGACCAGCGTGACCTGGACGTCGATCTCGTCCTTGCCGCGGCGGACCTTCACGGCGATCGTGTCGCCCGCGTACTTGCGGCCGAGGACGTGCCGCAGTTCGGCCTGGCGGGTGACGGCGCGCCCGTCCGCCTCGACGATGACGTCGCCGTTCTCGAGTCCCGCCTTCTCGGCCGGCGACCCGACGCGGACGCGGTCGATCGCCGCCTCGCCGGCGAGCAGCCCCTGCCCTTTCAGCTCGACGCCCAACAGCCCCGGCTTGAGGTCCTCCTTCGCCTTCAGCCGCGGCAACGCCTCTTCGATGTCCGCCAGCGGGATGGCGAAGCCGATGCCGCCGTCGTACCATTCGACCCCCGCCGTCTCGCCCGATTCCTGCGGCGAAAGCGGGACGAGGATCCCCATCACCCGCCCCTGGAGATCGACGAGCGGCCCGCCGTAGTTCACCGGCGAGACCTTGGCATCCGTCTGGATCGCCTTCCCCCAGATGCGGTCGAGGGCGCTCACGATGCCCACCGACACGCTCGGCTCGACCCCATCGAACGTGCGGCCGAGCGCCAGCGCCCACTGCCCGACCTGGATCGAGTCGCGCGGCGCGGCCTGGGCGGGGAACAAGTCCTCCGCCTCGACCTTGAGCAGCGTGAGCATCTTCGAGCGGTCGGAGGCGACCTCCTCGGCGGGAAGCCGGCGGCCATCGGGCAGCTCGACGAGGATCGACGCCGGCTTGGCGGCGAAATTGAACGAACTCGAGATGATATAGCCATCCTTGGAGACGACGACGCCGCTGGTCGGCCCGGTCCCGGTGAGCACCTGCCCCACGCGATCCAGCCCGCCCACGGTGCGGATGCGCACGACGGAAGGCCCAACCACCGCCGCCGCCTGTTTGAACGCCTGCTCCTCGCGGGCGGTGAGGGATTTTTCTGCAGCGTCGTCACCGGCGACAGGCTGCGAAACGGGCGCATCCTGAGCGACGGCGATCGCGCCGACAAGCGCAGCGCCGATCGAGAACGCCGCCAGAAAGTCTCGAATCATGCGCGGCCGAACCGTTGGTTTCATCTTCGACTCCAGGAATGAAACGACGAAGAACGCCGGAATCAGCACGGGTTCTTCGCGTTCGAGGAACTTCTTTCAATCGCGTTTGCCGCCGTCGCCGCGTTGACCACGAGCGTCATGATGTTGCGCGGTCCATGCGGCGAGTTCATTGATAATGAACACTCCCGCGGCCCATGCGGGCAGGCCGAACACCCATCCCCATCCGGGAAAGGTTCCATCCGTCAGGTTCGACACCAACTTCAGCAGGACCAACAGCAGCAGCAAGAACAGGACGAGGACACAATAAAGGACGTAGCGAGTCGTTCGCAAATCGTCGTCTGCATCAGGCAAATCAGCGGACGGCAACAGACGCTCCAACCACGACATCGGCCGCCAGCGATACCACGCATAGAGGCAGCCGAAGAAGATCCCGTGCATAGCCACGACCGCTACGGCAATCAAGGCGAACTCTGCGAACATCGAACGATCAGAACCTTAAGACGACTCCACGGCGAACTGCCGCCGAGAAGGGCGATTTCATCAGTAAAGTTCCAGCATCTGCTCGCCGCCGTGGGCGGGGTTGCCGATGAGCTTGCGGGACTGCAGATCGACCACGTAATCGAGCATTTCGAGCGAAATTTGCCCGATCAGCACCGGTCCCTCGTCGGGAACCTCGATGACGTCGACCGTGCAGAAGCGGTCGCCGATCGTGAGACGAACCGCGTCGTAGACGTTGACGACGGTGAGTCCCTGGCTGGAGGTGGCCCGCTTCTCGTAGGTCTTGCGCAGCCCGAGTTGCTCGATGAATCGCCTCGGGAGCGCGAGGGTCGTGGCGCCGGTGTCGACGAGGGCGTCGTCGACGGCGATGGAACGAACTTCTTCCGGCTGCAACATGCCGCGATCGACGTCCCACAGATCCTGCAGGTTCTCGACCGTCGCCTGCGTCACCACTCGGCCCATCGTTTCGGTCTCCATCACGAACCTCCCGCGTGGAATGCTCTCGATCACTCGATCGTTCATCATCGCGAACACGCCGACGGATGTCGAATGATGCGGCGAACGTTCTCCACATCGACGACGCGCCCCGCCTCGGCGTCTTCCAGGCCGGAGTCGATGCACTGGCGAACGTAAACGCGATGCATGACGTCGTCCCACGTCGCGTTCTCGGGAAGCGCGTCGATGAGACGGTGCGCGTCGGATCGAATATCGGCTGATTGCGTATCGGACATGGTTTCTTTCGGTTTCGGGTAGTAGGGTGGGCTGTGCCCACCAGCGTGTTGTGAGCGGTCACCATATTCCGGTGGGCGCAGCCCACCCTACTTCAATTCTTCGCCTCCACCGGCATCTGGAGCGTGACGAGCTGGCGGTCGCGGCGGACGATGACCGTCAGCATGTCCCCCGCCTCCAGCCGGCCCAGCTCCTCTTCCAGCGTGCGGATGGAGTGGACCAGTTCGTCGTTCACGAACAGCACCAGGTCGTCCGGCCGCAGCCCCGCCTTCTCGGCGTGCGAGCCCGGCTCGACGGAATACACGTAGGCCGGCGTGCGGAACAGCACGTCCGGGACCATCACCACGCCGAAATCGAGCGCCGCGTAGCGCCGGGGGTTCGTCTCCTCGTCCGGCTTCTTCTCGCGGGCGATGTACTCGCCGGAGATCATCTTCCGCACGACTTCGCGGAGTTCCTCGATGGGGACCGCGTAGTTGATCCAGGTGTTCGTCTCGGCGTTGCGGACTTCGCGGCCGATCATCCCGACGAGCTTTCCGTCGTATGTGGCGACGACCCCGCCGCCGGCGCCGGGGTTGTTGGTGATCGCGTCGAGGACGTAGACGGGTCCGTCGTAGGGGATCTCGAACGCGCCGCGGCGGGCGGCGAGCCGCGTTTTCGCGGCGACCACGCCGTGCAGCACCGAGACCGGCTCGTCCCCGACGGCCACCTTGAACATGTTGCTGAACCCGAGCACCCGCGTGCCGGGAGAGACCGACGTCGCCTGCGAAAGATCGAAGTGCGGCAGGTCGCGGGCCGGCTCGACGAGCTCGAGCACCGCCAGGTCGAGCTGCGGCTCGGCGCTCAGCACGCGGGCCTGCACGCGGCGGCCCGTGTCGAGCACGACGGTGACCTCCTCCGCGTCGAGCACGTGGTTCCAGACGGTGACGATGTGCCCCGTGGGCGAGACGAGGAACCCGGTGCCGTAGGCGTGCAGCCCGCGCAGGCCGCCGGCGCCGAAGATCTTCACTATCCGCGGCAGCACGTGGTCGATGGCGTCGTCCGCCGCCACGGCGCGCGCGGGCGTCCCGCCCACCGCGACGAAGGCGAGAACAAGTGAGGCGATCAGCGCAAGTCGTCGAATCGGTTGGGACATTGTGATGAGACGCATATGGGCCGCGGGGTTCATCCCCGCGGTGCGGACCGGACAGCCGGCGCGTTTCGCGGGAGTTCATTCGTGTGGTAGGCGTGTTGACCACCGGCGGGATAAACCCGCCGGCTCATTGATTGTTCAGTCGCCTGCGGCGACGGGTTTGCCTGGCGCCAGTTGCGCTGTTTCGATTTGGAAGGTCGCATAGGCGACGTCTCCCCGGCGGACGGTGAATTCGGCGGGGAGCTTCTTTCCCTCGAAGTCGCCCAGGCTCGCGATGCGGACCGCGCAGGGGTCCGTGTCCGGCATGTGCCATGTGTCCCAGCCCACGAGCTTGCCGTCCGTCTGGTCGAAGTACCAGTGCGTCTCGGCGGTCGAGAGCCGGCCCACGAGCACGTCGACCCGCGGGCCGCGGCCGTCGAGCGGCTCGCTGCCGAGGTACTCGAACTCCGTGAACTCCTTCCCGCGATGCACGAGCAGCAGCTTGAGGTGGTGCATCGAGATCAGCAATCCGCCGGAGCCGGGGGGATCGTCGGTGACCTCCTCGCCGATGCCGAGCTTCAACGGGAACGGCCTTTCCGCGAGGATCAGTCCCACGCCGTCGGCGGCGAGCTTCAGGGTGAAGGGAAGTCCGCGGTCGGTGCTGCCGGCGAGCTGCCAGACGCCGGCGACGTTCGAGAAATCGCCCCAGGCGTCGAGCGCCTGCGACAGCCGCTCCTGGTGCTGCTGATTGAACCAGTAGTTCGCGTAGCCCGGCTTCTCGACGAACATGTGCTTGTATTTGGCGGGGGGCGCGGCGGCCTGCTGGAGGATCCGCTCGATTGGGATGCCTGGGACCTGTCGCGGCCGGCGGCCTTCCGGCTGGTCCTTCTCGGGGTCCCCCTCCTTCGGCTGGTCCTCGGGACCGCGGGGCCGCGGCATGGGCATGTTCGGCCGCTGCGGTTGCTTGGGGCGCAACTCGGACTCCCGGTGCAAGGCCCGGAGGCGGACGTGGATCTCCCGCCGTTCGTTGTCCTGCCGGTAGACGAGCGGGATCGTCCACCCCTTGGGATAGATGCCGAGCACGTTCTTGAACTGGTTGACGCTGCGGATCGGCCGGCCGCCGAAGGTCACGATTTCGTCGTCGATCCTCAAGCCCCGGCGATAGGCGTCGGACTCTTCGAGGATCGCCCCGACGACGATCGAGCCGTCGCGCTCGGCGGCGACGGTGGCGCCGAGCGTGGCGTGATCGACGATGCGGCCGCTCTTGAGGTGGTCGAGGAAGTTCTTGATCTGGTTGATCGAGATGGCGTAGCCGGCGCCGGAGTTGACGCGGCCGCGCTTCTCGAAGGAGCCTCGGCCGTTGATGCCGATCAACTCGCCCTCGTCGCTGAACAGCGGCCCGCCGGAGTTGCCGGGGTTGATCGAGGCGTCGACCTGGATGCAGTCGGCGTATTCGAGGATGGTGCCGGCGGGGTACTGGTAGCGGTGGACGCCGCTGACGATGCCGTAGGTCACGGTGGGCTGAAAGTCGGTGGCCAGCAGGAACGGATTGCCCATCGCGTAGGCCCAGTCGCCGGGACGGACGCGGTCGCTGTCGCCGAGGGTCGCGTGGGGGAAGTCGTCGCGGCCGAGGAGTTGGATGAGGGCCACGTCGCCGGTGGGGTCGAGGCCGACGATGACGGCGTCGTAGAGCCGGCCGTCATTGAGTCCGCACTTCATGAAGTTGCCGGCGCCGCTCGTCACGTGGAAGTTGGAGAGGGCGTAGCCGTCCGGGGAGATGAGCACGCCGGACCCGCCGCCGGCGCCGCCGCGGGCGAAGATGGCGACGACGGAGGGTGCGACCTTCTCGACGACCTCGACGCGGCGCTGCTGCGCAGCGAGCACGCCGGCATCGACGGCGACGGCCGATTGTGCGACATCGTCAGCGCGGGCCGCCATCGCGGAGGCGAGAAAGATCGCGCCGAGAACGAAACGGAAGGACGGTCGAGTCATCGCTGAAGTCCGCCAACAGGCCATCAATCGAAAAACAACCTCCCCCCGCTGACGCGGGAGGCTCGCTTCGTTCGCGAATCTTTTGTTCTCCGCGTCCTCGGCGCTCTCTGCGGTCGAGAGCTTCCGGCTTCACCGCCGGGAAACGTTCGAACCGCCGAGAGCGCCGAGGACGCAGAGGTTCGGAGTTCGACTGCGGCAGCCACTTCGAACAGAAGCACGCGGAGGGCGCGAAGGGCTGGAGTGGATGAGGTGCAATTCATCGAGCCTTCATCCCGCGGTTCGGCACGGTAGCACGAAGGTCTCGAGAACTCCGCTCCGACGGCGCGCGTCTCGTTCGCATCATGTTTTTCTTCTTTGCGATCCTTTGCGCTCTTTGCGGCTTTGCGTCGAAAAACGAATTTCGGTTGCGGCTTCCCGCGCTGGGCGGCTTTGCGTCGAAATCAGGCGATTTCACTTGACGACCCGCGCGTCGGCGAGGACGAGGTGGTCGGCGATGTCGAGGTTGCCGCCGAAATCGACGAGGATCTCCAGGTCGCGCAAGCCCGTCACGTCGAGGTCGAGCGGGACCGGGTCGTCGGTCCCTTTCACTTCCCCCTCGAACAGCGTCCGCGCCTGGCCCGAGACGGTCACGCCGCCGATCGTCACCCGCACGTCCCCCTCGCGGCCGACCGAGCGGTCGATCCCCATCACCCCCTGCAGGCGGCGGTACTCGCCCCCCAGCCGGTAGCGGAGCAGCGTCTTCGAGTGGATGCACAGGCCGCGGCGATAGGTGTCGTTCCCCACCCGCAGCGGGTCGCCGTCGAGGTTCGCGTCGCGGCGGTACTCCCACGTGACGTCGAAGAAGGGGGTGTACTTCACCTCGCGCGGCTCCATCTGCGAGAGGTAGCGCACCTTGCCCAGGCTGAAATCGAGCGTGCGGACCGCGGCGAGCGGGACCGCGAGCTTGCCCCCCGCGAGCAACTCGGCGTGGAGCGAGTCTCCTTCCCAGGCGAGCGCGCGGACCATCAGCCGATCGTCGCCCGCGAGCCGCACCTCGCACACCGGCTCCGCCTTGGCCGGCTCGCGCCCCGAGTACACCAGCCCGAACACCTTGTCGCGGCCGACGGGAATCTTGTTGCCGTCGAACAGGAAGTTCACCGCCTTGTCGTCGATGCTCTCGACGACTCCGGCGAGATGGTCGAGCACCTCCCCCTTGCGGACCACGAGCAGGTCGCGCTTGGTCTCCTTGCCGCGCAGCTCGTCCCACGTCGCCGCGTGGGCGCCGGCGTCGACGAACCGGATGGAGGCGAGCGATTGCAGCGGGACCGTCACCTTCCCCAGTCCACCCGCGTCGAGCGCGGCGTCGCGGGCCGAAACGGTAATGTCGGTGCAGGCGATCCGGCTGCCGTCCACCAGTTCGATGGCGATCGGGGCGGCGGTCGGAGCAGGCTGTCCGCCAGGGTCTGGCGAGGGGAACTCGACTTGCAGGACATTGGCGAGCGGGGCCTCGAACTCGCCGTCCGCGATCCCTTCGACGCCGCCGAGCGTGACCGCGGCGGCGGAGATGCCGCGCAACTCGCCGGTTCGCTCGGTCCCGTCGAGGGTGACGAGCTTGACCTGCGGCGCGGCGGCGAGGGCGGCGAGGAGCAGTGCGGAGGCGAGGGAAGGCATGGGGAAGTGCGGAATGGGGAGTTCGGAGTGCGGAGTTGTCGTGTCCGAGCTACGACCTTCTCGTAACTCGTCATTGCCGATTCATGGCGCGCGTTGGCCGGCGAGCTTGCGGAAGTAGTTTTCGATGCCGGCGTCGTAGTGGCCGGGGTAGCGTTCGACGATGCCGCTGGCGGCCTTTTCGCGCTCCTTCTCGGGGAGGTTGCCCCAGCCCCCCTGGTTGCGGAGGCCCTGCGGATCGACTTCGCCGGGACCGGTCGCGCCTCCGGGCGCGCTCGCCTCGGCGGGCTTGTTCGGATCGTTCCCCGACGGCGAACCGGGTTGTCCTTGCCCTGGATCGCCGCCGTCCCGACTGGGACCATCGCCGCCCCGCTCCTGTTCGAGCTTGTCGATGATGCGGTCGAGTTTGGCGATGATCCGCTGTTCCTGGCGTTGCACTTCCGGGCCGGTGCGGGCGAGGTCGAGGCGGCGGGTGACGTCCCGCATGAGCCGGGCGATCTCGTCGAGCGTATCCGGCCGCAGCGACTCCAACTCGTATTGCATGAGGGTCGCCAGAGCGGCGTGGCTCGCCGGCACTGCCTCCGTGTGATCGACGAGCTGCCGGATGGTGGCCAGCCCTTCGTCCTTCTGGAGCAACCCGTGCTCGCAGACCGCCTTGAAGAACAAAGCGGTGGCCGGGTCGATCGACTTCCCCGGATCGAACGCCGCGAACTGCTCCAGGGCCTGTTCGTGCATCTTCCGAAGCGCGAGGTAGCGGGCGAAATACAGGCGGAGGTTGGCGGCATGGAACTCGTCCAGCCCTTCCTGCCGAAGTAGGTCGGCCCTGGGTGGGAGCAGGTCGGGATCGCGGAGCCGGCATTCCGCCAGGAACTGCCTCGTCTCGGGGTCGGCGAGCGCGAAGGTCTCGATCACGCGGTCCAAGAGCTCGCGGGGCGTCGCGTCGGCCGGGACCGCGGCCCACAGCTCGCCCACCGACCGAATGACTTGGGGAGCAGGCTTGCGGCCCGCCACCCATCGCACGGCCTGCGCGCGGACCTCGTCGACCGCGGGAGGAGCGTAGCGCTCCGTAGCCTCGGCGCGCGACACAGCGGCGGCCAGCACGGCGAACAAGAGCGTGAAAGCGAGGGAGGGCATGGAGAAGTGTGGAATGGGGAATTCGGAGTGCGGAGTTGTTGTGTCCGAGCTACGACCTTCTCGTAACTCGTCATTGCCGATTCATGGCGCGCGTTGGCCGGCGAGCTTGCGGAAGTAGTTTTCGATGCCGGCGTCGTAGTGGCCGGGGTAGCGTTCGACGATGCCGCTGGCCGCCTTTTCGCGTTCCTTCTCGGGGAGGTTGCCCCAGCCCCCCTGGTTGCGGAGGCTCTCGGGATCGACGTCGCCGGGGGCGGGCGCGCCTCCGACCCCGCTTTGTGCGGCGGGGCTGCTGGACTGGTTCCCGCTCGGCGGGCCGGGCTGGCCGCCGCTCGGCGGGCCGCTGCCGGAGCCGCCGCCGCCGCCGCCGGCCTGCTGTTCGAGCTTCTCGATGATCTCATCGAGGATGGCGACGATCTGCTCTTCCTTCCGCTGGACCTCGGGACCGGTGCGGGCCAGGTCGAGGCGGCGCTCGACGTCCTGCATCAGCCGGGAGACTTCGTCCAGCGACTTGGGCCGCAGCGCTTCCAGCTCGTACTGCATCAGCGTGGCGACGGTCGAGTAGCTCGGTGGGACCGCCTCGGTGTCGCTCGTGAGCCGGCGGATGGTGGCCAGCCCCTCGTCCTTCAGGAGCAACTGGTGCTCGCAGACCGCCTGGAAGAACAGCGCCGTCGCCGGGTCGATCGACTTCGCCGCGTCGAACGCGGCGAACTGCTCCAGGGCCTCGTCGTACATCTTCCGCTGCGCGAGATGGCGGGCGAAGAACAGCCGGAGGTTCGTCGTATAGAACTCGTCCAGCCCGTCGCGCTCGAGCAATGCGGCCTGCGGAGGCAGCAGGCCGGGATCGCGGAGCCGGCACTCGGCGAGGAACCGCTGCGTCTCCGGATCGGCGAGGGCGAACGTCTCGATCGCCCGGTCGAGAAGCTGGCGGGGGGTGACTTCGGCGGGAAGCTCGGACCACAGCTCCCCCACGGCGCGGATGACGTCGGGAGAGGGCCTGCGGGCCGCCACCCATCGCACGGCCTGCGCGCGGACCTCGTCCGCCGCGGGGGCGGCATGGATCTCGGCCGCCTCGCCCCGCGGCGCGGCGAGCAGCAGGACGCAGAACCCGCAGGCGACGGTGAAAACTCGCTGGACTGCGGTCATGGGAGGTTCTCTCTGTGGAACTGATCGCTGAAAAGCGTCCGTAGTGCGAACTCAAGTTCGCACTACGGACGCTGGACGCTTCACTTGTTCTTGCCGGTCGCCAGGTCGTAGGTCGCCCGCTGGACGTTGGATTGTCGCTTGGAAAGATCCTTCAACTGGCCGACGACTTCCTGCTCGGTCGCCTGCTCGCCGTCCACCAGCGTCCCCAGGCGGACGGTGCGGCGGTTGATCCGCTGCTGAAGCGAGCGGAGCATCTTGAGCTCGGCGATCTGGTCGACGAGGGCGGGATCCTGCGGCTCTCCCTGCTGTTGCTGGGGTTTCCCCGGCGGCGATTCGGAGTCCTTCTTCTGCATCTCCTTCTGGAGGGCCTCGATCAGCTCTTCGAGGGCCTCGATGATGTCGGCCTCGATGGCCTGCGTCAGCTCGCCGACCTGCGCCTGCTCGAGCCGGCGGGCGACGGTCAGCATGTCCTCGCGCAATTGCTCGACGGAGAGCGGGAACGAGACGGAGGAGCCTTCCTCCTGGAGGAGGGTGAGCGCCTTGAGCGCCTCGTCGGCGATCCCCTGCTCGTCGCGGGCGAGCTCGCGGGAGCGGCCGGCGATCGCGTCGACCTGCTGGTCCTTCTTGTACACGCCGTCGAGCGCGAGGGTGCTGCGGTTCACGATGAGCTGGGCGGCGAGCATCTTCTGGAAGCGGGCCTCGAGGGCGGCGAGCAGCAGCTCGCGCTCTTCCTCGCGGAGCTGCCGCAGGATCTCCTCGAGCTTCTCCTTGGCCTTCTGGAGCTTGGCGATCGCCTCGTCCTGGTGCTCGGAGGCCTTGTCGGGCTTGGCCTTCTTGAGCTCTTCGATGGCCCGCTCCATTTCCCGGCGGGCCTGCTCGATCTCGTCGCGGCCGGGGGTCTTCTTCGAGTCGCCGGAGTCGCTGTCGCCCGATTCGGAATCGCCGCTCTTGGAGTCGCCGGACTTGGAATCGCCCGACTTCGAATCTCCCGATTTCGAATCTCCCGATTTGGAATCGCCGGACTTGGAGTCGCCCGATTCGCTGTCGCCCGATTCGGAATCGCCGGACTCGCTGTCGCCGGACTCGGAGTCTCCCGATTCGCTGTTCCCCGACTTGCTGTCGCCGGACTTGGAATCGCCCGATTTCTTGTCCCCCGATTTCGAATCGCCGCTCTTGGAGTCGCCGGACTCGCTGTCGCCGGACTCGGAATCGCCGGATTTCTTGTCGCCCGACTTGGAGTCGCCGCTTTTCTTGTCGCCCGATTTCGAGTCGCCGGACTTCTGGTCCCCCGATTCATTGTCGCCGGCCTCGCTGTCGCCGGACTCGGAATCGCCCGCTTCGCTGTCGCCCGATTTCTTGTCGCCGGACTTGCCGTCGCCGCTCTTCGAGTCGCCCGATTTCTGGTCGCCGGCCTTGGAGTCGCCCGACTCCCGGTCGCCGGCTTCGCTGTCGCCGGACTTCGAATCGCCGGACTCGGCGTCGCCCGATTTCTGGTCCCCCGACTTCGCGTCGCCGGACTTGCCGTCCCCCGACTTGCCGTCGCCCGATTTCTTGTCGCCGTTCTCGTTCTGGCCGGAGTCGTTGTCGCCGGACTGGTTGTCTCCCGATTCGCCGTTGCGGGCGGCGTCGTCGCCGTCGATCTTGTCGCGGAGGTCCTTGGTGGCCTGCTCATTCTTCCGCTCGGAACCGACGGGGAGCCGGCCGCGGACCGTCTCGGCGCGGTTGTCTTTTTCGGCGGCGGTGATGCGGATCACCTCGGCCCGGTATTCCTCGAGCTGCTTGATGCGGTCCTTGTTTTTCTGGGAGCGGTCACCGCTTTGCAGCAGGGCGAGCATCGCCTTGAGCTCCTGCACGACCTCGGACTGGTCGGCGAGGGCGTTGCCGAACTGCTCGTTCTGGAGCAGGGCGACGACCGCCTCCATGCGGCGGGCGAGGCCTTCGCCTTCGCTCTTCTGCAGGGCGCGTTCGACGAGGTCCGCCTTCTGCGGATCGGTCTTCGCCATGTAGGCCGCCATCGTCCGCAGCGTCTTCTCGAACCGCTTGTAGCGGGCGGCCAGCAGGTCCTGCTCGGTGCTCAGCGCCAGCTCCTGCTTCGCGGCGGGACCGGCGGTGTCGGCCGCCCCGGCGAAGGGGAGGAGGGCCAGACCCAACAGCGCCACGAGGGCCACTCGGGGAAACGTGGTGCGGACCTGCATGGGAGGGTTTCCTTGGGAGTTACGAGTGACGAGTGGCGAGTGACGGGTTCCGGGTTGCAAGTTCCGAGCGGCCGCCACGCGCGTCATGCCCGCGAAGGCGGGCATCCAGCCGCTGCGCGGACGGCGCCGGTTCTGGATTCCCGCCTGCGCGGGAATGACGGATTTTTTCCATCCGAGAACCGGACCTTGGAACTACTGAATGACCAATCACGGGGTCAGTCTTCTTTCTTGTCGGCGGGGGCGCCGAAGTCTTCGATCAGCTTGCGGGCCTGTTCCTTTCGCGCTTTTTCGATCAGCGATTCCTCGCCGGCGATGATCTCGCTGAGCTCCTGGATCGCCTCGTGGAACTCGACGAGGTCCTGCATTTCCTTGAGCACCTCATTCATATGCTGAATCAACTGGTCCAGCGCGTCAATACTGCTGTTCATCGCGGCCGTGGGACCCTGCTCCCGCTCGTTCGCCAGGCGGAACAGCCCGATCGCCCGGTCCGCCCGCGGGAAGTCCTCGTCGTTGATCGCCCGGAGAGGTTGGACGATCGAACCCTGAATTCGTTCCACCGTGAGGATCCGGTTGTTGATCAATTCCTCCAGAATGTCCTGGAAACCGAGCTCGATGTCGCGGGTCTCGTTCAAGTTCTTGTTCACGTCGTGCAGCGACTGGTCGGCGGCGGCCCCGATCCCCTGGAGCAGCGCCCGGACCCGGGCCTCGGCATCCGCCGGGGGGGGATCCTGCGCCCGCAGCGCCTCGACGGCGGGCCAGTTCGCGTCGCGCTGGTCGGCGATCCGCTGGCGGGTGGTCTCGACCTCTTTGATGATCTGCTCGAACCGCAGGCGGAGGTTCAACTCGCGGCCGTAAAGTTGCGCGAGCAACTCCTCGGGGGTGACGATCTGGAACGCGAACCGTTCGGAACGGGTGACGTGCGGGCCGTTGAGCAGGTCGCCGTCCGCCGCGTACAGGTTCAACCGCAGGATCTGCCCCTCCTTGAGTTCGAGGGGGAGGACGTCGAATTGCTCGAAGCCCTCCTCGTCCGCGCGGGAGAGTTGGAACTCGCGGGGGAAATTCGCGGGGGGCCGGCGAAACACGCGCGGGCGGTTCGCCTGCCCCTCGTCGACCTGGAACTCGAACCAGGCCTCGGCGAGGCCGTTGTCGTCGGTGATGGTCCCGCTGACCGGGACGACCGCCTGCCGCGTGATCATGGGACCGATCCCCCGCAGCTTGATGTCGATCATTTGGGGAGGCTCGTCGGCGACGCCGACGATCTCCAGGATCTCGGGCTGGAAGGAGAGGATGTCGTCGGCGTCGGTGAGGTAGATTCGCAGCTTGGAACCGGGAGGAAGGACGATGGGGCGGCCGAAATCGAACAGCTCCCCCCGCAATCTTTCGCGGGCCGGCTCGGTGGCCCCCTCGCTGAGGATCAACGGGACGAGGAACGTGTCGCTCCCCACCCGCAGCCATTGGGCCGCCTGCTGCGGGGTGAGATCCCGCACTTCGCGCGGCCCGCCGTCCCGCGGCTCGCGGACGATCCGCCCCACCGTCGGCGGGGCCTCGGCGGAGTCGCGGCGGCCGCGCTGCGGCTCCGCGTGCAGCTCGATCGTCCGGTCGCCGAACTCGATCCGCACCGCCGTGAGCGGCTTGTTGCACCGCCCTTCGAACAGGAACCCGGTCTCGACGGGGAGCGCGATCTGCCCCCCGTGTACGGCCACGGGACGGCCGGGGCTGTTCCATTTCTTCTCGGCGGTCGAGGGGGGAACGGCGTGCGGGGGGAAGTCGCAGTGCAGCGTGGGCTGTACGATCCGCGGCGGATCGACGACCCGCACCTCGTAGGGCTCGCGGTTCGTGAAGTCGCCGCCGAAGACCGAGAAGCTCATGTCGGCGGTCAGCTCCGACAGGGAATGGCGGAAGACCGCGAGCGCCTGGTGCTCCGCGAGCATCTCCGCGTCGGTCACGCGGGTGCACATGACCGGCGCGGTCCGCCGCTGCCCCTCGATCCGGTAGGCGAACTCGACGCGGTCGGGGACCTTCCACGGCTCGACCAAGGCGGCGAGCGCTTCGAGCGACTCGGCGAGGGCCTGTTGCGCGGCGAGCGCGCCGGGCCAGTCGCGGGTGGCGACGGCGTTTACCGCCCGAGCGGCCTCCGGGAGGCCCTCCGGAGGCAGCCGCAGGTCGGCCCGCTCGGACCGCAGCCGGTCCGTGAGCGCTTCCTGATCGAAGAGGAGCCGGTCGAGCGCTTCGGGACCGGCGGGGTCGGCCTGGGCGAGCGTTTCGGTCTCGGCGCGGAGTTCCTTCTGGCGGGAGGCGATCGACCGGAGGCGGGTTTTCGCGTCGGGGACGACGATCAGCGGGACGAAGGCGCCCCCCTTGGGATGTAAATACGGGTTCGCGGGCTCGAGCCGGCGGACGCGCTGGTCGGGCTGCGTGACCGTGCGGAGTTCGAGTTGATATTCGCGCTCCCAATACTCCCCCGCGAGGGCGAAGTACGCTAGCCACCAGCGATTCATGGCGTGCGCGTTCGTGGCGGCGAAGGCCCCGATGCCGGCGACCAGCACGACCGCGGCGATCGCCGCCCGGCGGAGCGGGCGGCGCTCGAACACGGCCCCCACGTCGATGTCCCGCGCCTCGTCGGCGGCCTGCCGGACCGTCCGCGCCAGCATGGCGCGGGTCAATTCGCTCTCGCGGCCGGTGGTCGAGTCGGCGAGCTCGACGGCGGTGATCAGGCGGTCGTCGAACTCGGGGAAGCGGCGCTCGAGCACGAGGGCCAGCGCCTTCATCCGGAAGCTGCGGAACATCCGCAGGGCGATCCACAGGAGAAACGCCGCCGCCACGAAGCCCGTCCCGGCCACCAGGAACGCGAGCCGGAACCAGCGGGGCAATTCGAGCCGGTTGAGCTGGAACCAGGCCGCGTCCAGCCCCAGGCTGAGCCAGAACAGGAGCCCCAGCACGACGAGCACGAGCGCCGTCCCTTCAAGGAACACGTAGCGGCGAATGCTCCGCCGCAGCCGCACGAGCACGGCGGCGACTTCGGGAGGCACTTGGGGGCGAGGGTCGTGGGACATGGCTGGGGTAGTGGACAGTGGGCAGTGGACAGTGGACAGTTTCACGCTAGCCCGACGCGCGAGCGAGGGCTTCTCGCTTCGACGCCCGATGACTCATCGAGACGAAGCCCGGTCATTCTCCCTTGCTTGCGCTGCGGGCTAGTGTCAGCAGTGACAGTATCAGGAACGCGACCTCCGTCATTCCCGCGTGGGCGGGAATCCAGCTTTTCGTGCGCGCCGCTGGATGCCCGCCTTCGCGGGCATGACGCGCCTCGCGAAATTGGAAGTCCCGAGTGACGGCGGACAACTGACAACTGACAGCGGACAGCGGACAACGGACAATCAAGCCAGTTTGAGCAACTTCCGCGTCAGCCATTCCAGCGACAACAAACCGACGAGGACATACATCACCCAGGCCTTGTCCCAGGCGAGCTGGAGTTGTTCGGAAATGGTCGTTTCGGAGCCGGCGTAGTCGAGCAGCGAGGGGACCGTGCCGGGCGCCTCCGCAAGGGCGAGATACCGGCCGCCGGTGTCCCGCACCAGTTCGCTGAGCAGGTTGGCGTTCTGCTCGGGCCGGTCGTCTTCGAGATTGGGGAGACGGACCTGGATCGACTCCGTCTCGATCTCGGTCGAGTCGGGGACGGCGAGCTCGAGCTGGTAGCTTCCGGCCACGCCGACGCGAAACTCGCCGGTGTATTGACCGGGACGTTGCGGGTCGGGTTCGAGCCGGCGCGCGGGGACCAGCGGCCGCCCGTTCGGCTCGAACACCTGCAGGGGGACCGACGGCAGCTCGAGCGGCTGAAATTGCGGATCGCGGAGCCGGACGCGCAGCCGGACCGTCTCGCCGAGCGCGTAGACGTTTCGGTCGAGGATGAACTGGGCGCGGCGGCCTCCGCTCTTCAGCCGGCCTTGTCCGGCGTCGCGGACGAGCTTCGTCCAGAAGCGGTCGTGATACTCCTCGCCCTGGCTGCGGAGCCGCCACAGTTCGCCGCTCCCGAGGTAGAAGGTGCGGCCGGCGCCGTAGAGCTGGCCGGCCATCAGGATCGGGAGGCCGTATTCGTTCTGGGAGCGGGCGTCGGAGAAATAGGCGTAGACGGTGGCGCCGGCCTTGGCGCCGCCGGTGGGATACGTGCGATAGACGCCGCCGAACTCGTCCCACGCCTTGCGGGACTCGGTGGAGTCGTCGACGAGCTGCAGGAACCCGGCGTTGCGGCCTTCGTCGGTGAACCCGATCGGGTACGCCTGGTTCGCTTCGCGGTCGAACTGGAGGTCGAGCAGGTACGGCCGGAGGAACACCGGATACAGCACGCGGATCGGGTCGAGGGCGGGATCCCCGCCGGCCAGGTCGGGGGTGTACACGTCGCCGCCGACGAGCACCAGCCCCCCCGCGTGGCGGTCGACCCACTCCCGGATCATCTCGATGCCCGGCGCGGGGATCCGCCGCCAGTCGGGGTCGAAGGCGACGATCACGTCGTACTGGAACAGCTCGGCGGGATCGGCCGGGAACTCGGTGAGCAACCGGTCCGACTCCTGGCTGACGCGGGGGGCGGTCGCCTTGTCGACCGTTTGCAGCCACACGTCCATCGTCACGCCCGAGTGCCGGTACAGCATGTTGCGGACGAAGTGATATTCGCGCATCGGGCCGCCGGCGATCACGAGGACCCGCGTCTTGCGGTCCACGACCTCGGCGACGTGGTCCATGCGGTTGTCGTCTTCGCGGAGCTCGCGGAGCGCCGCCGTGGGCCGCGCGCGGAGCGAGTAGCGGAACTTGCCCGCCAGGTTCGGGACCTCGCGGAAGGCGACTTCCACGGGAACCCCGTCGTCGCCCAGGGTGATCGATTGCCGCGCGACGAGCCGGGGCTCCTCGTCCGTGCGCCCGTCGGGCTGGACGAGCAGCTCGATGTCGACGCCGCGTCCGGTCATCCCGTTCCCCGAGGCGAGGGCCACGATGTCGAACGGGTCGCCGATGTGGACCTGCGTCGGCGCCTGGAGGTTGGCGATCCGCAGGTTGGCCTGTTTCTCCGTGCTCCCCACGCCGACGGTGATCAGCTTGACGACGGGCTTCGACTTGAGGGCCAGGTCGTGGGCGGTCTGCGGGTCGTAGCCGGCGTTCGAGCCGCCGTCGGTGACGACCACGATCCCCGACAGGTTCTCCCCCTGCATCTTGCCGATCAGCGCGTGCAGCGCTTCACCCAGCCGGGTCTCCTGCCCGCGGGGCTTGAGCAGCTCGGCCCAATCGACGTCGGTTTGGGCCGCCGCGGGACCGCCGGCGTCCGCCGCGGTCCGTTCCGGGGCGGCCTCGGTGGTTTCGTGTTCGTCGTCCGCCGCGCCGGCCGCGGCGAGCCGCCGCGCGCGCTCCAGCTCTTCGTCGGACTTGAAGATGTGATGCGGGCCTTCGAGCCGCGAATCGAACGTGTAGACGTGGACTTCGTGCCGCCGGCGGAGCTCGCGGATCAGCGGCGTCTTCTCCACGAGGTCGACGATCGCCTCGGCCCGCGAGCGGGGGGGCGGGCTCCCTTCGGGAACGCTTCCAGAAGCGACGGCCTCCGCCGGGAACCGCGTCGACAGGGACGTGTCGATCAAGACGGCCACCTGCGACGGCCGGTACAGCGTCTCTTCCTCGCGGAAGTGCGGGTTGAGGGCGATCACCGCCAGCGCCGCCACCACCGCCAGCCGCAATCCCAGCAGCCACAGCCGCCACAGCGGGGAGAGAGCGGCCGTGTCGCGGGCGTACATCCAGACCACGATCAGCACCGCGACGGCGAACCCGCCGAGGTATCCGGCCCAGCCCCACCGGCCGGCGGGCCAGTCGAAGTGCAGCGCGCGGAGCGCCTCCCACGTCGCCGTCCACCAGTCGCTGGACAGCGGCGAGGCGTCCGTCGCGGCGAACGGTACGGGAAACGCATCGAAGAGGGAGAGCAATTCGCTCATGCGGCTGCACCTGCCCCGGCCCCGCGGGGGTGATAACTCAAACGGTAGGCCATCAATTGCTCGCACAGGAGGAACACGATCAGCCCGATCAGCAGCCAGCGGCGGACCTCCTGCCCCGGCTCTTCCCCCTCGATCCAGTCCACGACTCCGGCGGCCTGAATCTGCACCTCCGCCTCCGGCCCGAGCTGCAGGCGGATTTCCTCATCGGTGGCGATCGCGAGATCGCTTTCCTCGACGGGGACATTGTACGCGTACCAGCGCTCCTCCGGGACCTGCTGCAAGTCGAACAGCCGCACGACGTAGATCCCGGGGTGGTCCGTGTCGGCCCCGAGGGCGTCGGTCCCGGCGGCGCGCTGCGAGGGAAAGTCGATCGTGAACTTCGCTTTCCCCCCCTCCTGGGCTTCCGTCGCGGCCTGGTCCGCCAGAATCGTGAACACCTGATCGCCCTGCGGGCCGGGGACCGTCACGCGGGCCTCGTTGCCGTAGCGCGCGGCGTCCAACTCTTCGTGGATCGAGACGCCGACGGTCCGTTCCGCCCGCCGGTCGCGATAGGCGGTGTGCCGCACCGACTCCAGCAGCAGCACGAGATAACTCCGCGTGCGGGCCCAGTTGTTCCATTGCGGCACGGCGGTCGAGAGGAAGGTGATGATCCGCCCCTCCCCGTAGTTGTGCTCGAAGAACACCGGCTCGCCGTTCCGCAGCCGGCCGAACGTCTTCACGCCGTCCTTGCGGCGGTTGTCGTCGCGCGGCCAGTCTTCGGCGGCGGGGAAATAGCGGTCGATGGCGATGATGTCGATCAACAACGCCCGGTTGTCGTCCTTGTCGAACAGGTGTACGAAGATCGGGTGCCTGTCGACGGTCAGATCGGGGGCGGTCGAGCCTTCCGGCCTGGGGGGGAGCGCCCGGTGCGTCGGCGCGAGCGGCGCCGGGAACAGCCCGCGGCCTTCCGCGTAGAGTTGTTCGTTGTAGAACCGCGGCTGCACGGCGTCTCCCACGAACCACACCAGCCCCCCGCCCCCGCGAACGTACTCCTCGAGCGGGGCGAGCGCGTCGGCCGGCAGGCTGGGGACGTTGACCATCAGGATCGACTGATACGGATCGAGCGGCTGCTTGCGGAGGTAATCGACCGTCACCACGGTCGACTGCGTCGCCGTGAACTGGGGGTCGAACGCGGTCTGGATGTAGGCCTGCGCCAGCTTCCCCGCCGGGTCGCCGTCCACGATCAGCACCTGGTTGGCCGGCCGCACGTCGACCGCCACGTGCCGCGCGTTGTCCTGCTGGAGCGCGTCGGGGTCGAGCCGGGCCTCGAGCTTGTACTGGCCGGGCTTGTCGAAGCGGATGAACTTTTCGACGGTCTGCTCGGCGCCGGGCTCGATCGCGTCGATGAGCAGCCCCTGAGGGAGCTTTTGGCCGTCCACGTACAGGCCGACCGGGACGTTGCCGGCCTTCGACTGCGCGAAGTTCCGCACCGTCACGCCGATGCGGAGGTCGAACTGGGCGGTGGCGATGTGGAAGTCTCCCGCGAGGCCGGTGATCGCCAGGTTGGCGTGCGGCTCGGCGACCGTGCGGACGAAGTTCACCGTGACCCCCGTTTCGTCCAATGCCGTCACCGCCTGCGCGACCGCCTGCTGGTTCACCCAGTCCTTGCGGCGGAAGTCCGAAACGACGTGCAGGTGCCGGCTGACCGCTTTCTCGTCGGCGAGGTGCTGCCGGGCCCCCTCCAGCCCCGCCGCCAGGTCGAGCGCGCGGTGCGTGCAGCGGTCCTTGAGCTTGTTCAGCTCGCCGTTGACTTTCCGCAGCAGATCGTCGTTGACGTCCTCTTGGCTGAAAATGGGCTGCTCGGGGTTGGAGAGCAGCACGAGGGTGAACTGCTGGGAGTTGGGCCGCCGCGCTCCCTCGGCCACGAGCTGCTCGACGACGGAGCGGGCCTGGTCGAAGGCGGTGGTTTCGCCCCCGCGGTCGCGCATCGAGCCGCTGTCGTCGAGGAGCACGACGTGCTGGGCGCGGTTGTTGCCCAGCGCCGCGAGGGTCTTGGCGTCGAGGATCAGCCGGGCGATGAGGGCCACGATCGCCAGCACGATCAGGATTCGCAACAGCAACAGCAGAAGCTGCTCGATGAGGATCCGCCGCCGGTTCCGCTGCTTGCTCTGCAGCAGGAACTCCATCGCCGCGAACCGCACCCGCCGATACCGCATGCGGTTGATGAGATGAATGATGATCGGCGAAGCGATCAGCGCCGCGCCGCCGGCGATGAACGCGGGATTGAAGAAGTAGGAGGCGAACCAACCCATTCGTAATCGCTCTCACTGCAGCAATGAGCCGGCGGGTTTATCCCGCCGGTGGGGACACGGACTCCAGCCGGACGAGAGCCAAGCATTCCCGAAACGACACTCTGTCACCACCGCGGGGATAAACCCCGCGGCTCATTTTTCTCTCAACTCTCGACTCTCAACCCTCAACTCCGCACGCTCTGCCGCATTCCAATCCTGTGATTCAAATAATGCGCCAGCGCGGCGTCCAAATGCTGGCTCGTGCGGATCGTCTGGAAGTCGATCGTGTTGCGGGCACAATGCCGGCGGAGCTCTTCGCGGAACTCTTCGACCGCCGCGAGGTATCCTTCCCGAAGGCTCCGCGGGTCGCAGATCAAGTCCCCCATCTCCTCCATGCCTTCGAACTTCGTCGTCCCCGCGTAGTCGAAGTCCAGCTCCTGGTCGTCCATGATTTGAAAGATCAGCACGTCGTGACCGCGGTGCCGCAGCAGCCGCAACCCCTTGAACAGGCCCTCCCGCTCGGCGAACAGGTCCGAAACGATGACGATCATTCCCTTCCGGGTCTGCTGCTCGGCCACTTCCCGCAGCACGCCGTACATGTCGGTCTTCTTCACCGGATCCTGCGCGTCGAGCGCGGCGAGGATGCCGTGCAGGTGCGTTTGCCGGCTCCGCGGGGGAACGACCGTCCGCACCGCTTCGTCGAAGGCGACCAGCCCCACCGAGTCCTGCTGCCGGAGCAACAGGTAGGCGAGAGAGGCCGCCACCGTGCAGCCGTATTCGTACTTGGTCATCGCGCCGCTGCCGAACCGCATCGACTCGCTGAGGTCCACCAGCAGCGTGGTGCGGAGATTGGTGTCCTCCTCGTACAGCTTGACGTAGTACTTGTCGGTCTTGGACCAGACCTTCCAGTCGATGCGGCGGACGTCGTCGCCGGCCACGTAATCGCGGTGCTGCACGAACTCGACGGATTGCCCATAGAAGGGGCTGCGGTGCATCCCCGACAGGAACCCCTCGACGACGTGCCGTGCCCGCACTTCCAGCCTCGAGATCCGCGACAGCGCCTCAGGCTGCAAAAATCTTCTGTAGTCTTGGGTCACGGGTCAGCTCGCCTTCCTTCGAGGGGGTCTCTTCCACCAGCCGCTGAATCACCCGGTCCGCCGTCACGCCTTCGCTCTCCGCCGAGAAGTTCGTGACGATCCGGTGCCGCAGCACCGGCGCGGCGAGCGCCTGGATGTCGTCGGTCGACACGTGCGTGCGGCCGTTGAGCAAGGCCCGCGCCTTCCCGCCCAGGAGCAGGAACTGCACGGCCCGCGGCCCGGCCCCCCAGCTCAGCCACTCCTTGATGAACTCCGGCGCCCCGTCCTGATTGATCCGCGTCTGCCGCACGAGCGCCAGGGCGTAATCGACCACGTGGTCCGTCACCGGCACCTGCCGCACGATCGTCTGCAAGGCGAGGATTTCCTCCGCGTTGAGCACCGCCCGCACCGTGTCGCTGAGGACGGTGGTCGTCTGCTTGGCGATCTGCTTCTCTTCCGCGAAGCTCGGGTAATCGACGAACACCTTGAACATGAACCGGTCCTGCTGCGCCTCGGGCAGCGGATAGGTCCCTTCCTGCTCGATCGGGTTCTGCGTGGCGAGCACGAAGAACGGGTCGGCCAAGAGGTGCCGCACCTGCCCGACCGTCACCTGCCGCTCCTGCATCGCCTCGAGCATCGCCGCCTGCGTCTTGGGGGGCGTGCGGTTGATCTCGTCCGCGAGGATCACGTTGTGGAACAGCGGGCCGGGAATGAACCGGAACTCCCGCTGCCCGGTCGAGCGGTTCTCCTGCAGGACTTCGGTCCCGGTGATGTCCGCCGGCATCAGGTCCGGCGTGAACTGGATGCGGGCGAAGCTCATCGACAGACACCGCGACAGCGTGCTGATCATCAGCGTCTTCGCCAGCCCCGGCACCCCTTCCAGCAGGCAGTGCCCCCGGCTGAACAGCGCGATCAGCAACTGATCGATCACCTGGTCCTGCCCCACGATCACCTGCGACATCTGCCGGCGGATCTCGTGATACGCCCGGCTGAGCCGCTCGATCGACTCGCTCGTCGCGCCGCCCGCCCCGCTCCCCTGCTGTGCCGAATCGCTCATGATCGCCCTTTTCGCTCCCGGAATGATTCGTTGTTTCACACCAGCCCGACGCGCCAGCGAGGGAAAACCGCTGGACCCGACCCGCCCGCGAGAATGAACTGCCTGACCGGACGACGTTCTTGGGGACGAGGCCGCGAGGGTCGTTCGCCCTGGCTTGCGCTGCGGGGTATGGACCGTCCCCGGAAGACTGGACGATCCAGGCGAAAAAACCTCACGCCCCCCGCCGGAAATTCCCCGCGCGCCCGGCGAGCGGGGCGGCGTCCAAGCTGGTCGAAGGTCGAAGGTCGAAGGCTGAAGGTCGAAGGCTGAAGGCTGAAGGCTGAAAGCTGAAGGCTGAAAGCTGAAGGCTGAAAGCTGAAGGCTGAAGGCTGAAGGTTAAAGGTCGAGGATCCCGCCCCCCGCAGTTTCCCTACGATCGGCGGAACCCCGCGTCGCCCGGCGGGGGTGACGCGGGGGGGTGGCGGCGGTCGAAACTAAATCGGAGAATCCCTCCCCACCGGGGTGGATTTTGCTTCAATCGGGTCCCCCGCCCGAGTTACAATGGGCGTGGGTGCGCCGCTCCACGAGGAGGGTGTCCCCGGACCGGGCCGCTCGAATTGGTCGCGTTCCCCACCCCTGACGTTCCGATTCCGGGAGTCGCACGATGACGATTCTGGCTGCCCGTCGCGCGCTGGCCCTGACCGGGCCCGCGCTGTTCGCCCTCGGACTGCTCGCGATGCCGGCCGCGGCCGGCGAGAACGGGAAACCCGTTGGCCTGCACACGCACCGCGTGGCCGACGCGACCTACTTCGCGGTCCAACTCCGGGCGGACGGACTCGCCGCTCCCGCCCTCCCGCGCGATCACGTGGTGTTGGTGGACACCTCGGCCAGCCAGATCGGCGAGCACCGCCAGCAACTTCTCGCGGTGCTCGACGCCTTCCTGGCCTCCCTGCCGCAAGCCGACCGCGTGTGTCTGTTCGCGGTCGACGTGCGGCCGGCGCGGCTCACCGCGGAATTCGCCGCGCCCGGCTCGGCGGAACTGGCGGAGGCGGTGGCGCGGCTGCGGGAGCGGGCGCCGCTGGGGGCGACCGACTTGATGGGCGCACTCCGCACGGCCGGCGCCGCGCTCGACGGAGCGCGTTCCGGTTCGATCGTTTATCTCGGGGACGGAATGAGCGCGGCCAGCCTCGTCCGCACCGCCGATCTCGCCGAGCAGTCGCGCGAGTTCCGCGAGCGGCAGGTCCCCGTCCACAGCTACGCGGCCGGTCCGAACCTGGACCTCCGCGTGCTGGGCACGCTGGCCCTGCAGACCGGGGGCGTCGTGCTGTTCGACAATGCCGGAGCGCTCGCCGCCGATCCCGAGACGAAGACCGGCGCCGCGCGGCGGTTCGCGGAGCGCCAGGTCGAGGCGCAGGCGCCGGCGACCGTGGGGCGGAAGCTGGCGGAGGCGGCCGACGCGCCGGTGTTCTATCCGGCCCGCATCGCCGCGCCCGAAGGGGCGCTGCTCCTCCCCGCCGTCGCCTTGCCTCTCCGCCAGGACCGCTCGACGATCTATATCGGCACAGGGGCGGCGGCCGGCGAGATTTCCGTCTCGGGGAATTACGGCGACCTCCCGCTCGAACTGGCGTGGGATCTCAGTGCGGCGAAGGTGCAGGCCTCGGGCAACGCCGTGCTGTATCCGCTGTGGACGCGGGCGGAGCGCGACGCCGGGCTGAGCGTGTCGCTCGCCGGCGAGCCGCTGCTGCGGGCCTCGCAGGACGCGTTCGACGTCGCGCTCGCGGCGCTGCTCGCCGAAGGGGAGCGGGCCGTTGCGCTGCGGAACGCCGCACGGGCGGAGGAGATCGGTCTGGCGGTGCTGGCGGTCGATCCCGAGAACGTCGCCGCCAAGGCGCTGGTGACGGCCGCGGCGAATCAGCGGAAGCCGGGGGCGTCCCGCGTGCTCGTCGTGGCGCAGGCCGAGGTTCCGCCGGCGCCCGGCGAGCCGGGGCCGAGTGTGCTGGACGAGTTCGCGCCTCGGCCGGGCCGGCCGGTTCCGCCGGACTTTCTTCCGGGCAGTCAGCCGCCTCGTCCTCCGGGCGCGGACCTGATCGCCGAGCAGGAAGAGATCGTCCGCATCCGGACCGAGCAGTTGCGCGTGGAGACGAACCGCGCCATGGAGCAGGCGCGGCAAGTGGCGGTCACCGATCCGGTCGGGGCCCGGCTGGTCCTCGAGCAGCAGCTCGTGACGATCGAGCATGCCGATATTTTCCCGGAGGTGCGGCGAGACCTGAAGAAGATCCTGCAAGGGCGGATCAGCCAGTACAAGCTCCGGGCGGACGCCGTCGAGCGGGAGCGGGTGCTGCTCGCCGAGAAGCAGGCCCAGTTGGAAGCCCAGCGGCGGCTGATCGAGCAGATGACGATCGAGGAGGAGCGGATCGCCCAGCTCGTCGACCAGGTCCGCGCGCTGCTCGAAGAAGGGGTGCACGGCAACGACGACGCGTACGAGCAGGCCGAACTGGTGGCCGAGGTGGTGGTCAACATGCAGCCGGGCCTGGCGGTGGCCGAAGCGGCCCGGTTCACCGCGGAGGCGGCGGGCCAGCTCAACAAGGCGTTCAAACTGCGGCAGCTCCGCCACGACCGGTTCCTGGAGACGTTGTACCAGGTCGAGCTGTCGCACGTTCCCTTCCCGGACGAGCCGCCGATCCGCTTTCCCCCCGCCGAAGTCTGGCAGGCGCTGACGGAGCGGCGGCGGAAATGGGCCTCGGTCGATCTGCATAAGCACAGCCCCCGCGAGGAGCGGATCATCGCCGCCCTGCGCGAGAACACCGAAATCGAGTTCGCCGACACGCCGCTCGAGGTCGCGATGCAGGTCCTCGCCGACCTGCACGGCATCACGATCATTCTGGACAAGAAGGGGCTGGAGGAAGAGCAAATCGCCTTGGACACGCCGGTCAACCGCGTGCTGTCGGGCATTTCCCTCCGTAGCGGGCTCAAAATCCTGCTCGAGGAATTCGGACTGACTTACGTGATCCGGAACGAGGTGATGGAGATCACCACCGAACTCAAGGCGGCCGACATCATGAGCACGCGGGTCTATCCCGTGGGCGACCTCGTCATCCCGATCCCGCAGAACATCCAGGCACAGCTCAACCTCTCCGGAGTCGGGTCGCTGCTGGGCGGCCTCGGAGGAGGAGGACTCGGCGGCGGCCTGGGTGGCCTGGGCGGCGGCCTGGGTGGCTTGGGCGGCGGTCTCGGCGGCGGTTTCGGCGGCGGCCTGGGCGGCGGCGGAATCGGCGGCGGCCTCTTCAGCGTCGCCCCCGAGTTGCCTCACGCCCCGGACGCCGTCATCCCGCGTCCCGACCTGCGAAAGCTGCCCCAAGCCCAGCGAAACGGCCAAGGCGCGGGACCGAACGCCGCCGAACAGGATGCCGAAGTCGAGTCGATCCTGAACGGCATCCTGGGATCCGAGACGAGCCAGGCCGCGCCCCGCGCCGGGCAGTTCTTCGCCCAGGTGCGCGATCTGCCCTTCGACAACCGGAGCATCGAGGAAGCGGCGGGCAAAAAAAAACTCCCGACCGCCCGCTAGTTGCTCCTGACGACCCGGACCGGAAGCGGAGTTCGCCCGCGCGCTCCGCTTCCGTTGCGCGCCCCCCCGCCGCGTCCCCGCAGCCCCCGGCGGGACCGCGGTTGCCGCTCGACGCCGACGCCCGCGCCCCGCGCGAAATCTGGAACGACTACTTCGCCAAGCGCCGACCGGATCCCGAGGTGGTCCGCAACCTGGTGCTGCGATTGCACGAGGAGGACCGGCACGCGCACGTGATCGCCGCCATCGAAGCGGCCCTCGTCCACGGCCAGTCGCAGCCCTGGATGTACGACGTGCTCGCCGTCTCGATGAAGCTCGACGACCGGCCGGCCGAGGACGTCGAGCGGGCGCTGTTCTCGCGGCTCGATTTCACCGTCGCCGACGTCCCGAGCATGATCTACTCGGCCGCGTACCTGCGGCGGTTCGAGGCCGACGACGCCGCGCTGCGAATGTACCGTCAGGCTTCGGTGCTCGATCCGACGAGCCCGCACCCGTACGTCCTCGGACTGACGATCGCCCGCGAGAAGAAGGACCACGACGCGGTCCGCTGGGCGGTCGCGGGGATCCTGACCAGCGTCTGGACCAAGGACCGCGACCGGCTGCACCGCGAGGCGCAAGACGCCGCCGCCGAGTCGCGGAAGGAACTGCTCGCGGCTGGCCGCGCCGCCGAGGCCGAGGCGCTCGACCGGGCCGTTCGCGAGGCGCTCCAGCGGGACCTCGTGCTGCGGCTGACGTGGAGCGGCTCGGGGGACCTCGACCTGAGCGTGGAGGAGCCGCCCGGCACCGTGTGCTCGTTCCTCGAACCGCGGACGCGCGGCGGCGGCGCGTATCTCCACGACGGGTTCGGGCCGGAGCAGGCGAACTGTTACGAGCATTACGTCTGCGCGCGGGCCGTTTCCGGCTCCTATCGCGTGCGGATCGACTACAAGGGGGGCGAGATCGTCGGCCAGCGGGCGCAGCTCGAGGTGGTCCGCCATCAGGGGAGCGAGCGGGAGTCGGTCCGCAAGCTCACAGTCCCGCTCGACCGGCCGGACAAGATCGTGCGGCTCACGCTGAAGGACGGCCGCCGCACCGAATTCGCGACCGAGGCCGAGACCCGCCGAGTTTTCGAGCCGCTCGCCGGGCGGCGGCCGTTGGCGCAGATGCTGGGCGGGACCGATGCGGCCGGCCGCGCGGCGGAGCGCCGCTTCCGGCAGTCGCGTCCCGCGTCGACCGCAGGGGCGGTGGGCTACACGCCGATCGTCACGCTGCTGAATCAAGGGTCGACGATGAGCGCGATGGCGGTCGTCTCGGGGGACCGCCGCTACGTGCGGCTGTCGGTGGCGCCGCTGTTCAATCAGATCACCGACGTGTTCACGTTCACCGCGGTCGGGGGACTGGGCGGCGTGCCCGGCGGCGGCGGAGGGGGAGGGGGAGGGGCCGGAGGCGGAACCGTGCCGTAGGTCCAGCGAGTAGGGTGGGCTGTGCCCACCGAAGGACCGGTGAAACCCCCCGATTCCAACGCTCGCGCGGGGATGACGAATCCCTTCCTACCCATCGTTGATGGGCACAGCCCGCCCTACCGGCTCCGGACCAGTCCCGGCGTGACGTCGAGATCGAGTTCGGCCGTGCGGCCGCGGGCGAGCAGCTCCCAGGCGATCGCGGCCATGGCGGCGTTGTCGGTGCAGTATTCGCGCGGCGCGAGCAATAGCTCGGCCCCCAACGTCGCGGCGGTCTCCGCCAACCGTGCGCGCAAGCGCGAGTTGGCGGCGACCCCGCCGCCGACGCAGAGCGTGCGGTGGCCGCACCGCTCGAGTGCCTGGCGGCATTTCGCGGCGAGCACGTCCACGACCGCCTCCTGAAAGCTCGCGGCGAGGTCGGCGACTCGGCTCTCGGTCAGCAGGGGGGGCCGCTGCTTCGCGCCGGGAATCCCGCGGGCCTCGTACAGCACCGCCGTTTTCAACCCGCTGAAGCTGAACTCGAGCCGCTCCTCGTTGAGGAACGGCCGCGGAAAACGGACCGCGGCGGGATCGCCCGCGCGGGCGGCGCGCTCGATCGCCGGCCCGCCTGGAAATCCGAGCCCCAGGATTTGCGCCACCTTGTCGAAGGCCTCACCCGCCGCGTCGTCGATCGTCGAGCCGAGCAGCTCGAGATCGAACGCGGTGCGGCAATCGTACAGGTTCGTGTGCCCGCCGCTGACCACCAGCCCGACGGCGGGAAACACGTCGCGACCCGCCGCCATCCGGCAGGCGTAAATGTGCGCGGCGACGTGGTCCACCGGCACGAGCGGCAGGCCGCACGCGGCGGCGAGCGTCTTCGCCGCCGTCAGCCCCACCAGCAGCGACCCGACCAGCCCCGGCCCCGAGACGACGGCGATCGCCGAGAGATCGGCCAGCTCGACCCCCGCTTCTTCGAGCGCTTGATCGACGACGGGCAGGATCCGCCGCACGTGCGCCCGCGACGCGATCTCGGGGACCACGCCGCCGAACCGCTCGTGCAGCTCCATCTGCGTCGCGACGACGTTCGAGAGGACCGCGAGGTCGCGGCGAATCACGGCGGCGGCCGTCTCGTCGCACGACGTCTCGATCGCCAGCAGCAGCTCGCGAGGCGCGTCGGCGGACGTCGGCGATTGCATGCGCGTCACGCCTCCATCCCGCGCTCCGCGTTGGCGAACAACTCCCGCAGCGAGAGCGTGAAGCCCGGGAGCACGTCCCGGCCGTCGAGCGTGCCGTCTTCGGGAACCCATTCGGGATGGTCCGGCGACGAGTACGCCTCCGCAGTCCGCGTCTCCGCGTCGATCAACCACACGAGCCGCACCCCCGCGGCGAAATAATCGCGGAGCTTGCGTTTCATTTCGCCCGGCGTGTTGCTCCGCGAGAGGACTTCCACGGCGAGATCGGGGACGAGGTGAGGAATCGGCTGCCGCGGGAGGCCCTCGTGAGAGAACCGCTCCCGCGGAATGAACGCCACGTCCGCGGCGCGGATCTGTTCGGGCAGAATCCGCAGCGCCCCGTCGGCCCCCAGGATCTTCCCGAGATTCTTCGAGGCGACGAAGCGGCCGAGAATGAGAATCAGCTCGACGGCGACGATCGATTCGAAGTACCCCATCGGCTTCTCCACCAGCACGCCGTCGATCAGTTCGCACGGCCGGTTCTCGTCCTCGAGCACGCGAAGCAGGTCCGCCTCGGTCGCCGTCCCCGGCGGGGGGTCGAGGCGGATCCGCTCCTGCGGCACGCCTCCCAGGCGATCGTGCAATTCGGCGGTGGTGGCGAACAAGGTGGCCATCGAGATTTTTCGGCGAAATGACGCCGGATAACGAGACGGCGCGGAAGGACAAGTCGCCGATCGAGTCACGCCGCGCGGGGCGGGGCGGGGACGAGGACCGGCAGCAGTTCCGAGCGGGCGTCGGACTGCTCCACCTTGGGCAGGGCCGGCGGTTCGGGCGCGCCGCTCGGCTTGGCGACGCCGGTCCCCTGCTCGACGCCCAGCTTCTTCTTGAGCACGCTCATCGCCCGGGCGAGCTGGCGGTCCTGGAAGTCGCTCGCGGGGGGGCCGCCGGCCTTGATCACGTCGCGTTCGCGGCGGTATTCGAGGTACTTCCGCAGCTCGTCGTTCTCCATCTTGACGAGCTGGCCGTCGTCGGGCATCACGCCCCACACGTCGGACTCCTTGGCGCCGGGGAAGCGGTGGATGTTCTGCCCGCTGGGGCGGTGGTAGCTCGCCGTGGTGAGCTTCAAGGCGCTCTTGCCGTTGTCGAGGTCGATCACGTTCTGCACGCTCCCCTTGCCCCAGGTGCGCTCGCCGACGACGACCGCCCGCTTGTGGTCCTGGAGGCAGGCGCTGACGATCTCGCTGGCCGAGGCGCTGTAGCGGTTCACGAGCACGACCATCGGGAAATCGGGACAGGTCCCTTCGCGGGTGGCGGACAGCACCCGCTCGACGGTGTTCCGCCCCTTGGTGCTCACGATCTTGCCTTCCTCGACGAACAGGTCGGCCACGTCGCGGGCCTGCGTGAGCAGCCCGCCCGGGTTGAACCGCAGGTCGAGCACGAGCGCCTGCATCCCCTGCCCTTCGAGCTGCTCGATCGCCGCCCGCAGCTCTTCGGTGGTGTGGCGGCTGAAATGCGTCAGCCGCACGTAGCCGATGCGGTGCTTCTCATCGAGCAGGTACTGCCACTCGTCCCCCTCGGCGTAGCGGTCGCCGAGGACGGTGGCGACGTGGATGATGTCTCGCGTGAGCTTGATCTGCTCGAGCTTCTTGTCGCCGGCGTGCAGCACGCCGATCGTGACTTCCTCGCCCGGCCTGCCCTTGAGCAGCTTGACCGCGTCCTCGATGGCGAAGCCCTCGGTCGACTTCCCCTCGATCTCCATGATGATGTCCCCCGACTGGATGCCCGCCTTGTAGGCCGGCGTTCCGGGGAGGGGGGTCATCACGGTGAGCCGCTTCGTCTCGGGGTCGATCTGCACCTGGATCCCGATCCCGCCGAACTCCTGGTCGACGTCCTGGTTGAAGCGGGCCAGCTCGTCCGGCGTGATGTAGGAGGAGTACGGGTCGAGCTTGGTCAGCATCCCCTGGATCGCCGCCTCCATCAATTCCCGGCGATCGACGTCCTGGACGTAGTTGCGGTCGATCTGCTCGAACGTGCTGACGAAGGTCTTCATCAGCTCGTAATAGTCCTGCTCCTTCTGGGCGGAGTCGGCCGCGCGGGCCGGACCGGCCAGAAGCACGAGCACCAGCAGGAAGGACGCGATTCGGGCCGAGCTCAGCCAGCAGTGTCGCATGGAAAATCTCCTATGGATCGTTCCCACTCCAAGTCTAGGCGATCGGGCGACTTTCGACAAGATTCGGTCGCGGCGAAACGACCAGACCCCGGCTGCGCCCGGATGGAATTCCCCGCGAAAGGCTGCTAAACTCCGCGCTCGTCAGGCATCGGTTTCAGGCGTGAAGGAGGTTTCCATGGGCGGCAGGACCGTGCGCATCCTTCTGGCGGCCGGCGGGACGCTGTGTCTCGCGCAGCCGGCGCTTGCCCATCCCGGCCATGTGGGGCACGGGTTCGCCGACGGCTGGGCGCATCCCTTCCACGGGCTGGACCACCTGTTGGCGATGCTCGCGGTCGGCCTGCTGGCGGTCCGCGCCGGGGGACACGGTCTGTGGCTGCTCCCCGCCTCGTTCGCCGGAGCGCTGCTCGCCGGCGGAGCGCTGGCGGCGGCCGGCGTGCCGCTGTTCGGCGTCGAGTACGCCATCGCGACTTCGGTGATCGTCTTGGGAGGACTGCTCGCACTCGCCCGCCGGCCGGCACGTGGCTGGGAGGTGGCGATCGTCGCGCTGTTCGCGCTGTTCCACGGACACGCCCACGTCGCGGAGCTGTCCGGCGGGGCGTCGTTCGCATCGTCCGCCGGCGGGTTCCTGCTCGCCACCGGCGTGCTGCACCTCGCGGGAATCGCCGCGGGATCACTCGCCCTCCGCGCCCTCGACCGGCCGGCGCTGCGGATCGGCGGCGGCGCGATCGCCGCGGCCGGCATGGCGATTCTGGCAACGCTGATCTGAGCGCAAGGTTAGCCGCGACCCGGAGCCGAGCGGCGCAGCCGCGAGCGGAGGGGAGCGCGGCCGACGGAGGCGTGCGGGAATGAAACAGCCCAAGCCGCGCCATCCTGTCGTTCCGCGACCCGTCCGCGGTCCGACCGGGCCGGACGAATGGCGTCTGCTGCATGAGCTCCGCGCGCACCCGGAAATCTTCGACCGCATCGCCGCCACGACCGGCGCGGAGCTGCACCGCCAGCAGGAGCTCCGCCGCGAGTTCCCGGACGATCTCGTGCGGGCCGCGCTGCGGCTGCACGAGCTGCGGCAAGCCGCCCGCGGGAAGTTCGCGCGGGCCGACGCGATGTGGTTCGACCCGGTCGGGCTGGAGCAGGCGACGGCCGGGCCGATCGCCATTCACAAGGCGGCCCGCTTCTCCGGGCGGGTCCGCGACGAATGCTGCGGGATCGGCGGCGACGCGCTGGCGCTCGCGCGGAGCTGCGAGGTCGTCGCGATCGACCTCGACCCGGCCGCGTGCCTGCGGACGCGATGGAACGCCGAGGTGAACGGCGTCGGCGGGTCGGTGCATCCGCTGTGCGCCGACGTCGAAACGCTGCCCGCGGGCGAAGGGCTGCTGCACATCGACCCCGACCGCCGGGCGGAGGGGACGCGGACGCGGCGCGTCGAACAGTACCGTCCGGCGCTCGAGTTCCTGCGGGAGCGGATGCGGAGCTTCGACGGCGGCGCGGTGAAGATCGGCCCGGCCGACAACTTCGCGGGAAAGTTTCCCGAGGCCGAGATCGAGCTGATCAGCCTGCACGGCGAATGCAAGGAGGCGACCGTGTGGTTCGGCGCGCTCGCCGGCGACCTCCCCCGCCGCGCCACCGCGCTCCCCGCGGGCGAAACGCTCGTCGGAGACCCGCTCGACGCCGCGGCCCCGATCGACGAACTGGGAGCGTACCTGTTCGACCCCGACCCCGCCGTGGTCCGCGCCGGACTGGTCGACCTGCTCGCCGAGCAACACGGACTGCGGCGGCTCGACGCCGAGGAAGAGTATCTCACCGGCGATGCCCCCGTGCCGACGGCGCTCGCCCGCGCGTTCGCCGTCCGCGCCGAGCTGCCGAACAACGAGCGGGAGATCCGAAATTACTTCCGGCGAGAGCCATGCGGCGAGGTGGAGATCAAATGCCGCCACATCCCGATCGTCGCGGAGCGGGTCCGCCGCAAGCTCCCGCGGGAGGGGACCGGCCGCGCGACGCTGGTGTTCGCCCGCATCGGCGGCCGGGCGCGGGCGGTCGTGTGCCGGCGGGTCGAGTGACGGCGGCATCGTCCGGTGCGTGGAGACCAGTGCAGGCATTGATGTCATCCGGATTCGACGCAAAGGCGCAAAGATGCAAAGCAGGAATCTTCGCGGCAGGCTTCGGTCTCTTGCGAAAATATTCGACCATGGATTCCATGGCCCGGCAGAGCCGGAACCGAAGCAAGTTTTTCACCACGGATTTCACGGATGGGCACTGATGAAGAATCAAATCAGTGCCCATCCGTGAAATCCGTGGTGAGAAGAATTTCGATCGGTTCCGCGTCCGCCCAATCAACTTCCTCTCCGCGCCCGCGGCGCTCTCTGCGGTTCAAGACGTCGCCAAGATCGTCCCGAATGATCCAAACCGCGGAGTGCGCCGAGGGCGCAGAGGGCGTGTCTTGGCTTCCTACTACAAATAGATTGGGTCGGTCGGAGCTCTGCCGCGTGGGTCGTACGTGCTACCAACGTTTCGAATTTTCGCAGCGTGCGAAACAGGAACCACGAACGTCACGAAAAACACGAAAGACGAGCCGAAATCCCATGTGGGGCCGAACTTCACCGAAAGTCACCACCGTTCGAAGCAGTCGATGACGAGATCCTTTCTTTGCGATCCTTTGCGCTCTTTGCGGGGCTTTGCGTCGAAAATCGCTCCCGACGCCGACGTTGTCGCCGTGGCGCCTCGCCGCACTACTTTCCGTCGCGGAGCATTTCGCGGGCGGCGTTGCGGCCGCAGGCCCCCATCACCCCGCCCCCCGGATGGGCGGCGCTGCCGCACAGGTACAGCCCGGCGACCGGCGTGCGGTAGTCGCTCCAGCCGGGAACCGGGCGCAAACTGAAGACCTGATGCAGCGGCATCGCCCCCTGGAAGATGTTCCCGCCGGTCAGGCCGAACGTCCGCTCGAGGTCCACCGGCGTAAGGACCTGCCGGTGCAGCACCGAGCCGGGCACGTTCGGCGCGAACCGCGCGATCTCCGCCAGGCAGCGGTCGGCGAACTCCTCCTTGCGGTCGTCCCACAAGCCCGCGGCGAGCCGATACGGCGCGTACTGCACGAACAGCGACAGGATGTGATGCCCCTCCGGCGCGAGCGTGCGATCGACCGACGTGGGAATGGTCATCTCGACGATCGGCCGCCGCGACGGCGCGCCGTGCTTCGCGTCGTCGTAGGCGCGTTCGAGATAATCGAGCGACGCGCCGACGTGGACCGTCCCGCGGTGCTGCGGGCCGACCTCGTCCTTGCCGGGACAGCACGTGAAGTCCGGCAATTCGTTCACGGCGAGATTGATCTTGGCGCTGGCGCTCGCGTAGTCGATCCGCGCGACCGCCTCCCGGAACGGGGCGGGCAGGTGCTCGGCCTCGAGGAACTTCTCGAAAGTGAGACGCGCGTCGACGCTCGACGCGACGCGATTCGCTGGAAGCAATTCTCCGCCGGCGAGCCGCACGCCGACGGCGCGGCCCCCCGCGACTTCGATCCGCTCGACTTCCGCCCCAAGCCGGATCTCGACCCCCTTCTCGCGGGCCGATTTTGCGAGCGCTTCGGAGAGCGCGCCCATTCCCCCTTCGACGTAGCCCCACACGCCGCGCGCGCCGCCCACGGTCCCCATCACGTGGTGCAAGAGGACGTAGGCGGTCCCCGGCGCGGAGATCGGCTGGAACGTGCCGATGATCGCATCGGTCGCGAGCGTCGCCTTGAGGACGTCGCTCTCGAACCAACGGTCGAGGATCGTCCGCGCGCTGCCGGTGAGCAACTCGATCGCCGCCGGCAGGTCGCTGCCCAACTCCTTCAACTTCTCACGGACCGACCACGCGCTCCGCGCGTCGCGGAGCCGCTTGGCGAAGCCGATCCGCCGCCAGTCCGCCGGCAGGGGGAGCAAGTCCGGCGGGGTGAGGTCGAGCAGCGGATCGATGCACGCCGCCACCCGTTCGAGGAACGCTTCGTATCGCGGGAACGCCTCGGCATCCTTCGCCGAGAACTTGGCGATCTCCCGGCGGTTGAGCTCCGGATCCGGGCCGAGCAGCAGCCAGCGGCCGTCGTCGAGCGGCGTGAACGACGACGGGTTGCGCGGCAACACCTTGTATCCGTGCCGCGCGAGCTCGAGGTCGCGGACGATCTCCGACCGCAGGAGGCTCACGACGTATGAGGCGGTCGAGACCTTGTATCCGGGCCACAATTCCTCGGTGACGCACGCCCCGCCGACGAGCGGCCGGCGCTCGAGCACGAGCACCTTCCAGCCGGCGAGCGCGAGGTAGTTGGCACAGACGAGTCCGTTGTGTCCGCCGCCGATGATGATGCAGTCGGGCATGGAAATCGGATCGCTACGGCCGGGACGTTCAATGTCCTTCGACGCGGAGTCCCGCCACGCGCTGGAAATGCTTCACGTTCCGCGTGACCAGCAGTTCGTCCTGTTCCAGCGCGACGCTGGCGATCAGCGCATCCATGTCGGAAATGACGTTTCCCTGCCGTTCCAAATCTCCCACGATCGTTCCGAACACGCGGGCCGTCGATTCGTCGAACGGGACGACTTCGAACAGTTGCAGGCAGTTCTCCACCGCGCGGCGCTCCAGCGCTGAATCGCGCCCCTTCGTCACGCCGATATACAACTCGCCGATCGTGAAGATCGCGATCCGCAACACTTCATCGCGGCGTTCGAGATCCTCAAGCTTCGCCGTTGCCGGTCCCGGACGGCGGCGCTTCACTTCCTTCATCAGATCGACGAGCAAAGTCGTGTCGAGCAACGCCATCGCTCAATTCCTGTGCCGTCGCGGCGTGCTCCGGCGGCGCGACACCGATTCGTCGATCGCCTCCAACGTCTCGTCCGACAGCGGCGCCTTGCGGAGAACTTCGAGGATCTCGTCCACGCTCCGCTTCCGGGGCATGTATCGTCGAATCACCTCGGAGTGGGTCTCCGCCGAGCGACGGGCCTGCTCCAGCCGGTCGTATGCGTCGTCGTCGAGTTCGATTTTTCGGATCATGGCTCTTCACCTTTCGAATCAACGTGCCGGAATCATACATAACCGCCGAGCGATCTGGTCACAATCCCGGCAGGCGTGCCTTCGGCATCGGCCTTCGCCCCCCATATGAATATGGATGAGAAGAAGGTTGGGCGAATTCTTCCGGCACGGTTGCGGTCGGGCGGCCGAGGGGGCACGATAGCGACCGCATCTTCCCGCTTCGAAGAAGGAACAGCCATGCCAGCCAGCGGATTTTCACTCGTCGTGCGGCGCGTTCTGGTATGCGTCGTCGGAGCGATCGCGGCGTTCGCCGGAAGCCGCGACGCGCTCGCGGCGGACCGGCCGCCCAATATCCTGTTCATCTTCACCGACGACCACGCCTCGCACGCGATCTCCGTCTACGGGTCGAATATCAACCAGACGCCGCACATCGATCGGCTGGCGACGGAGGGAATGCTGTTCCGCAACTGCTTCTGCACGAACTCGATCTGCGGGCCGAGCCGCGCCGTGATCCTCACCGGCAAGCACAGCCATCTCAACGGTTTCCGCAGCAATGACGAGCGGTTCGACGGCAGCCGGCAGACCTTCCCCAAGCTGCTGCAGCAGGCGGGCTACCAGACGGCGCTGATCGGCAAATGGCACCTCGCCAGCACGCCCACCGGGTTCGATTACTGGCAGATCCTTCCGGGCCAGGGGCAATACTACAACCCGCCGATGAACGACAACGGCCAGCGGGTCAAGCACACCGGCTACGCGACCGACATCGTCACCGACATCACGCTCGAATATCTCGACAAGAAGCGGGACCGCGACAAGCCGTTCCTCGTGATGTGCCAGCACAAGGCCCCGCACCGCGAATGGATGCCCGGTCCCGAGCACCTCACGCTGTACGACGACGCCGAGATCCCCGAGCCGCCCACGCTGTTCGACGATTACTCCGGCCGCGGCCCCGCCGCGAAACAGCAGGAGATGACGATCGCCAATCACCTCAGCCAGAACGACCTCAAGCTGTCGAAGCCGTACGGCCTGAACGAGGAGCAGCTCGAGAAATGGAACGCCGCCTACGGTCCCAAGAACGAGGCGTTCCGCCAGGCGAACCTGCAGGGGGACGACCTCGTGCGGTGGAAGTATCAGCGGTACATCAAGGACTACCTGCGGTGCATCGCCAGCGTGGACGACAACATCGGCCGGTTGCTGAAGTACCTCGACGACAGCGGGCTGGCCGAGAACACGATCGTGATCTACTCGTCGGACCAGGGTTTCTATCTCGGCGACCACGGGTGGTACGACAAGCGGTGGATGTACGAGGAATCGCTGCGGATGCCGCTCATCGTCCGCTGGCCGGGGAAGGTGAAGCCCCGCTCGATCAACACCGACCTCGTGCAGAACCTCGATTTCGCGGAGACGTTCCTGGAGGCGGCCGGCGTTGCCGTCCCCGCCGACATGCAGGGGGCGAGCCTCGTCCCGCTGCTCGAAGGAAAGACTCCCGCCGACTGGCGGAAGAGCGTGTATTACCACTTCTACGAATTCCCTGGCGTGCACGCGGTGCGGCGGCACTGCGGCGTGCGGACCGACCGCCACAAGCTGATCCACTTCTACAACCTGGACGAGTGGGAGCTGTTCGATCTCGAACGGGACCCGCACGAGCTGAAGAGCGTGTACGACGATCCCGCGTATGCCGACGTCGTCGCGCGGCTCAAGGCGGAGCTGAAACGATTGCAGGCGCACTACCGCGTGCCGGACGACACCGGCTCGGTGACGAAGGAAGGCAAGGCGGTGAAGGCCAACCGGTGACGGACCCGGGCTCGGAGGGTGGGCTGTGCCCACCAGCAGAGTGGACACGCTCTCCGTAGCGGCTTGGTGGGCACAGCCCACCCTACTGATCCGACTATCGCAATTCGGTGGGCTTCCTGTCGGTCGCCCCGGAGGGGCGCGGGAATGTAGCCACGGGTGGAGCGCAGCCCGCGACGCGGGCGGAGTGGAACCCGTGGAACCGAGACGTCACCTCGCACATTGCCGCCCCGGAAGGGGCGGAGGAATCGGCTCGCTATCCGACTTTCGATGCGAGTGTTCGGCGCATCGCGAGCAGTCCTTCGCCCCTGCCGGGGCGATTCTCCTTCTTTCGCGCGATCTCGGCCACGGGTTGCGCGACGACCTGCTGCGCGGTCGTCGCTCCACCCGTGGCTACACTCCCCGCCCCCTCCGGGGGCGAACTGGCACTCCGATACGATCCAAAGTGCTGTCGCGCCGGTGACCCACCCACCATTCTCGGGTAGACGGACCACTACCGCCGCTGAATCCGTCATCCCCGCGAAGGCGGGCATCCAGCGGGCGGGCGACGAAGCTGGGTTCCCGCCTGCGCGGGAAAGACGCGCGATGCAGCGGGTGGCCGCTAGTGGATCATCCGGCGAGCCGCCGTTGTCGCAACTGGTCGATCGCCACGGCGGCGACGATGATCACGCCGATCACGATCCGCTGCCAGGCGTCCCCCACGCCCAGCAGCACGCAGCCGTGGTTGATCACCGACATGATCGCCGCCCCGGAGAGCGTGCCGAGGACGGAGCCGCGGCCCCCGCTCAGGCTCCCACCGCCGATCACGACGGCCGCGATGATCTCGAGTTCCTTTCCCGCGCCGGCGGTCGGGTCTCCCTGACCGCTCAGACGGGCGAACTGCAGCAGCCCCGCCACGCCGATGAACAGCCCCGCCGTCGCGTAGACGAGCACGCGGACGCGCCGCACCGGCACGCCGCACAGCCGCGCCGTCGCCTCGTTCGAGCCGACGGCGAACACGTGCCGGCCGAACACCGTGAACCGCAGCAGCAGCGACGTCAGCCCCGCCAGCGCGAGCATCAGCCAGACCGCGTAGGGGAACACGATCCACCGCGGCTCGGGGATCGACGCGGGGAGTTCGAGCAGCCATTCCGGGACCATTCCCCGCTCGGGCATGCGGATCGGCGTGTCGTCCGCGAGGATCCGCCCCAGCCCGAGGAAGACCGTCATCGTCCCCAGCGTGACGATGAACGGCACCACCCGCAGCGCGCTGATCAACGCGCCGTTGAACGCCCCGCTCAGACAGCCGGCGAGCAGGGACGCCGCGACCGCCAGCGCCGGGTCGTACCGCTCGCGGAAGCACCACGCGGTGACGGTGGCGGACAGCGCGATCGCGGTCCCCGCGGAGAGGTCGATCCCGCCAGCGATGATGATCAGCGTCATCCCCAGCGCGGGGATCGCGACTTCGGACGCGTGCGCGGCCATGAGCTGCGCGCTGGGCAGCGTGCCGAACTTGGGCGATCGACCGAGCCGCCGCGTGTTGACCTCGTCGGCGACCCAGAACGCGGAGATCACGATCGCGAGGCCCAGCAGCGGACCGAGGGCCGTCCCCAGCAACCGCGCCGCGGCGCGGCGGCGGGTCGCGGCGAAGGAGTCGGGCGGAGGGAAGGGAGTCATCCGCGTCCCCCCGGCGTCCCCATCGCCGCGTGGAGCAGCGACTCGTCGGCCCACTCGGCCGCGGGGCGGACCTCGACGATGCGGCCGCGGGCCATCGCCGCCACGCGATCGCACACCGCGAGCAGCTCCGTGAAATACGAGCTGACGAACAACACCGCCTTCCCCTGCGCGGCGAGTTCCCCCATCAGGCGGTAGATTTCCGCCTTGGTGCTCACGTCGATGCCGCGCGTCGGCTCGTCGAGCAGGACCACGTCGGCCTCCTGGTGCAGCACGCGGGCGAGCGCCACCTTCTGCTGATTGCCGCCGGAGAGCTCGCTCACCGCCTGCCGCGGCGAGCGGGCCCGCACGTCGAGTCGCCGCATCCACTCGACCACCGCCGCTTCGCGCCGCCGGAGCGCGAGCCAGCCGAGGCGGCTGTAGGGGGCGAGCCGGCTGAGCGTGACATTGTCGGCGATCGAGCGATCCTGCGCGAGCCCTTCCTGCTTGCGGTCTTCCGAGACGAAACCGATCCCCGCGGCGATCCGCCCCCGCGGGCCGCGCCGCGGCGCGACCGCAGCATCGGCGATTCGCACTTCGCCGCGGGCCACGGGGTCGAGCCCGTACAGGCAGCGCAGCAACTCGGTCCGCCCGGCGCCGACCAGCCCGGCGATGCCGAAGATCTCTCCGCGGCGGATTTCGAGCGAGACGTCGCGCGGCGCCTTGCGGCCGGAAAGCCGGGCGACCGACAGGAGCGGCCGGCCCGGCTCGTGCGGGACGCGCGGGAACAGTTCGCTCACGCTGCGGCCGACCATCCGCGCGACGATCTCCTCGTTCGTCGCCTCCGCCACGTTCCCGCCGCCGGCGGTCCTCCCGTCGCGGAGGACGGTGAAGCGATCGCAGACTTCGCGGACCTCTTCGAGGAAATGGCTGATGTAGACGACGCCGATGCCCTCTTCCTTCAGCCGGCGAATCACCGCGAACAGCCGCCGCGCGTCCTGCCGGGCGAGCGAACTGGTCGGCTCGTCGAACACGATCACCCGCGCCCGGCGGACGAGCGCGCGGGCGATCTCGACGACCTGCTGGGCGGCGACGGAGAGACGGTGCACGGGAGTGTCGAGCGGCAGCTCGGCACGCCCGAGCCGCGCGAGCGCCTCGCGGACGCGCGGCCGCTGCGCGCCGCGGCGGAGCAGACCCACGAGGCCCGATTCCTGCCCGAGCATCACGTTGTCTTCGACCGACAGATCGGGAGCGAGGTTCAGCTCCTGGTAGATCATGGCGACGCCCGCGGCGTGCGCGGCGTGCGGCCCGCGGGGCTGATAAGGCCGGCCGGCGAGCTCCATCCGCCCCGCGTCCGGCTGGAGCGCGCCGCTGAGGGCCTTCATCAGCGTGCTCTTCCCGGCGCCGTTCTCGCCGATCAGGGCCATGACCTCGCCCGGCCGCAGCTCGAACGACACGCCGTCGAGCGCCCGCGTCGCGCCGAACCGCTTGGCGATCCCCTGCATCGAAAGGAGCGGGACGGGCATTTGCGTTCGCCTTGCACGTGGGGCAGGCTTTCCAGCCTGCCGGGCAGACAAGGATGTCTGCCCCACGTTCCCACGCCCTTCGCTGACTCAGGGCGTGCCAACCGAAGTCGGATCGAGTTCGTCTTGCGCTGAGCCTACGGGGCCTTCGCGGGGTGCAGCAGCTCGTGGATTTTCGCGTCGCCGCGGTTCTCGGGCGTCGCGAGGAACTCGCCGGTCGAGATCCGCCTCTCGACCGGTCCGCCTTCGAGATGTGCGACCATCGACTTCACCGCGAGGTAGCCCATCCGCACCGGGTCCTGGAGCACGATCCCGTGCATCTTCCCCTCCTCGAGCGCCTGGACGAACCGCGGCGTCGAGTCGAAGCCCACGAACTTCACCTTCCCCGCGAGCTTCACGTTCTCGAGCGCCTGGAGCATGCCGGTGTTGTTCGGCTCGCAGACGGTGAAGACGGCGTCCACCTCGTCGCCGAACTTCGTCAACAGCGACTGGGAGACCTGCAGCGCATGGTTGGCGTCGGAGCTGACCCGCTCCTCCTGCGAGAGGATCTTGATGCCGGGATGCCTGGCGAGCGTTTCAAGGAAGCCGTTCTCGCGCTGCTCGGTGCTCTCGCTCCCGGCCTGGTAGCGGAGCAGGATCACATTTCCCTTTCCGCCGAGCAACTCGACGACGCGCTCCGCCGCCACGACGCCCCCGTGGTGGTTGTCCGTGGCGACGTAGCTGACCGGCGTCTGCTCGTCGGCGAGTCCGCTGTCGAAGACGACGGTGGGAATGCCCATCTGCTTCGCGCGGCGGACGGCGGGGACGAGCGACTCGCGGTCGATCGGGGCGAGCACGATCCCGTCCACCTGCTCGACCACGAAGCTCTCGACGATCTGGATCTGCTTTTCCTTGTCGGCCTCGGTGGGCGTCCCCTTCCAGATGATCTCGACGTTGCCCAACTCGTCGGCCGCCTGCTGCGCGCCGGCGTGGATCGACTTCCAGAAGTCGTGCGTGGTCCCCTTGGGAATGACGGCGATGCGGTACTTCTTCTTGCCGTCGCCGACGGTGCCGCGGGTCGAATCGCCGCAACCGCTCACGAGGGCCGCGGACACCGCCGACAGCAGGACCGATCGCAGGAACAGGGACGGCCGCATGGCAAGCGTCTCCCGGCAACGGATGAAAGGCGTCGAGGCCAAATCATCCTAACACCGCCGGCCAGGCGCTCCAAGCGAGTGGAATGACTCATTCACTCAGTCGTTCCAAGTTCTCGCCATCATCGCTGAGGCGAAGAGAGTGTCTACCCCCGCAGGGGTTGAACAACATAGCCGCTGGGCTTTGGTGTGAAACCCCTTCGGGGTAGGGACAGCTACGGCGTGACGGTCGGCAGGCCGTCCGGCGGGACCTGGCTCAGCCGCCGCGGGCCGGGGTTGAGCGGCGAGTGCGGCGCGGGGACGAACCGTTTCGTCGGAGCGGGGGCGGCCGCGGGCGGACCGGGACCATCGGGGGGCCACAGCGGATCGGCCGCCGAATCCGCCGCCGAAGAGGCGGGCCTGCCGGTCGAGACGGGGCGGGTCTCGCCCGGCTTCGTCTCGGCGGTCGGTCCGTCGGCGCCCGGTGGAACAGGGGGAGACGGGGCGCGGGGCGGCTCGGGGGGCGGGCCGTTCACAGGCGGAATCCGCAGCTTCATTCCCACCTGGAGCGCGTTCGGGTTGGCGAGCACGTCCTGGTTGTAGCGATACACTTCCAGGAACCGGCCGGTGCTGCCCAGGTAACGACCGGCGATCCCGGTCAGCGTGTCTCCCTTCTCGACGACGTGATAACGCCAGTTCGGACCGGCCGCAGCCGGTCCGGCCGACGTCCGCGCCGTCCGCTCCGCGGCGGTCCGCGCGGGGCGGACCTCCCAGGCGTTGTTGTGCCGGGGGACCGGCAGCCCGGTTGCAGTTCCCGATGACGGACCGCCGCGTGGATCGCGGGCGGCGATCGGCGTCGTCGCGGGGGAGATCGGGTCGGGGGGGGGAGCGAGATCGGCGAACGGATCGGACGGGTGGCCGTCCCGCGCGAACTCCGGCGGACGGAGCGGCCCCGCCTCCCGCGCGGATGGTCCGCCGGCGGGCGCCGGCTCGACGCCGGTCAGGTACGGCGTCACCGGCTTCTCGGAGATCCGCGCGTCGACGATCGTCGTGTCTTCGAGCCGCGGCGGCGCCTCGGCCGGATCGGGGTCGTTGCGGAAGAAGAACGCCGCGACGACCCCCACCAGGAGCACGCCCAGTCCGAGTCCGATTTTCTGTTCGCGATGCATGGCCGGTCCCCGCGGAATCCCACTGCCTCGGGTTATCGACTGTGCGGCGCGGCCGCGATGACGGCGACCGCCGGTCGCGCGCGGTTCGCGTCCCGATTCTTCAGAGAATTGCGGGATGACGCGAAGATAAGGAGCGTGCGGGTCCGGGTCGCGACGATCGTGACGAAGACGCGCCGGCACGCGGCGCCCCCGGTCAGCGGCGGGCGGTGGGATGCCCGACCATGCGGCAGTAGGCGACGGCGAACAACAATTGGCCGAGAGGAATCGTGAACAGCATCCCCACGCAGCACATCAAGAAGCCGATCAGGCCCAGCCCGATGTTGACCAGAAACAGCAGGAAGACGTGCAGCCAGTTGCCGCGGGTGATTTCGACCGACCGCTTCAGCGCGCCGATGCCGGGGGGGTTCTGGTCCACGAGGACGTACATGTACGGCCAGAGCATCACGAGCACGAAGATGCCGGGCACGATCAGCAGGATCAATCCGCCCGCCAGAGCCAGGACGAACGGGATGGAATTGCCGATCATCCGCAGGAAGTAGGGACCGCCGGCGAAAAGATCGCCGATCCGGGCGGGCCGCCCGCGCGCCACGTTCAACAGCAGGATGCACTGTCCGAGCCACATGAACCCGCTCACCAAGAGCTGAAAGAGCATCGTGACGACATACAGGACCCAGTAGGCGGGCTCGTCGATCATCCCCGCGCCGCGCAACAACCCAACTGCGGCACCTGGGAGTTGCGAGACATTGCCGATGACGATCAGCAGCGCCGTCATCCCCACCAGGATCCCCAACTGGTCCTTCCACAGGTCCCAGGAGGTCTGGAGCACGTCTCCGGCGTCCACCTTCATGGGTGCGACCGCCGGTTGCTCGGGGCGTAGCATCTCCCCGCAGAAGCGGCACTTCGCCGCCGCCGCCTTGATCTCCGCCCCGCACATCGGGCAGCGCTTCATCGCCTCGGGGACTTCGAACCCGGGGGACGCCGGGAGCGGCGGCTCCGTCGGAACGTAGGGACGCTCCTCCTGCCGGCCGTAGTACGGCGCCTCGGGGAACCCCTCCGGCGGCGCCGGTCCGGACTTCCCGGCGGGGACCGTGACCCGCGTGCCGCAGTTCGGACAATCGGCGGCCTGCCCCGCCTTGTCGTCGGCGGTGCGGAGCAGCTTGTCGCAGCCGGGGCAGCGGAACTCGATCGTCATGGTCGGTTGTCCGTGGTCCGTGGTCCGCCGTCAGTCGTCGATTGGGTTCGTTCGCAGTTCGTCAGATGTCGTTGACGGCCGCGACGATCGCGAACGCGAAGAACGCGGCCGCCAGCAGCATCGGGAGCGTGCCGCACACGATTCCCACGATCGCCAGCTCCTTCCCGGTCGCGTCTCCGCGGTTGCACTGCTTGACGGCGATCAGCCCCGTCGTCACCGCGGCGATCCCCAGCGGGATTCCGGTGTAGCAGGCGCAGAGCATCGGGATCGATGTGATCCCCAGCACCATCGACGTGATCGCGAGGCTGTTGCTCGCCGCCGGCCGCAGCGCCCGCTCCGGCCCGAGCGTCGTTCCGCAGAAGCGGCACAGGACCGCCGCCGCGGCGATCGTCTCGCCGCACATCGGGCAGCGGCGGGTCGCGGTGAACTGCGCCGGCCCCGGCGGAGCGGGAGCGGCCACGCCGCGCTCCGGGAGCGGCGCCGGCGCGCGGGAGGGGGCGAAATGTCCGGAGCCGAACGCTTGGGGAAAGCGTTCGTCGCGGACGCTCTGCGACGGGCTGGGGATATCGACCAGCTCGCCGCAATCGGGGCAGTTGGCGACCAGCCCCGCCTTGTCGTCGGCGGTGCGGAGCAGCTTGTCGCAGGCGGGGCAGCGGAATTCGATCGACATGGCGGGGCCGCACGGCTCGGGTGTGGACGATCGTCGCGAATCGACGCCCCATAACCTACCAGACGCTCGACGCCGCTCCCAGCACCGGGAGCGCCGGAAGCGCGAAATCGAACCGGCCGCGGTCCTTGCGGAGTCCTCAGAGGCTGTGAAAGATTTCGGGCGACGACGTTCGGCGTGCCCGTTCCGATTCGCTTCCGGCGATTGGCCGGATGCGCGGCGGATTCGCCGGTTCCACCCTGAAAGGGTTGCATTCCAAAGCCCAGGGTCGCGAGCGGCAGCGAGCGCACCCTGGGTTGGGCTGCGGGATCGCACCCTTTCAGGGTGCCTCTGTTCGCGACGGAAACCATCTTCCTGGTGGGTGCCACATTCCTTCACAAGCTCTCACGACTGAAGTGCACCCGTTGCAAGTTTTCTCACTGTTTTTCTTTGCGCTGCTTTGCGTCTTTGCGGCTTTGCGTCAAAACTCGATCGGACGCGGCTTCGCCGCGACTGGTTTTCACGCGGCCCGGCGGTCCGCGGCCGGGTCGGTTGCCGTCGATGCCAGGGCCGCGCGGACCGCCCGCGCGGTGCGGGCCGTCGCCCCGCGCTGGGCGAGCACGAGGGCCCGCGCGCGGGCCCCCATCCGCCGTCCCCGCTCGGGATCGGCAAGGGACTCCCGCACCGCGTCGCGGAGCTCGTCGCCGTCGCGGACGACGCGGGCCGCCTTCCCCGCCCGCAGCAGCTCGACCACGTCGCGGAAGTTGTGCGTGTTCGGCCCGAACAGGACCGCCGCCCCGTAGGCGGCCGGCTCCATCATGTTCTGCCCGCCGCGGTTCGTGAGGCTCCCGCCGACGAACGCGATCTCCGCCAGTCCCCAGCAGGCGCCGAGCTCGCCGAGCGTGTCGAGCAGCAGGACCGGGGGTTGATGGTCGATGGTCGATGGTTGAGGGTCGAGGGTTGAGGATCGATGGTCGGTGCGGCGGAGTAGCGGGAACCCTTGTTCGATGACGAGCCGGGCGACTTCGTCGAACCGCTCCTGGTGCCGGGGGACGAGGACCAGCCGCAGGTCGGGATGCGCCTTCCGCAGTTCACGGCAGGCGGCGAGCGCGAGCTGCTCCTCGGGCGCCTGCGTGCTGCCGGCGATGAATACACGGTCCGACTCGCGAATGCCGAAAGCGTCCCGCAGGGCGCGCGTCCGCGGGTTGTCGCGGTCCCCTTCGAGGCCGTCGAACTTGATCGAGCCGGTGACTGCGATCCGTTCCCGAGGCGCGCCGAGCTCCGCGAGCCGCTCTCCATACTCGGCCGATTGCACGGCGAGCACGCGGAACGCGGCGAGCAGCCGCCGCATCAGCGGGCGGATCCGCTGGTAGCCCCGGAAGCTTTGCTCCCCGATCCGCCCGTTGACGAGCGCGAGCGGGACGCCGCGGCGGCGGGCGGCGAGAATGAAATTGGGCCACAATTCGAGCTCGACGAGCACGATCGCCGCGGGCTTGACCCGCGCGAGCGCCCGGTTCACCCCCCAGGAGAAATCGAGCGGGAAATAGCACACGCGATGCTCGGGGAACTTCTCCCGCGCGACGGCGTGCCCGGTGCTCGTCGTGGTCGAGATCAGGAACTCGTGGCCGGGAAGCGATTCCGCCAGCGCGCGGAGCAGCGGCCGCAATTGCAGGACTTCCCCCACGCTCACGGCATGGAACCACACGCAGGGGGGGGCGTCGTCGCCCCGCCGCGGCAGGTTGCCGAGCAGCTTCTCCCCCCACCCGGCGCGATATTTTCCCAAAGCGAGCGCGCGATACAGCACGACCGGCGCGACGGCGACGGCGACGGCGAAGTACACGAGGTTCAACAACCAGGCGAGCAACGCGGGGACTCCGTTCCCGGGTACGATTCGCGATCCTGGGACAGTCTCGCTGAAACCCGTCAGCGCGACAAGACCATGTCGTTGGTGACAGCTCGCGGGGGGCTCGCGGGGCGCTGATCGGACGGTTCGTAAATGCAAAGCCGGGGCGCTATACTTGGCAACCGCCGCTGAATGGAGCCGGCCGCCGTGCTCCGGTGAGCGGCGGTTGACCGCGGAACCCCGTGCGCGTTCGGCAGCCGCCGTGCGGACTTGCATTTTCGCTCCGAGCAGCGGAACCCACCACCGCAATGGCCATCAACTTCCATCCAGGCTACGGAACGATCCTTTACTGCAACTTCGACCACCAGACCGCGCCAGAAATGGTCAAGAGCAGGCCGGTCGTCGTTCTTTCCCGCAAGAACAGCAACGTCCAGCTTTGCACCGTGGTGCCGCTGTCCGGAACGGAACCGATGCCGCTCCAGGGTTGGCACCACAAGATGACCTTCGACAAGCTCCCGAAGCCGATGCAGACGAACGACTGGTGGGCCAAGTGCGATTGCATCGCCTCGGTGTGTTTCTCCCGATTGGATCGAATCAAGGTCGGAAAGGATCCGAACACGGGAAGGCGGATTTACGACTCGCCCACGGTTTACGGAAAGGATCTGCACTCAATCAAAATGGCCCTCATGGACCATTTGGGCATGTTGGACTTGATTTTGCCGAGAACCTGACCGATAATTGGGGCGTTCCCCGAAAGGGGCTTGTGAGACTCAGGCGGACATCGAGCCGCCGAGCAGGCACCGGAAATCAGCGATGACAAGCTGTCCGGTGCCTTGTACCGGCCAGCCGCAAGGCTGGCCGTGTCATTTTCAGGTTGGTTCGCGATATCGCAGCCGCTTCCCCTTCGCTGCCTCGATCGCCGCAACCATCTCCCATCGCTCTCGACCCGTCGAATGGAACCGGCTGGCCGAGCGGCCACTGGGTCATCCGGTATCATGGATTCCAGAGGGAACGGTATGGGACATCCGGCGTGACATCGCACCCGCAATGTCCGGCCGGCGCGCTGCCGGCCGTTTTGCCCTTGGCCGTGGCGATCGGCTGGATGGCTTTCTCGTGGACCAGCCTGTTTTCGGAGGGGCTGCGGGCCTCGTCGTCTACCTCGCTCCGCTGCCGGCGCCCGCGGAGCGGTTCGCCGCCGACCAACAGTTGTCGCTGGTGGACTCCTCGACCCAGACCTTTCGCTACGCGCTGTATGACTGGCGGATGGTCCCGGCGGGCGACTGACGGCGATCCGAGGGGGGCGCTGCGCTTCGTCCG
>JBBDNU010000200.1:0-5916 GCA_040877365.1 Planctomycetales bacterium
TCTTCTCGTTCTATTTCGCGATGACCGGCATGCACGCGCTGCACATGGTGATCGGACTGGGGTTGATGGCCTGGCTGTGGGCGCTCGCCCGCCGGGGAAGGTTTTTCCCCGCCTACTACACGCCGGTCGAGATCACCGGGCTGTACTGGCACTTCGTGGACATCGTGTGGGTGTTCTTGTTTCCGCTGCTGTACTTGATCGGTTGAGGGAAAGAGTTGAGAGTTGAGGCGCCAGTCGCTCCATTGGCTTTCACTGCCCACTATCCACTACCCACTAACATGCCCTCCCGCGCCACATACTTCACCGTGTTCGCCGCGCTGCTCGTGCTGCTCGCGGTGACGGTGGGGGTGGCCGAGCTCGACCTCGGGCCGTGGAACGTCGTGGCGGCGCTGGCGGTGGCGGCGGCCAAGGCGGTGTTGATCGTGCTGTACTTCATGCACGTGCGGCACGCGAGCTTCCTGACGCGGATGGCGGCGGTCTCCGGCTTCCTGTGGCTGGCGCTCCTGCTCGGTTTGACGTACAGCGACTTTTCGACGCGCGACTGGCTGCCGGGCGGGACTGCCCACCGATCGGCGGAACCCGTTCCGACAGGCCGGGAAAACCCCTAGTCCCGGCGGGGGCGACTCCTTGTTGCTTCCCCGAGCGGCGACCGGTAGCGTCTGGGGGCAGCGATTCGTTTTCGCCCCATCTCCCCGATTCCCGGAGGGCCACCCCGATGACGCGCATCATGGAGCCGGTCGCACGCACCGGCCGGAAAGTTTCCCGCGTCCTCATCGTCGACGACCATCCCATCGTCCGCGAAGGATACTCCAAGCTCATCGGGCACCAGCCCGACCTCGAAGTCTGCGGCGAAGCGGCCGACGCGACCGAGGCGATGCGGCTCGTCGAATCCACGAAGCCCGACCTGATCGTGATCGACATTTCGCTGAAGGAAGGCAACGGCATCGAGCTCTGCAAGGACATCCGCTTCCAATATCCGCACGTCCGGATGCTCGTCGCCTCGGCCCACGACGAGTCGCTGTACGCCGAGCGCGTGCTCCGCGCCGGGGCCACCGGCTACGTCAACAAGGAGGAGGCGACCGACCAGCTCATCGAGGCGATCCGGCTCGTGATCGCCGGCAAGATCTACCTCAGCGCCGAGATGACGGAGCGGATGCTCTGCCGGGCGGTCGGCTCCGAGGAGCACGCCGGGGAATCGCCGGTGGCGAGCCTCTCCGACCGCGAGATCGAGGTGTTCGAGTTCATCGGCCACGGGCTGACGACGCGGCAGATCGCCGACAAGCTCGACCTGAGCCCCAAGACGATCGAGTCCTACCGGGAGAACATCAAGGCGAAGCTCAACCTGAAGAACGGGGCCGAGCTGACCCAGCACGCGGTGCGGTGGGTGCTGGAGAGCCATTGAGCGGCTGAAGCCGAACCGGCGACCGCTTCTGCAACCGCCGACCGGAGAACCGCTCGCGTGTTCACCCGTAGCTACGAGTTGTTCCGGCTGTTCGGGTTCTCGGTGAAGGTCGATCCGAGCTGGCTGGTCATTGCCGCGCTCGTCACCTGGTCGCTGGCCGCGCCCGGCGGGCTCTTTCCCCACCGGTTTCCCGGACTGACCGCCGGGGTCTATTGGACGATGGGGGCGTTCGGGGCTCTGGGGCTGTTCGCGTCGATCGTGCTCCACGAGTTGTCGCACTCGCTGGTGGCGCGGCTGTTCGACATCCGCATGCAGGGGATCACGCTGTTCATTTTCGGCGGCGTGGCCGAGATGGAGGACGAGCCCCCCGGCCCGCGGGCGGAGTTCTGGATGGCGATCGTGGGACCGGTCGCCAGCGTGCTGATCGGGGCCGCCTGCTTCGGGCTGTACCTGCTGGGTTCGCGGCAGAATTGGCCGATGCCGCTCAACGGCGTGCTGTGGTATCTGGGGGTCATCAACGGAATCCTGGCCGCGTTCAACATGGTTCCGGCCTTTCCGCTGGACGGCGGCCGCGTGCTCCGCTCCGCGCTGTGGGCGGCCCGGGGAAGCCTCCGCTGGGCGACGAAGATTACCGCGGCGTTGGGCTCGGCGTTCGGGCTGTTTCTGATCCTGGTCGGTATCCTGGCCGTTTTCGGGGGAAATTTCCTGGGAGGGATGTGGTATTTCCTGATCGGCATGTTCCTGCGGGGGGCGGCGAACATGTCCTACCAGCAGGTACTCGTCCGCCGGGCCTTGGAAGGGGAGCCGGTGCAGCGCTTCATGGTGAGCGAGGTCGTCACCGTCCCGCCGGAGATCTCGCTCGAGCGGCTCGTGGACGATTACGTCTATCGCTACCACCACAAGCTGTTTCCGGTCGCCGAGGAAGGGGGGCTGCGGGGGTGCGTGACGACGCGCGAGATCAAGCTCGTCCCGCGCGAGGAATGGCGTTCCACGACCGTGCGGGACGTGATGGCCCCCTGCACGGACGACAACACGATTCATCCCGACGCCGACGCCATACAGGCTTTCGCCCGGATGAACCGCACGGACGCCTCGCGGCTGATCGTGGCGGAAAACGGCCGGCTGCGGGGCATCATCAGCCTCAAGGATCTCATGCGGTTCCTGTCGCTGAAGATCGAGCTGGAAGAATGAACCGCAGGATTTGTCCGCCCGCGTCAGCGGGCGGAGCCGCCGCCGATCCGACCGACCGCATCCCGATTCGTCTTCGCCCGAAGCTCCGCGGGTGCAGCACTTCGGCCTTTCTTCCGCCATGTCCGCCAGTAGGTCCGCCAGCGGCGGACGAGCGCCTTCGGGGGCTCCGCGAACAGTCGTTCTCCCGCGGGGCGCGCCGCCGCCCGCAACTCTTCGCTCCGCAGGTCGATCAGGGACCGGTACGCGTCGAGCTCCGACTCGTCTCCGAGCGAGTCCCCCTCGTCCGCCAGCGTCGCGCGCAGCACCGCGAGGTCGTGGTCGTCCCCCAGCCGCTCCGACAATTCGTCCAACTCGTTCTCCCAGGCGCGCATCGGCCGCTTCCAGATGTTCCGCAGCAGCCGCACGTGGTGCCAGTGGTACTTGACCTGCTTTCGCCATTCGTGGAAGTTCTCGGGCGTGGGCGCGTCGTAGGCCGCCCGCAGCGCAGCCCGCCCCCGCCGATAGGACTCCTGCAGGCCCGCGACGATGCCGCCGAAGCCCCCTGTTCCCAACGGCCAATCGTCCACGCGCTCTCGCGCTCCCCGCAACTCCTGCAGGAATTCGCCGAGCCGCTGTTGGAGATCGTGTTCTTCGTGCGTGAGCCGATAACGCCGCTCGACGAGCCTCTCGCGGAGTCCCGCGAGCGCTCCGCTCTCGGGATGGTCCGCGAAGCGCTTCTCCAAGCTGGCGCAGCACTCGATGATCGACTCGGCATCGCGGAACGTGGCGAGGCCGCGGGCCGCGTCCCGGAACCAGGCGTTCTCGAACCGGTAGGTCGGCTCGAACTGCGGGCGGACCAGCCGCAGCACGGCCCGAATCTTCTTGCACCGCTTCCGCACCTGGTGGACCGCGGCGTGCAGGTCGAATTCGCCGCTCGTGGCGTCGGCGATCGCGCGATCGATCTGCTCGCGCACGATCCGCCGGACGCCGTCCGGGACCGACTCCTTGCGGCGGAAGCGAAACGGCACGGTCCTACCTCGCGACGGTCGGGGGAAAGGCGCTCTTCTCCCGGGAGCGCCCCCATAATGTCGGCCCGCTTCGCGGGGAGCAAGCCTCGGAACGGTGGTGGTATCAACTTGCGATTTCTTCGCTTTGCGCGCGCCCGGTGGCGCACCGGGAAGCGTGACGAAGCCGGGCCGGCGGGGTGAATGAATCCGGGTTGAAATGCATGGAACACTCGGCGGAAAAAGGAGTTGCGTGCGGCGAGCGCCGCGCGGGAGTGGATCGCGCGCGCCTCTCTATATAGAGGGGAGCAGGTTGCGCGAAAAATCGCCGGGGGCGCCGAAGATCAGCCGCGGCGGGCGGCGACGTGGTTGATCAGTCCCCCGGCGAGCAGGATTTCCACCTGGCGGGGGGACAATCCGTGTCGAACGGTGAACGACGCGCCGCGGTCGAGGTGTTCGACCGACAGCTCCGCCGATTCGCCCAGTCGCCGCAGGCCGCCCAGCCGCAAGCGGTGCCCCGGCCCGATCCCGTCGTAATCGGACGCGTCGGCGAACACCAGCGGCAGGATCCCGAAGTTGACGAGGTTCTGCCAGTGGATCCGGGCGAAGCTCTTCGCCAGCACGACCCGTAGCCCGAGGTAGCGCGGGGCGAGGGCGGCGTGTTCGCGGCTCGACCCCTGCCCATAGTTCGCCCCGCCGACGACCGCGTGCCCGCCTTCGTCGCGAACTTCTTCCGCACGCTCGGGATAGGTCTCGTCGACGATCTCGAAGACGAACCGGCTGATCTCGGGGATGTTGCTGCGGTAGGGGAGCACGCGGCTGCCGGCGGGCATGATCGCGTCCGTCGAAATGTCGTCCCCCACCTTCAGCAGCACGGGGAGTTCCAGCTCGTCCGGCAGCTCGTCGAACTCGGGGAGGCTGGCGATGTTCGGGCCTTTCACCAGCTCGACGCGGCGGGACTCGTCGGGACCGGGCGGCCGCTCGAGCAGATCGCGGCTGATGACGGGGTGCTCCGGCTCGGTCACGCGTGTATACGGACGGTCCAGAGTGCGGGGGTCGGCGATCGCGCCCTTCAAGGCCGAAGCGGCCGCGGTCTCGGGACTGACGAGGCACACGCGGTCGTCGCGGGCGCCGGAGCGGCCGGGGAAGTTGCGGGGGACGGTCCGCAGGCTGAGCTTGCCCGAGGCCGGCGCCTGTCCCATGCCGATGCACCCGTTGCACCCCGCCTGATGGATCCGCGCCCCCGCTGCGATCAACGCCGTGAGATGTCCGTCGCGGACCAAGTTCAACAGGATCTGCCGCGAGGTGGGATTCACGTCGAACGAAACGTGCGGCGGGACGCGCTCTCCCTCGACGATGCGGGCCGCGATGGCGAAGTCGCGATAGCCGGGATTTGCGGACGACCCGACATACGCCTGGTAGATCGGCTCGCCGGCGACTTCGCGGACCGGCCGGACGTTGCCGGGGCTGGAGGGCATCGCGATCAGCGGCTCGAGCTGCGAGAGGTCGATCCGCTCGCGGCGGTCGTAAACGGCGTTCTCGTCCGGCAGCAGCTCGGTGAAGTCGTCCCCGCGCTCCTGGGATTCGAGGAATCGCCGCACCTCGTCATCGGCGGGAAAGACGGTGGTCGTCGCGCCGAGTTCGGCGCCCATGTTGGCGATCACGTGGCGGTCCATCGCCGAGAGCGACTGCAATCCGGGGCCGTAGTACTCGAGCACGCAGCCCACGGCGCCGTCCACGCCGTGCCGGCGGAGCATTTCGAGGACGACGTCCTTGGCGCTGACCCAGTCGGGGAGTTCGCCGACGAGTTCGACCCCCCACACGCGGGGCATCTGCAGGTAGAACGGCTCGCCGGCCATCGCCAGGGCGACTTCGATCCCGCCGGCGCCGATCGCCAACATTCCCATCGCGCCGGCCGCGGGAGTGTGGCTGTCGGAGCCGAGCAGCGTCTTTCCCGGTTGGCCGAACCGCTCCTGGTGGACCGGATGGCTGACGCCGTTCCCGGCCGGGCTGTACCAGATGCCGAACCGGCGGCAGGCGCTTTCCAGAAAGAGATGGTCGTCGGGGTTCTTGTGGTCTTCCTGGAGGAGGTTGTGGTCGACGTACTGGGCGGAGAGTTCGGTGCGGACGCGGTCGAGCCCCATCGCTTCGAGCTCGAGCATCACCAGCGTGCCGGTGGCGTCCTGGGTGAGGGTCTGGTCGATGCGGAGCGCGATCTCGGCGCCCGGCGTCATGTCGCCGTCGAGGAGGTGCGACTGGATGAGCTGTTGGGTGCAGTTCATTCTGAGTTCGGAGTGCGGAGTTCGGAGTGCGGAGTCATGAAGCGCCGGAGGGTCATAC
>JBBDNU010000200.1:6016-11634 GCA_040877365.1 Planctomycetales bacterium
ATACGACGTTGTTTACTCTGCACTCCCCGCCTCATTCTGAGTTCGGAGTGCGGAGTTCGGAGTGCGGAGTCATGAAGCGCCGGAGGGTATTACGACGTTGTTTACCCCGCACTCCGCACTCCGCACTCCGCACTCCCCGCTCCGCACTCCCCGCTCCGCACTCCGCGCTCCTCACTCCCCGCTCCTCACTTGCTGTCACCCCTCGGTGAGTTCGAGCGGGTGGGAGCCGGCCTCGGCGAGGATCCGCTCCGCCTCGGCGAGCCGCGCCGGGTCGTAGTGTTCGACCGACACGAGCAGGTTCCCGGCGGTGACGGCCTGGTCGTAATAGTCGGCGACCTCCTTTTCGACGCCGCGCGACATGAGGGCCCCGATGAGCGTGCCGGCGACGCCGCCGCCGGCGGCGGCGAAGAACGCGCCCGCCGCGACCAGCGGCGCGCCGACGGCGGTCGACAGTCCGATGGCGGCGGTCACGCCGCCGAGGAGAGCGCCGATCCCGCCGCCGACCGCGGCGGTGGTGGGGGTGAACGTTCCGGCGGGTTCCTGGTGCTCGAACTCGCGGAAATGGCGTTCCTTGGTTTCATCGGAGCAGATGACGGAGATTTCGTCGCGGGTGAAGCCGGCCTGCTGGAGGCCCCGCACCGCGTTCACGGCATGCGCCACTTCGGCGAACACGCCCGCCCGGACGGGCCGCACCGGCTCGGGATTCGTGGGTTGCATGGTCCGTTCCCGTCATCGTTTCAGGATTCGATCGGCAGACCGGCTTCCTTCCAGTCCACCTTGCCCGCTTCGTAGTCGTAGATTTCCTCGTAGCCCAGCGCTTCGAGCCGCTGGGCCGCCTTGGCCGACGCCTGACATTCCGTGTCGTAACAGTACACGAGCACCGGCTGGGTCTTGTCCGGGACCGCTTCGCGGATCCGTTCGTCGAAGTCGTCGTCGAGGGGGACGTTGATCGCGCCCGGCAAGTGGAATTTTCGGTACTGCTCGCGGTCCAGGACTTCGACGACTTTCGCCCTCTGTCCCTCGAGCACCCTGCGGCGGGCCTCGTCGCGGCTGATGGTCTGCATGGGTCTTCTCCTGCCCGCCGCGGGGAGCGATGAATGCCGATCGGTTCTGCCCCGCGGTCGGCGGAGCGTTCAGGTCGGGGTCGTCGATGCCGTCGTCGTGACCGTGGCCCCCCGCGCGAGGTCGGCCAGCGAGACGACGCCGACCATGCGGTAATCGTCGTCGTGAACGAGGATCCGGCGGAGTTGCTTGCGGCGCATGAGATCGAGCGCCGTCCCGACGTCTTCGTCGACGTGCAGGCTTTCGACGGCGCCGGTCCGGTTCGGATCGGCCTCCCCCTCCGCCTTGGCGACGCCGTGCGACATGACCTCGCCGATAAAAGTGCCCGCCGGGTCGCGTCCCGCCGCGATCACACGGACCACGATGTCGCGGTCCGTCACGATCCCCACGGCGGTCGCGTTCTGGATCACCGGCAGGAAGCCGACGTCGGCCTGCTGCATCCGCCGCGCCGCTTCCTGGACCGTGTCTTCCAGGGAAATCGTCTCGACGCCGCGGGTCATGATTTCGCTCAGCCGCATGGCTTGGTCGCCTTGAATCGGAGTTCGCGCCGGTCCGCCGAACGGTCCATTGCCGCGCCCGACGACCGGCCTACCATAACCTTAGCCGTGCCGGCGCACGGCGTTCCATCCGGCTTTGAGGCCGCGGAGCGCTCCGCCCGGCCCCCACGAGGCGCTGGGGAAATCACCGAATGCGGGGTCGGCGGGGGGGCCGCAGAATCGATTTGCGTCGCATCGACCACCGGCGGGATGCGCCCGCCGGCCCAACGCGAGACACCGTCTCCCCGAGGTCCGAGCCATGTCCGATTCGTTGAGCAAGTGCTGCGCTCCGCTGGGGCGGCTGCTGTTGAGCATGATCTTCGTGATGAGCGGCGCGATGAAGCTGGCGCAGTGGGACCAGACTGCGCAGCAGATGACCAAGGAGGGAATGTTGGCGGTGCCGTTCTTCCTCGCCGCCGCCGCGGCCGTCGAAATTTGCGGCGGCCTCTCCGTGCTGCTGGGGTGGCAGGCCCGCTACGGCGCCTTGCTGCTCGCGCTGTTCCTCGTCCCGGTGACGGCGATCTTCCACGACTTCTGGACGTACCAGGAACCGGAGCGGCTCCAGCAGATGATGCACTTCACCAAGAACGCGACGATCATCGGGGGGCTGCTGATGGTCGCGGCGCTGGGCGCGGGGCCGGTGAGTCTCGACGCCCGGGCGGCGCGGAGGGTCGGGATGCGGGAGTGAACCGGCGGTAGCCGGCCGCGCCTCATACCAGCCCACTGCGCAAGCAAGGGAAATCGACGGGCGATCCTCACTCAGTACTTCCAAGTTCGCGACGGCGCGTCATGCCCGCGAAGGCGGGCATCCAGCGGCGGCGTGGACGTTGGGCTGGATTCCCGCCTGCGCGGGAATGACGGAGGCGCGGCGGCGCGGCCCAGCATCAGCACGTCGAGGCACGACATCTCGAAGTCGGGCGAGTCGGGAAGGTAACGCTCCGAACCGCGGTCGATCAGCGCGTGCAGCCGCGCGCGGTCGGCCGGCGCCAGGAAGCGGTCCACCCGGCGGGAGAGCCAGTCGAAGTAGCGGCGGAGAAAAACGCGGTCGGCTTCGGGGAGCGGCGCGGTGCGATCGACGGCGCAGGTGCGGCGGTCGATCGTTTCCAGCCCGGCTTCGTGGAACAGCTCCTGCAAGTGTCGCGCGGCGTACATCTTGCCCGCCGACCCGTGCCGCGCCGCGATCGCCGCGCGGAGCGCGTCGTGGACGGCGAGTTCGAGTTCGGCCGGCCAGGGGAGGAGCACGTCGTGCAGGCCGTCGTTCTCGAGGACGGCGATCGCGCCCTCGGCTCGGGTCACGCGCCGCAGTTCGCGGAGAGCGGCCACGGGTTCGCGGAGGCTGATCAGGCTGTGCGCGCACCAGACGAAATCGAACGTCTCGTCCGCGAAGGGGAGCGCGTAGACATCGGCGTCCAACAATCGCGGCGGACCGAAGGGGGATCCGGCGTCGCGGCGGGCCTGCTGCAGGAAGGCGGGCGCGATGTCCACGCCGACCATCTCTCCCCCGCGGCCGGCCCGCTCCGCCAGCAGGGGGAGATAGAACCCGTCGCCGCAAGGCACGTCCAGCACGCGCGACCCTTCCGCGAGCGGCAGGCCCGCGACGATCGCCGCCAGTTCCGCGCGATGGGCCGCATGGCGGGCCGCCAGCAGCGGCGCGTAGCCGGGGAGTTCGCCGAAGCGGGCGACGGACGCCGGTTCGATGGTGGATGTTCCGTCGGGGGATGATTCGCTCGGTTCGAGCATCGGAAGCCTCACAGGGGATTTTACGGCCGGACGGAGCATTCTGCGGATCGGATAATCCCGATGGGCGGCCGCAAGCCCGACGAGCGACAGCCGACGGGGCAATCCCGCCGGCGTCTGCCGTGGCGGGGCCGGGTTTTTCCCGGCGGGCGGGGACGGGGCCGGCCTGATAGGGACCGGCCCCGTTTGGCGTTCGCGCATTCCCCCCGTAAAATGAATCACGGGACTTTCCTCGGATGAACGGCGCTTTCCCGACCCTGATCGCCAAGGAAACATCGCCATGCCCACCGGCATCCCGGAACCACTGCACGGCGCCCTCCAGAAGCTGGAAATGGAGCTCGAATTCCCGTTCGTGCCCGGCGAATTGGAGACGTGGACGAATTCCGTGCGGGAGACGCTGAAGCAGGCCGCGATCCACATCCGCGCCCGCTTCGAGAACGATCATTCCGGGGAGTTCGCGCAGATCGAGGCGGAGGATCTCGAGCTCGAATCGCGCGTCGCCGACCTCCGCCAGCGGGACCGGGCGATCCTCGATCGGCTCGCCGAGTTGGAGCGGCGGGTCGAGACGTTCCTGCTGAAAGCGACGCACGTCGAACCGGACGAAGCCCGCGCGGCGAGCGAGCGCGAGGAACTGGTGCAGGAGGGGCTCGACCTCGTGATCTCGGTCCGGCGGCAGGAAGTGACGGCCCGCACGTGGCTCTCGGAGGCGCTGGAACGGGACAACGCTCCCGGCGATTGAACGGCACGCCGGACCGGTCCCAATGCAATCTCCATGAAGGGCGTGATCATGTCTTACCGGCAAGTCGGCGACATTCTTCAGGAAATCGAGGCCGTGCACCGCGCGCTGGCCGTCTTCTATCAGGACTGGGCGGCGCACGCGGAGGACGAGCGGGCGCAGGCGGTGCTGGCGCACGTCCGCCGGCACGAGGACTTTTTCAAGGAGGCGCTCGCCCGCTACGAGCCCCAGGCGGCGCAGGGGATCCTCGACACGTGGATCCAATACACGCCGGAAGAGGCGTTGAACGACGCGCTCAAGGAGGTCGAGTTGTCGGCGGACATATCCGTGGACGACGTCGCCGAGGTCGTGCTGCGGGTGGACCAGGCGCTGCTGGAGGCGTATCGGCAGCTCTCCGAATCGACCGCGGCCCCGCGCGTCCGCGAGCTGTTCACGACGCTCATGGAGCTTGAAGAAATCAAGAACCGCGCCGACGCGTGGGGCACGCGGGACGAGTGAGGGGGGAATGCGCGCGTGGGGGTGGCACGCCCTGAGGCTTTGCGAAGGGCGTGTTGCGGAAGCCACGCCCTTCGCGGACTCAGGGCGTGTCACCCGAACGAGTACCGAGCGCCTCACGGCCCCGCGCCGGACGTGTGATACACGAGCCCCAATGCGGCGAGGACCAGCACGATCATCACTCCCGCGTCGTATTCGACGACCCACAGCCGCCGCTCCGCGCTGTACAGCAGGCCGAGGACCGCCACGCCGGTGACGACGATGACCGCCGCGGCGGTGACTGCATGGGCGGCGTGCGCGTCCGCCAGCAGGTCTCCCGCGTAGAACAGGTCCACCGGCAGCAGGATGCACAGGTTGATGCAATTGCTGCCGAAGATGTTTCCCACGGCCAGGTCGTAGGCCCCCATCCGCACGGCGCTGGTCGTGGCGACCACCTCCGGCAGCGTGGTGCACAGCGCCAGGAAGACGGTGCCCACGAAGGTCCCGCCGAGGCCGGTCCGTTCGGCAAGTCCGTCGGCCGCCTGCGCGAGGAAGGGGGCGGCGATGAGAATGGCCAGCGCCGCCACGAGAAATCCGCCGACGGCGCCGCCCAGCGTAAGCGAGGATGCCGCCTCCGCCTCGGCGACGGCGGCCTGCTTCGGGCGGTGCTGCATCTGGTATTGCTGGTCGAAGAAGATCAGCCGGATGCACACGAGGTAGGTCGCTCCGACCGCGAGCGTGCCCCAGGCGGGCCGCACCCACGGGGAGGGCGCGTCGATCAGCAGCACCAGCAGGACGATCGCACTCAGCAGGATGCTGGTGACCGCCGGAAGCGCGTGGGCGGAGGCCTTGCGGGAGAGGATCCGCTCCGGCCGGCGGTACAGCGCATCGAGCACGGCGAGGACCAGCAGGTTGAACAGCGAGGCCCCCAGCAGGTCGCCGACGGCGAGATCGGGGGCGGGAATCAGGGCGGCGCTGCAGTTGACCGCCAGTTCCGGCAGGCTCGTCCCCAGGGCGACGAGCAGCATTCCCGCGAGCGTCCGCCCCAGCCCCGTCTTCTCGCCGATGACGTC
>JBBDNU010000201.1:0-4475 GCA_040877365.1 Planctomycetales bacterium
GGAGGGGCGCGGGAATGTAGCCACGGGTGGAGCGCAGCCCGCGACGCGGGCGGAGCGGAACCCGTGGGCCGAGGTCCCCGAAGCGGGTGGTCCCGCCCCGGCAGGGGCGGAGGAAATCGCGTCGCCGATCGAGCTTGGCCCGAATCGGGTGGATCATCGGATCATGGGCGAAATCTCCTTCGCCCCTGCCGGGGCGATTCCCATCTGGTGCGCGACTTCGACCACGGGTTGCGCGACGACCTGCTGCGCGGCCGTCGCTCCACCCGTGGCTACACTCCCCGCCCCCTCCGGGGGCGAATCGACACGCGAAGTCCGCCCACCATTTCTCGACAGACGGACCACTCCCACTACCCACTCCCACTCCCACTACCACTACCACTACCACTACCCACTACTACCCATTACCCGCTACCGCTCCGCCGGCTTGGCGCACACGAGGCCCCGCTGGTCGGTCGCGAAGTAGAGGTGCGAATCGATCAGGATCGGGGGCGTGGTGATCGTCCCCAGCCAGGCGGTGTCCATCCAGCGGGTCGTCTGACCGGTGCGGAGATCGTGTCGCTGCACCGATTCCCCTTTCGCGTCCACGAACAGGAGCACGTCGTCGGCGAAGAGGGGCGGGTACTGGGGCCGGGCACCGGGGATCCGGGCGATCTCCGCCGCGGTCTCGGCGTCCCAGAGGACGATCTCGCCCGCCTCGTTGGTGCACGCGATGGTTCCGTCGTGCAACACGAAGTCGCTGGGGCGGCGGCCGCACGCGACTTTCGCGAGGGACCTGCCGTCGTGGATCCTGTGGTCGCTCGCCCACCAGCTCTGGGCCAACCAGATCCGGGCGGTGGCATCTTCGCCGGTCACCAGCAGTGTGCCGCGCACGCCCCCTTGCACCTCCGCTACCCGCAAGAGCTTGCCGGTGGGGGCGTCGAGGATGCGATATCCTCCACCCGTGGAGGCGGCGATGAACTGGTCGTGCTGGACCGCCGGCCCGTACCCGTGCCCGGTGTCGACCGACTTCCACAAGGGCTTCCCGGGCGTTCCCTGCGATTCCGCGAACGGGATGCACGACAGCGACCGGTATTCATCGGCGATCAGCAGTCCCGCATCGGCCAGCGTGAACTGGCCCGGCGCGTCGTCCGCGAGCTCGACCTGCCAGCGCGGCGCGCCGCTGTCGGCGTCCAGACAGAGGAGTTGCCGCCCCTTGTCTCCGATCGCACCCGTCACGCAATAGACGTCGCTCACCGTGGCGGCGGGAGAGCGCGTGACCGCGAGCGGCGTCTCGTGGAACCATGCCAGCTCCGGGGCGGCGCCGCGGTCCGCCGCGAGTCGCAGCGCCGCGATCCCTTGCCGGTCTTTGTACTGCAGCGCCACGTAGACGAACGCGGCCTCGACGGTCTCGCGGTTTCCGTCGACTTCGCGCTCGATGCGCTTCTTGATCGAGGCCGGCGGCACGGCGATCGCGGGGATTTCCGGCTCGGGAGCACGGCTCCGTCGCGGGGGAGGCGCGGGATACCGCCAGGCGAACGCGGCGCGTTCGGTCACGAGGGAGCCGTCCCAGCCCGACCGTCCCGGTCCGCCGAGTGGCCCCGCCCAGACCGGGTCGGACTCGCGTCGCCCCGGCTGGCCCAGCGACACGAACCCGTTCTGCGAAGTTCCCACGAACACGCGGCCGTCCGCGACGATCGGAGAGCTGAAGGTCATCCCTCCGGTGTCGATCCGCATTTCCCACACCGGCTGGAGCGACTCGACATCGAGGCAGTGCAGCATGCCGGCCTGGGTGACGAAGTACACGTGCTCCTTCGCGACGGCGGGCGAAGTGACCATCGGCGCGTGGGAGTTCCACTTTCGGATCTCTTCCCCCTCCTTCGAGACGCAGTACAAGTGCCCGTCGCGCGAGCCGAAATACAGCCGGTCGCCGGCGATCGCGACCGAGCCGAGCACCGTCCGCGACACGCCGAACTTCCAGGCGACCTCGTGCGTCGCGAGATCGACCGCCCAGACTTCGCCCACCGGACCGAGCGCGTCCCGCTCGCGGGCGATCTCCTCGGGGGGACGGCCGGCGTCGCGGAGCGCCGCGAGCTTCTTGTCGCGGACCTGCTCGGCGGTCTCGACGAAGTTGCCGTTCCCCATGCCGATGTACAGCCGGCCCTCCGCGACCGCCGGGCAACCGAACACGGGATAAGGCGTCGCGATCCGCCAGAGTTCCTTGCCGGTCCCGGCATCGACGCAGCAGATCGCCTTGCCTCCTTCGCCGAGTCCGAAATACACCTTGCCGTCCGCCACAAGCGGCGACGATTCGGCATCGAGATAGTCCTTGCCGTCGAGGTGCCAGACGACTCGCGGCGCGCCGTGTTCGTCCGGCTCGAGCTCGATGCAGTAGATGCCGTCGTCTCCCGCGCCGATATAGACGCGGCCGTTGGCGATGCAGGGGGACGATTCGACGTGGCTGGCGGTGCGATATTCCCACAGCCGCGCGCCCCGCCGCTCTTTCTCGCTCCGTTCGAGATCGAGGCAGACGATCCGGGCGTCCCGCGTGTAGTGCAGCCCTTCGCCGCACACCAGGTATTTGCCGGCGACCGACGGGGAAGAGAATGTCGCGCGATAGCCCCCCGCCTTGTATTCCCAGGCGAGCTTGCCGGTCCCGGCGTCGATGGCGTAGATCGCCCCGCGGTCGGTGAGCGGGCCGTAATCGGCGCAGGTGATGTAGACGCGGTTCCCCACGACGGCGGGGGAGGCGTAGAACGTCTTGATCCCGTCCCGGATGAAGTCCCAGTTGCGCCCCGCCTGTCCCGGATCCTCCGCGTCGCCGGGGACGTACCCGCGGCGCTCCGGACCGCCGCGGAACATCGTCCAGTCGGCCGCGTCGCTCTCCGCGACCGACACGTCTTCGACCGGCCCGGCGAACACGTAGTCCCAGCCGTACCAGGCGCCGACGCCGGCGGCGGCGACCACCAGCACCGCGAGCTTCTGCGCCCACAGCAGCAGGGCGAACTTCTTCATCGCGGAAGGCTTGAGCGCCGAGAGCAGCGCCGCGCCGACCGCCATCAGGATCGCGGGCAACAGCGCGATCAGCGTCGACAGGGGACCCACGAGGACCGGCACGACCGCATAGAGGCCCGTGGGACTCCCGGAAAGATCGAACATCGGCGCGCTTGCCCTGTCGGACCGGAGGCGAGTGTGAGCCGCGAAACCGCAAGCGTGGCGGCGGGCCGCGGAACACACCAGTGTAAGCGGCGAGCGTGGACCGCGCCAACGAATCCGCCCCGCGTCGGCCAACCGGCCAACCGTTTCGCCGCGACCGACAGGGAGCGCGTCGCGCTCGACCCGGACCGCCGGCGATCAGGCGTCGGCGATCGACAGCCGCCGCGAGCGGCGCAGTCCCGTCCGGTGCAGCCAGAAGTCCCCCAGCACCGCCAGCGTCTCGAACCCGTACTTCACGCTGCGGCGGAAGCCGATGCTCGACGCCCCCTCGAAATATCGCACCGGCACCGGCACGTCGCCGATGCGGAACCCGAAGTGCACCGCCTGCGCCAGGAACTGGCTGTCGAACGCGAAATCGTCCGAGTTGCGGTCGAAGGGGACCGTCTCCAGCACCCGCCGGCTGTAGGCCCGGAACCCGCTGTGGAAGTCCCCCAGGTTCTGGCCGAGAGCCACGTTCTCGATCGTCGTCAGGATCCGGTTGGCGACGTACTTGTAGACCGGCATCCCCCCGTCGAGCGTCTCCCGCCGCGTGCGGATCCGCGAGCCGACCACCACGTCGCAGATGCCGAGCTGCAGGAACCGCACCGCCGGCTCGATCACGCGGCTGTCGTACTGGTAGTCGGGATGGACCATCACCACGAAGTCCGCCCCGCGGTCGAGGGCGTGCCGATAGCACGTCTTCTGGTTGCCCCCGTAGCCCATGTTGCGGCGGTGCTGGACGACGGTGAGGCCGAGCCCGCGGGCGATCTTCACGGTATCGTCCCGGCTGGCGTCGTCCACGAGGATGATCTCGTCGGCCACGCCGTGCGGGATGTCGCGGACGGTGCGCTCGAGCGTCTCGGCCGCGTTGTAGGCGGGCATGACGACGATCGTCCGCGCGGGATGCGCCTCAGGCCGCGCGATCTCGGCGAGCAGTTGGCCGAGCCGGTCGAGCTGCCGGCTGGCGGGCGTCGCGAGCGGGGGCCGCTGTTCGAGGTGCGCGGCGACGTTCGATTCCCAACAGGGAGCGGCCAGCGTCTTTCCGGCCATGCGTCCTCTTCGTGCAGGCGAGTAGGCGAGCGGCCGGCGTCAGCCGGCTGGTGGGTTCCCACCTGCAAATCTAGCTCGCGAACGAGGAACAAGCCGGAAAAACTCCCGGCGATTTCCCGAGGGGCGCGATCGCGCGGGTCGCGCCGGTCGTGCGGCCGCAAGGCCCCGTGGCGGACGCTGCCAGCGTCTGTGAAAGCGCCGACGCATGGCCGGAAAGACGCTGGCCGCTCCCTGTTGGGAATCGAACGTCGCCG
>JBBDNU010000201.1:4485-11902 GCA_040877365.1 Planctomycetales bacterium
AAGCGCCGACGCTGGCAGCGTCGGCTACGTCGTCGGGCCCGATGTGAGCTATGGTTGCCGAGGGCAGAGACACACGACATGCCAATCGCCCCCGAGTCGATCGTCGAACCCGAATCGTCGCCCGCGCCGCGCGAGCCGACGCGCTGCGCCCATCGCGCGGCTTCGCGGAACTCGTCGCAGCGGTGGCTCGCGCCGGCGGCGCTGGCGGCGCTCGTCGTGCTGTTCTACTGGCCGAGCGTCGGCTTCGAGTTCGTCAACTGGGACGACCCGTGGTACGTCGTCGAGAACCCGGTCGTGCAGAGCTGGCGGCCGGCGGGGCTGTGGTCGCTCGCGACCGAGGTCCACGTCCGCAACTACGCGCCGCTCACGCTCGCGAGCCATCTCGTCGAGCACACGCTGTGGGGACTGTGGCCCGGCGGATACCACCTCACGAACGTCGTGCTGCACGCGCTCAACGCGGTCCTCGTGTGGGCGCTCGTGCGGCAGGTGACGGGGAACCGGTTCGTCGCCTGGACCACGGCGGCGCTGTTCGCCGTGCATCCCGTGCAGGTCGAGTCCGTGGCGTGGATCTCGTCGCGGAAGGGGCTGCTCTCGGCCACCTTCATCCTCGCCTGCCTGATCCGGCAGTTGCGGCCCGAACGCACGCCCCGCGATGAGGGAATCGGCCTACTGTTCCTCGCGGCGGCGCTGTTGACCAAGGCGATCGCGGTCGTCGTCCCCGCGGTGGTGCTGGCCTACGACCTGATCGTGCGGAAGCGGCCGTTCGCCGAGGTGCTTTCCCGGCAGATCGTTCCCGGCTGCCTGTGCCTGTGCTTCCTGGCGATCACCGCCGGGGCGCAGACGACCGAGCTGGGGGGGCTGCGAGACCATCTCGATCTCGGCCGCGGACGCGTTCTCGCCGTCGATGCGATCGTGCTGTGGAAATACGTGCTGCTGCTCCTCTGGCCGGTGGATCTGAGCGTGCTGTACGACGTGCCGACCCAGGGCATCGGCTGGACGGCCGCGCTCGCGGCGGCGGGCTGGGGGGTCGCGGCGGCGGTCCTGTTCCGTCTGCGAAGGCGTTCGCCGCTCGTGCCGTTCGCCGCGTTGGCGGCCCTGTTGTTCCTGCTGCCGGTGCTGAACCTGATCCCGATCACCACGCTGATGAACGACCGATACCTGTACCTGCCGTCGATCACGGCGTTCGGCCTGTTCGCGGCGGCGGTGCGGTGGGGGACGGCGTGGCCGGCGCTGGAGGCTTTGCGCAGTCCCGGCGAATCGCCGGCGGGGACCCCCCTCCCTTCCAGGGAGGGGCCGGGGGAGGGTCTTCGCTCGCCGCGCCGCGGACCACCCTCCCCCAACCCCTCCCTGAGAGGGAGGGGAGCCATCGTCGCCGTGGCGGTCGTCGCCTGCGCGCTCGCCACGCAACGGCACCTGCCGGTGTGGCGGGACGGCGTCGCGCTGTGGCGACAGGCGGCGCGGGTGTCGCCGGGGCTGGCGGTCGTGCAGTATCAACTCGCCGACGCGCTGTTCGAGCGGGGCGAGACCGGCGAGGCCATCCTGGTCTTGGAACGGGCGCTCGCCGAGTGCGATCCGGACGAGATCGACCGCGCGCGGATCGAACGACGGCTCGCCGAGCGGCGCTGAGCTCAGTGCACGTGGGCGAACTCGCTCGAGTTCAACAGCGCCCAGAACAGGTCTTCGTACCCCTTTGTCGCCGCGACGCGGCGGTCGGCGGCGCGGGGGTCCGGCCGCAGCAGCCGGCGGATCGCCGTCAGCTCCTGCGGCGTGGGATGGCGGGAGAGCGCCGCCAGGCACAGCTTGCGGATCTTCTCCGCTTCGCTGGATGGCTCGGCGAGCACCTCGTGCAGGAACGTGCCCCGCTCGGCGGTGACGGCGCTCGCCGTCAATTCGCCGTTCATCAGCATCAGCGCCTGCGGGACAGTGCCGGCGAAGCTCGCCGCCTCATCGTTCTCCTCGGTGCCGTAGGCATGGACGAACTGCTCGAGCCACGCGCGGCGGCGGTGCGCCTCCCGCCAGTCGGGGCCGCCAGCGACGCGGGGCTGCGTGGCGACCGTCAGCGAATCGTACACCTGCTCGGGAGTCAGCGGCCGGACGTACATCCGGCTGAACAGCGGCGGCCCCCCCCGCTCGGGATCGTCCGCGGCGTTCGCCGGGCCGGGGCGGCTTGTCGCCTGGTAGGCCCGCGAACCGCAGATCCAGCGGACGAGCTGCTTGGTGTCGTAGCCGCTCGCGACGAACTCCCGCGCCAGCCGGTCGAGCAGCTCCGGGTGCGTGGGGGGGTTGTGCGGACCCATGTCGTCCACGGGAGTGGTGAAGCCGTGGCCGAAGAACTGCGCCCACAGGCGATTCACGTACGCCTCGGCGAGCTGCGGCTTGTCCCCTTCCAGCATCAGCCGCGCGAGCGCGGCGCGGCGGTCGGTCTCCGGGCCGGGATCGACCCGCTCCCCCTCGAACCGCGGGAACGCGACCCGCATCAGTCCTTGGCGGTTTTCGTAGTACAGCGGCCCGTCGACCGGCCGCGTGACCAATTTACGGGACTTCCCGCCCGGCACGTCCACCGCGGCCGTCTGCTGAAAGAAGCTGTTCAAGTCCCAGAACCGGCCCTGCTGCCAGTCGTTGAAGGGATGATCGTGGCATTGGGTGCATTGCACCTGCGCGCCGAGAAACACGCGGGCCGTGACCGCCGTCGCTGGGACCGCCTCGTTATTGAGGTGCGCCAGGAGGAACCCGGCGGCCCCGTTCTCCTCCGGGCTTCCCTCGGCGGAGACCATCTCGGCGACCAGTTCGCTCCACGGCCGATTGCGGGCGAATCCCTGCCGCAGGAACCGCTCGAGCCCGTCGCGATCCACGTCGCGGGCCTGCGTGCGGCCTACCAGCAGGTTCGTCCAGACGGTGCTCCAGTGGCGGACGTAGTCGGGATGGTCGAGCAGCCGCTCGACGAGCCGGGCCCGCTTGTCGGAGCCGGAGTCCGCCAGGAACCGCTCGACCTCCTCGACCGGCGGAATGTGACCGACGAGATCGAGATGCGCCCGGCGGACCCATTCCGCATCGTCGGCGATCGGCGAGGGGGCGATCTCGGCGGCGTCCCAGGCGGACTGCAACTGCCCGTCGATGAACGCCACGACCGTCTCGGCGGAGGAGCCGCCGGGCGGGACCGTCTCGGAAGCGGCAGCGACCGCGGCGGGAGCAGCGTGGGGCGCCGGGCGGTCGTCCGCGGGAACTTCCCGGTTCGCGATCGGCAATGGGGGCGGGGAGGGCGGCGTGCGGCGCTCCGCGACGGACGACGGGCCGGCGGCGGCCCCGTTCGAAGGCCGCGGTTGTCCTTCGATGTTCGTCGCCCGATCCGGCGCGATCGGAGGCGCCGGTCGATCGGCGATCCGCGGGGCGTCCACTTCGCGCGGGCCGAAGACGGTCCACGAGACGAGCCCGATCGCGAGCAGCAGGCAAATCGAGAGCGCGGCCGACGCGATGCTCCGCCATCGCACGGGCCTGCCAGGGCCGAAGGCGATGATCGCGGCGCGGGCCGCGCCTTCTCGATCGGAGTTCCTCCCGAGCGGGAACGGGAGGCGCGCCGCCCGCTCGGCGAGCGCGTCGCCGAGGCGGTCGTCGCGCATCTCGTCGGTCGTCGCGGCGTCCCAGTACAAGCTGCCGTGCAGCTCGATGTAGTCGAGGTAGAGCTTGCGGGCGGCGGAGTCGGCGAGCACGAGCCGCTCGAGGCGGGCGGCTTGCGCGCGGTCGAGCCGTTGCTCGCACAGCGCTTCGAGCAACTCGCGCAGCTCGTCGAGCTGGCCGTTGCGCGGTTCGTTGCGGAGATTCATGGGCCCGCCTCCGCCGCCGCCACGCGGCGCGTGATGCACTCCAGCAGCGTCCGGCGAATCCGGCCGAGCGACTGGTAAACCGAATTCACGGGCCGGCCGAGCGTCTCGGCGATGCTCTTGCCGCTTTCACCCGGGGCGTATCGCCGCCGGACCAGCTCCCGGTCCCGCTTGCGGAGCTTCTTGAGGCAATCGATGAGGGCCAGGCGGCGGAGATCGGACTGGTCCGAATCGAACCGGCCTTCCGCCGCGACGGCCTGAATGAACTCGTCGCTGAAATACAACTTGTCCCGCCGCTTCCGCTCGCGGTGCTTGAGCACCTCGTAGGTGGCGATGCGGCAGGCCCAGGCGTGAAAGTTGGTGCCGGTCTCGAACTGGTCGAATTTGCTCCAGATGACGATGTTGGTCTCCTGGAGGATCTCCTCCGCCTCGACCGGGTCCCCCACCTGCGCCAACACGTAGAGGTACAACCGCCGCTGGTGCCGGGTGAAGAGCTGGACGAATTCTTCGCCGCGGCCGGCGGCGGCTTCGCCGCGATCGTGCTGAATGGGCTGTTCGCTCATGTCGCAGACGGCGGAAAAGGCTGTACTCCAGCTTATCTTTCAACGAGAACCCCGGCTTCCCACGGGAAAGCCGGGGCTTGGAAATCACCTCAGCCGATCAGCTCCTTGATGGGCATGCCGCCGTTCGCCAGGCGCATCGGCCGGCCGCGCTTCGAGGTGTGCACGGTGTCGAGCGGGATCCCGAGGGCGTGGGCGACGGTCGCCCAGACGTCGCCGGGGAGGTAGCTCTTGCCGACGACGCTCGTGCCGTCCGCGTCGGTCGCGCCCACGGCCTGGCCGTTCTTCAGGCCGCCGCCGCCGAGCATCACGCTCCAGCTCGCCGCCCAATGGTCGCGGCCGACGTTCTGGTTGATCCGCGGCGTGCGGCCGAACTCGCCCATCCAGACGAGGACGACGTTGTCCAGCATCCCGCGGTCCTTGAGGTCGCCGGTGAGCGCGGCGATCGCCTGGTCCATCGGCGGGAGCATGTTCCGCTGGGCGTTGAACACCCCGCCGTGCAGGTCCCACCCGCCGAGATCGACCTCGACGAACGGCACGCCGGTCTCCACCAGCCGGCGGGCCATCAGCAGGCCGCGGCCGAAGCCGGTCGCGCCGTATTTCTGGATGGTCTCCGGCTGTTCCTGATCGACCTTGAAGGCCTGCATCTGCGCGGACGTCATGAGGTTGACGGCGCTTTGATAGACCTCCTTGTGGGCCGCGGGAGACTCGCCGCGCTTCGAGGAGACGAAGCTGTCCTCGACGACCCCCAGCAGCGCGAGCCGCTGGCTCAGGCGGTCCTGGCCGTCGCCCATGTCGGCGTTGCGGATGCGGCCGTCGGTCCCGACGACGAACGGGGCGTGCGCCATGCCGAGGAAGCCGGGGCTGCCCGAGCCGCCGCCGATCGACACGAACGCCGGAATCTCCAGTTCCTTCCGCTTCGTCCCCAGTTCGTAGCTCACCACCGAGCCGAAGGTGGGGTGCACCACGGTCGGGTTCGGGACGAACGAGGTGTGCATGTAGTAGCGGCCGCGGCCGTGGTCCGCCTCGCGGGTGCTCATCGAGCGGACCAGCGAGAGGCTGTCCATGACCTTGGCGGTCTCGCTCATCAGCTCGCCGATTTGCACGCCCGGGGCGGCGGTGTCGATCGGCTTGAACTCTCCGCCGTTCTTGGAGTTCGGCTTGAGGTCCCAGATGTCGATGGTCGGCGGGCCGCCGCTCATCCACATCAGGATGCACGCCTTCTGGTTCTTCTGCACCTCGGCGGCGTGGGCCTGGAAGTGCGACAGGAACTGCAGGGTGGGGACCGTCGCCGCGCTCGTCGCGAGGTGCCGCATGAAGTGGCGGCGGTTCATGCCGCGGGGGACTTCCAGGTTCATTTCGATCTCCAGTAGTACGGACTTCAGTCCGTACGAGCCAAGGTGGTGTGCGGACTGAAGTCCGCACGACGAATGTAGGGTGGGCTGTGCCCACCAGTTGTTGGATCTCCGTCCAGGTTTGGTGGGCACAGCCCACCCTACAGGCCGATCAGTGGTTGAAGATGAACTCGTTGGAGTTCAACAAGGCCCAGAACAGGTCCTGGTACAGCGCGAGCTTCTCGTTCGGATCGCGAATCGGCCGGAGCAGGCGCGTGGTCGCCGCCTCCTCCGTGCGGGTCGGTTCGCGGCTGAGGGTCGTGAGGTACAGCCGCCGCACCTTGGCGGCGTCGGTCCCGGGATCGCTCAGCGTGCGGTGCAGGTAGCTGCCGGGCTTGAGGCTGGTCGCGTTCTTGACCAGTTCGCCGTTCATCATCATCAGCGCCTGGGGGATCGTGCCGTTGAACGTGGTCGCCTCGTCCGCCTCGTCGGTGTCGAAGGCGATCACGAACTGCTGCATCCACGCTCGGCGCTGCCGCTCCGCCTCCTCCCAGCTCGTGCGGCCGGACTTGTGCGCCTCGGTGGCGACCACCAGCGAGTCGAACAGTTGCTCCGCCTGCATCTGCTTGACGTACATGTGGCTGAACTGGGCGATCTCGCCCGCCGCCGGATTGTCGTTTTCGTTCTTCGGGCCGACGCGGCTCGTCAGGTTGTACGCCTCGCTGTTGACGATCCAGCGGATGAGCTGCTTCACGTCGTAACGGCTCTTGACGAATTCCCCGCTGAGTTGCTCGAGCAGTTGCGGGTGCGAGGGGGGGTTGTGCGGGCCGATGTCGTCCACCGGCTTGGTGAAGCCGTAACCGAAGAAGTGCCCCCACATGCGGTTGACCATCGCCTGGGCGAGCAGCGGCTTGTCTCCCTGCACGATCAGTTTCGCGAACTCGGCCCGGCGATCGGTCGACAGGCCGGGATCGACCTTCTGACCCTCGTACTGCGGATAAGCGACCCGCATTTCGCCGCTCCGCTTCTCGAAGTAGACCGGCCCGGTGAAGTCCCGATCGACCAACTCCGAGAAGTCGTCCACCATCCGGCCCGACTGCGGGTCGTACTTGCGGTGGTCGACCTTCGCCATCTGCCGGAAGAAGCTGTTGAACTGCCAGAACTGGTCCTGCTTCCAATCGTTGAACGGATGGTCGTGGCACTGGGTGCACTGCACCTGGATCCCCAGGAACAGCCGCGTGGTCTTGGCGGTCGCCTGCACCGCTTCGTCGTTCATCTGCAACTGGGCGAGCAGGAAGTTGACCGCACCGTTCCGCTCGTAGTGGCCTTCCGCCGAGACGAGGTCGTACACCACGTCGTTCCACGGACGGTTCCGCCCGAACGCTTCGCGGTAGAACTTCTCCATGCCGTCGCGGCTCACGCGGGCCGGCGTCTGGCGGCCGATCGAGAGGTTCGTCCACACCGCCGTGAAGTTCCGCACGTAGTCGGGACTGTCGAGCAGCCGCTCGATGAGCTTCGAGCGCTTGGCCGGATCCTTGTCCGCCGTGAACTGCTCGACCTCGTCGGCCGAGGGGATGTGCCCGGCCAGGTCGAGATACACGCGGCGAACCCACTCCGCATCGCTCGCCACCGGCGACGGCTCGATCTCGTTGTCGGACCAGCCCTGCCGCAACTCGGCGTTGATCGCCGCGACCACCGTGTCCGA
>JBBDNU010000201.1:12002-56018 GCA_040877365.1 Planctomycetales bacterium
CGGGCCGCCGTCGTGACCGGGGGCGGCGACGGGATCGGCCGGGCGACCGCGCTCCGGTTGAGCCGTTGCGGCGCCCGCGTGTTCGTCGGGGACCTGCGGTTCCCCGCCGAGACCGCCGAGCAGTTCCGCCGGGCGGGCATCGCCATGCGAACCTGCGACGTCCGCCGCGAGGCCGACCTGCGGGCGCTGATCGACGGGGCGGCCGCGCAGGCGGGGCGGCTCGACGTTCTCGTCAACAACGCCGGCATTGGAATGGTCAAGCAGATCGGCGACGTCACCGAGGAGGACTGGTCCGCCTGCCTCGACACGAACCTCAAAGGCCCCTTCTTCGGCTCGAAGCACGCCATCCGCCACATGCAGGGGCAGCCTTCCGGCGGATCGATCGTCAACACGGCGAGCAACGCCGGGCTGTTGCCTCGGGCGCACGATCCGGTGTACTCGATCAGCAAGATGGCCCTCGTGGCGCTGACGAAGAGCCTCGCCCTGTGCCACGCGCGGGACCGGATCCGCGTGAACTGCGTCTGCCCCGGCCCGGTGCGGGACACGGGGATGATGAACGCCGACCTCGACCAGGCGGACGACCCCGCGGCCGAAGTCCGCAAGTACATCGCCGCCAGTCCGCTCGCCGCCGCCTGGGACCGGATGATCTCTCCCGAGGAAGTCGCCGAGGCGATCCTGTACCTCGCCGGCGACGCGGCCGCGATGGTGACGGGGACGGCGATCGCGATCGACGGCGGGAAATCGCTCGGCGTGCCTCCGCGGGGCTGAGGAGGAGCGCGGGCGGCCCCAGGCGGCACGGATTTCCCAGCCGGCAGAGTCGCCGCCGCGCCGACAATCGGCCCGCCCGCTTCCGCTCTTCATGGCCGGCGTGCGCGCGTCCGATATAGCAAGAGTCGGAGCCTGTGAATCATCGTGCTTTCCCGGAGACCAGCCGTGGCCGACGAATCATTCGACGATCCGCAGTTCGCGGTCCAGGACATCGAGATCCTCGACGCGGAGGGGAGCGAGCTTTCCGACGAGTACGAGGAAATCAGCAGCGACGAGGTCGACCGCGTCGTCGATGCGCTCGAGTCGCTGTACGACACGGTCGCGAGCGAGAACATTCAGGCCTGCCTCGACGAGGCGATCAACGCCATCTATTACCTCGTCTACGACGACGAGGAGGAGGAAGCGGCGGAAGCGGCGTGAGCCCGGCGGGGACGGTTCCGCCCGAACCGGCTGAATTCTTGCGAATTCAGCTACGGGCAATCCATCGGTTCCTTTTGGATCTACGGCCTGACTTCATTCACTCGCACCGCCCGGGCGGCCTCGGGCCGCTGCTGCGCGCCGCGGCGGAAGTGGACCGCCGTGGTGGGGCGGCCCGGTTCGGTGAAGCTCCAGATTTCGGTCACCGTCCCCGCCGTCGCCAGCCGGACCACCGTATCCGGAGCGCGCCAGGCGAGCCGCACCTGCGCCGGCGTCATGCCGGTCGTCACCCGCCCCTCGAGGATCGCGGCGTCGATGGGCGCCCGCTGCGTCGCCGGCGGTTCCGGTTCGTCGCGGGCCCAGCGGCCGCCGCGGAAGCGATAGCCCAGTTCCGCCAGACGCAGGCCGATGTCTTCCGCATGGCCGCTGGCGCGGTGCGCCTCGACGAGCAGCTCCAACTGCTGCTCCTCGTCTTCCAGCAAGTTGCGGTACTGATCGGCGACGCGGACCAGCCCGGCCGGACCTTCCCGGCGGCCGCGCTCCTCGGCGAACGCCAGCCAGCGGGCGATCGTCTGCCGGGCCCGGTCCGGCTCGTTCCGCAGGCGGATCTTCCGCGCCAGCGCGAGCATCGCCGATTGGTCGAGGTCTTCCAGCCGGCCCAACTCGCCCGCGATCTCGCGCTCGCGGAGCGCCTCGGCCAGTTCGTGCTGCTCGGGGACCCAGGCGTCGATGCGGTCGGCGATGTGGAAGCCGTTGGCGGCGTCCGGGGCGACCTGCCTCCGCAGGTCTTCGAGCCTCACCTCGGCGTAGAGAATGCGGTGCAGCTTCGGCCGCGTTTCGGCGTCGGCGGCCGAATACGTCCGGCGGGGATCGGCGAGATACTCGTCGCGGAGTTTCGGCTGCGGCGCCGGCAAGGGCGCCGACGCGCCCGGCAGCTCGCTTGCCAGCCGGTCCGCCAGTCGTGCCAGCGAACCGTCCTTCGCCTTGCGGGCGGGCTCCCACTCCGCGAGCCAGGCTTCGTGCAGCAACTCTTCCCCGACGCTGGGCGGCAAGCCAAGGCTCGCCGCCCGCCCAGCGAGCCGCCGCAGGCCCGCCGCATCGCTCGTCGCGACCCGCTCGCGTTCGAGCGCGAAGCCCGAGAGGAGCGCGCCGGCTCCGGATCCCGCCAGTTCCTCGTCCTCGTAAAAGCGGCCGCGCTCGACCGCCCACCGTCCCAGCGCGTACCACTCCGCCGGGACCGTCGGGTCGATCGCGGCGCGGCGGGCGACGTAGACGTCCCCGTCGTCCGGCAGGGCCCGCAGCTTTTCCACGACGAACACCCGCCGCTCGTCGCGGAGCGCGAAGCGGCCGGTGAATTCGACGGTCCGGCCCCGTCCCTCCGGGCGGGCCAGTTCGGCGCCTCCCTTCGGGACGAACGCGAGATCGAAGCCCGCCATCCGCACCAGCCCCGGTGTGAAGGCCGAGTAGCGGCCTTCGATCCGCAATGGCAACTCCAGCGCGGTCCACCGCTTGAAGGTCGCCTCGTCGAGCTGCGCCAGTTCCGGGATGGAGCGCAGCGGCGGCAGTTCGGCTTTCTCCGGCTCGGCGGCGAGCGTGCCCGCAGTGAAGCCCGCGAGCGCAACGATCGCGAACATGATGCGCCTCATCGTCCGCCTCCCACGACGCGGGCCTGGGCCTCGAGAATCGCCTCCACGCGCGCGTCCGGCAGGATTCCCAGGTGGGCCAGGTAATCCGCATTGGTCCACAGGAACAAGCTCGCCGCGTCCAATTCGACGAACAGCCGCGCGGGACCGCGATCGCTGTCCCGCGCGCTCGCCAATCGCGCCGCGAAGATCGCGGGCTGCGGCCCGTCGCCGATGTCGAGCCCCGCAAATGCCGGCGGGCGCGCGATCCAGACGACCGGCAAGCCGTCGATCGCGAGCGGATAGTCGATTTCGCAGGCGTCCTCGTCGGGCCCGGCGACTCGACGAACGAACGTGTCGAACACCAGCCAGCGTTCGGAATGCTGCAGTGGAATGGCGAATCCGTTGTCGGGCGGCGCGCCCCGCAAGTCCGCCAGCGCCTCTTCGAGCGGGACCGACAGCAGGTTGTCCATCGCACTCAATTGGCGGCTCGCCTGCCGCACGTCCCCCGCGAACGAGTCGTCCCGCCCCAGCACGTCGAGCGCGCCCGCGGCGGCCGCGTACTCGCGCGCGGCAGCCGGAAACTCCCGCGCGGCGAGCGCCGCTGTTCCCCGTTGCAGGGACTCGCGAAGCGTCGCCTCCGCCCGCTCGAGGGCGCGCTGCCGCCACATCCACCAACCGGTGACGACCAGGACGCCCGCCACCGCGAGCACGACGAGCCGGAACGGCGTAACGGCGCGGCGTGCCGCGCCGCTGCGCTCGGCGGCGAGCTCTCGTCCGCGGCGGCGGGCCCGGGCGACGGCGTCGCCCGTGCGGTCCTTCCACGACGACAGCGTTCGCCGCACGGCGCGCCCCGCCCCGCGGGCGGGCGGTTCGACCACCCCGCCCCGTTCCCGTTTTTCCCGATGCGTCGTCCGGTCGGGGGGCGCCGGCCGCGCCGGAGCGCCGCCGGCGGGAGGATAAACGCTTCGCGGCAACACGTACAACCGCGCGCCGCACACGGGGCAAGCGACGTCCTGCGCGACGGCCGTTCGCATTCCCTCGACGAGTTGTCCGCAGCCGCACGTCAGCGAATAGGGACCCGGCGGACCGGCCGCGGGCCGCGACAGAAAGGGCGCTTTGGCAAGCCAGCCGGACATGACGACCCTCGGCATCGGCCCGCTCGGGGCGTGCTGCACCGCCGGACCAGCCGGCTCGATTATCGAGCGGCCGCGCCGCAGGGTCAATGGGCCGGAATCGGGTCTCAGTCGGTCAACAGGCCGTTGATCATCATGATCGCGGCCGGGCCGACCAGCACCACGAAGATCCCCGGGAAGATGAACAGCACCAGCGGGAAGATCATCTTCACGGCGGTCTTCTGGGCGCGTTCCTCGGCGAGCTGGCGGCGTTTGATGCGCATCGTGTCGGACTGCACGCGGAGCGCCTGGGCGATCGACGAGCCGAACTTGTCCGCCTGAATCAGGATCGCGGAGAGGGCCTTCATGTCGTCCACGCCGGTGCGGATGCCGAGGTCGTGCAGGACTTCACGGCGCGGGCGGCCCATCTGCAACTGGAGGTTGGCCTTGGAGAATTCCGAGCAGACTTCCGGCGCCGCGTCCTCCAGCTCTTCCGAGACGCGGCGCATGCCGGCGTCGAGTCCGAGACCGGCCTCGACGCAGACCACGAGCAGGTCGAGGGCGTCGGGAAGCTGGAGGAAGATCTTCTCCTGCCGCGATCTGCGGATGAAGAACACGACGATCTCCGGCAGATAAAATCCGAGCCCGCCGCCGAGGATCGTGGAGGTGAGCCCTTTCTGGGTGATGCCCCACGAGCCGAGCCCGATCCCGCCGCCGATCACGACCCCCGCGATCAGCAGCGCGACTTTCAGCGCGAGAAAGATCTGCGGGGCGTTGGGGGACTGGAAGCCGGCATTGGCGAGGCGGACCTTGAGCGCGCTCTGCTCGAGCTCGGTCTTGGGTTGGACGACCTTGGAGAGGGTAGGGGCGGCCATCGAGAGCATGGCCCCCATGCCCGTCTGCTTCTCCTTCGCCTCGCGGTTCCGCAGCCGGGGGTCGCGCAGCTCGTCCAGCCGCTCCGCCGCCCGCGATGTGGACGCGGTGAAGTGGCCGAAGGCGAACCACAACAGAACGGTGATTCCGCCGAAGATCGCCCAGGGGAGGAGTTGCGCGAAGTCCATGGTCGAAATTCAGTGGACAGTGGATGGTGGACAGAGGGTGGTCGGCAAGTGCGGAGTTCGGAGTGCGGAGTGAGTTCCACACTCCGCACTCCGAACTCCGCACTCCCCACTAAATCTTGATATTCACGATCTTCTTGATCGCCACCGCCCCGAGCACCTGCAGCACGGCGGCCACGGCGATCATCTTGCGGCCCAGGGCGTCCGTGAACAGCAGCATCACGTACTCGGGATTCAGGTGATAGACGGCGAAGAACAGGGCGATCGGCAATCCCATGAGCACCACGCCGCTGATCCGCCCTTCCCCCGTGAGCGCCTGCACCTGGCCCATGATCTTGAACCGCTCGCGGATGATGTAGCTGATCTTGTCGAGGATCTCGGCCATGTCGCCCCCGGCCTGCCGCTGGATCGCGACGGCGGTGACGAACAGCTTGAGGTCCATGTTCGGCATGCGGCCGACCATCCCCTTCAGCGCGCTCTCGATCGGGATGCCCAGGTTCTGCTCCTCGTAGGCGATGCCGAATTCCTCCGAGATGGGGACCGGCATCTCGTCGACGACGACATGCAGACCGGACGCAAGGCTGTGACCGGACCGCAGGGCGCGGGCCACCAGTTCCAGCGCGTCGGGAAGCTGCTGCGCGAACTTCTTGAACCGCGAGTGCCGCCGCCACAGCAGCCACAACAGCGGCAGCGACGATCCGATCAATCCGGCCACCGGGAACAGCGGGGCCGGCGAGCGGGCCACCCATGCTCCCGCAACCCCCAGCGCCGCGCAGGCGGCGGTCAGGCCGAAGAAGGACTCCGGCTTGAGAGGCGAGTCCGCCTGCTCGAACAGCAGGCTCAGCTTGCCGAGCCGCCCGGCCAATCCGCCGAACAGCCCGGCCACCCCTTGCAGCCCTTCGCGGAGGATCTCCTCCTTGACGATGCTCGATTCGCCGGCCGCCCTGTGGCCGGTCAGCACGTCGAGCCGGTCCTCGGTCGAGGTGGCGCCGAAATCGCGCATCAGGAACGCGACCGCGCCGACCAGCGCGGCCACTCCCAGAAAGGCGGCGATCGAAATGATGATGACGGGACTCATGGGCGCGGGAGTTACGAGTTGAGAGTTGAGAGGGTCGAGGGTCGAGTACTCGTATTCAGCATTCCGAATTCCACACTCCGCATTCCGCACTCGTCACTCGCGTCAGCGTCCCATCACCCGCGCCGCGAACAGGTTGGCCGGGAGCCGCACGCCCGCCTGCTCCAGCCGGTGCATGCACGCGGGACGGACGCCGGTGGCTTCGAAATGCCCGTAGGCCCGCCCGTTCTCGTCGATCCCGTCCTGCACGAACAGGAAAATGTCCTGCATGATCACGGTATCCTGCTCCATGTTCAGCACCTCGGTGATGTGCGTGACCTTGCGCGGCCCGCCCTGCAGGCGGTTCACCTGGATGATCATGTCCACCGCCGAGGAGAACTGGTGGCGGATCGCCTTCATCGGCAGCTCATAGCCCCCCATGCTGATCATCGTCTCGATGCGGGAGACGGCGTCGCGGGGCGTGTTGGAGTGGATCGTGGTGAGCGAGCCCTCGTGGCCGGTGTTCATCGCCTGGAGCATGTCCATCGTCTCCGGGCCGCGGCATTCGCCGATGATGATCCGGTCCGGCCGCATGCGGAGCGCGTTGCGGACGAGGTCGGTCGCGGAGACCATCCCCTTGCCTTCGATGTTCGCCGGCCGGGTCTCGAGCCGCAGCACGTGCTCCTGCTGCAACTGGAGTTCGGCCGCGTCCTCGATCGTGATCAGCCGCTGGTCGTTGGGAATGAAGCTCGACAGGGTGTTGAGCAGGGTCGTCTTGCCGGAGCCGGTGCCGCCGCTGATGACCATGTTCAAGCGGGCCTTGGTCGCCCCTTCCAGCAACATCACCATCTCGGGGGTGAAGGCGCCGAAGCGGAGCAGGTCCTCGAGCGTCAGCGGGTTCGACCCGAACCGCCGAATGGTCATCGAAGGCCCGTCGAGCGCCAAGGGCGGAATGATCGCGTTCACGCGGGAGCCGTCCGGCAACCGGGCGTCGCACATCGGCGAGGTCTCGTCGATCCGGCGGCCGACTTTCGACACGATGCGGTCGATGATCTGCATCAGGTGGTCGTCGTCGCGGAACGTGACGTTCGACCGCAGGATGCGGCCGCTCTTCTCGACGAACACGTGCTTGGGCCCGTTGATCATGATGTCGGCCACGCCGTCTTCCTTGAGCAGCGCTTCGAGCGGGCCGAAGCCGAACGTCTCGTCCAGCACCTCTTCGATCAGCCGCTCGCGCTCCGAGCGGTTGAGCAACGGGTTCTCGGTGTCGCACAGGTGCTCGACGACGAGGCGAATTTCGCGGCGGAGCGTCTCGCCGTCGAGGTCGCCCAGGCGAGTCAAGTCGAGCTTGTCCACGAGCTTGCCGTGGATCAACCGCTTGAGCTCTTCGAAATCGGCGGCGCCGTTGTCGCCGGCGCGGGAGAACCGCGAGGGGAGGGATTTGACGGGGGCCATCGAGCGAACGACTCCTTCAGGGCGATCGTGCAGTTGGGGAGACTGGGAACGCGGCGGCATCCGCGCCGCACGCGCAACCGGGGCGTCTCGGGAAACGTAGCTTATGAAACGGGGCGCGGCGTGGCGGAAAAACGCTGCGGTTGCGAAACATCACCGTCGCCGCGCATCCCGCCCGCCCGCTCAAGCCGACGAGTCCGGTCGCACGGATCGCAACGAGGGGCGGAACCGGGCGCGATCCGGCCGATCAAGCTCCACGGACTCGAAGGAACGCAAGACCGCCGTCGCGCGGACGTCAAGAGCTTTCGACCGGTCGGCTTGGAAGCACTTGACGCATTCATGGTCGTTGATATCATCGGAGATGATTTATCGAACCGATTCGGTTTCGAGCGCCTGTCCGGCAGACTCGGCGCCGATGGACGTCGTAATCGTTGGACCTTGTGGACGCGAAAGTCTCGCCATGCTTCGACGGCTGACGATCGTTTCTCTGCTGGCGCTGTTTGGAGCGGCGTCGCTGGCCCAGGCGCGGCCTCCCTACCGCAAAGCGCTGGCCGATCATTTCGGCCCGTTTCTCGCGAACGACCTCAACGATTGCCGAACTTGCCATTTGCCGGCTTCGGAAGAAACCCGCGCGGAAGGCAAGCCGCACAACCTGTTCGGCGTCCGGTTGAAGGAACTGAAGGATTCACTGACGGAAGCCGGCAAGCCGGCCGACATCGTTTCGCGCATCGAAGAAATCGCCGATGAGGATAGCGACGGCGACGGCGTGGCCAATCTGCTCGAGTTGTTGAGCGGCCGCAATCCGGGTGAGCCGGGCGTCGCGCTCGCCGCCGACGAATTGAGGCGAACGCGACATTCGCTACGAGAGTTTCGCGCGAGGAAGGACTATCCTTGGAGGCCGTTCGAGGTCGTCGAGCGGCCGCCCGTGCCGCAAGTCGGCAATGCCGCCTGGGTGCGGAACCCGATCGACGCCTTCATCGCCGCCGAGCACGAGAAGCACACACTCAAGCCGCGGCCGGAAGCGCCCCGGTCGATCCTCGTGCGGCGATTGTATCTCGACTTGATCGGACTTCCGCCGACGCGCGAGGAGTTGACCGCGGCGCTCGGCGACACGTCGCCGGGCTGGTATGAATCGCTGGTCGACCGGCTGCTCGACAGCCCGCGTCACGGCGAGCGCTGGGGGCGTCACTGGATGGACGTCTGGCGTTACAGCGATTGGTACGGCTATCAGCAGGAAGTCCGCAGCAGCCAGCCGCACGTCTGGCGGTGGCGAGACTGGATCGTCGAGTCGCTCAACGAGGACAAGGGCTACGATCGCATGATCGTCGAGATGCTCGCCGGCGACGAGGTCGCCCCGGACGATCCCGACGTGCTGCGTGCGACCGGCTATCTGGTCCGCAACTACAACCGCCACTACCGCGACAAGGGGCTGCAGGACACCGTGGACCACACGTTCCAGGGGTTTCTGGGCCTGACGATCGGCTGCGCCCGGTGCCACGATCACATGTACGATCCGATCAGCCAGGAGGAGTATTATCAGGTGCGGGCATTCTTCGAGCCGCATCAGGTGCGGATCGACCACGTGCCGGGGGAGATCGACCTCGCGAAGGACGGGCTGGCGCGCGCCTTCGACGGCGCTCCCGAGGCTCCGACATACCTGTTCATTCGAGGAGACACGGCGGAACCCGACAAGACCGCTTCGATTCCGCCGGGGGTGCCGCGTGCCTTGGGGGGCCGGCTGCCCGAAATCACCCCGGTGAGTCTGCCTGCATCGGCCTTCGCCCCCGAGAAACGGGATTTCGTCGTCGCGGGATTGCTGGCGCAGTCCGAGCGAGGCCGCGAAGCCGCGCGAGAGAAACGCGAAAAGGCCGCCAAGGAAACCGAAATCGCCGTCGCCGACGTGGAAATCGAACTGGCGGACGCGCGGCACGAGGCATTGGCGGCGGTACTTCGGGCCGAAGCGTTGGACGACGCGCAGCGGAAGGACTCGGACGAGTGGAAGGCCGCCGCGATCGAGGCGGCGGGAGCCCAACGGAAACAGGCCCTGATCGAAGCGCGGAAGAACCTGCTCGTCGCCCACCAGGCCCACGAAGCCGCTGCCGAGAAGGCTCGCGAACCGCTGGCCAAGCGGGTGACGGCGCTCGAGAAGGCGCTGGCTGACGCCGAGGCGAAGGCGGAGGAGGAGGCGACCACCGAGTACAAGCCGCGCGCGGTCACGAGCTATCCGAAGGAAAGCAGCGGCCGCCGCCTCGCGCTGGCGCGATGGATCGCCGATCGCGAAAACCCGCTGACGGCGCGCGTGGCGGTGAATCACATGTGGCACCGTCACTTCGGCCAGGCGCTCGTGCCCCGCATCTTCGATTTCGGCGGCAATGCCGCTCCCCCCACGCATCCCGCGCTGCTCGACTGGTTGGGAGCGGAATTCGTGGAGCAGGGGTGGAGCATCAAGGCCGTGCACCGGCTGATCGTCACCAGCGCGACCTACCGCCAGGCATCGACGACCGATCCGGAAAACGCCGCCATCGACCGGGACAACGTGTACTACTGGAGAATGCCGTCGAAACGGATGGAGGCCGAAGTCGTCCGCGACTCGGTTCTCCATCTGGCCGGACGCCTGGACCTCGCGATGGGTGGACCGGACATCGACCATCGGCAGGGATTGATCGTGCCTCGGCGGAGTTTGTATTTCCGCCACGCGCAGGAAAAGCAGATGGAGTTTCTGAAGCTGTTCGACGCCGCCTCGGTCATCGAATGCTATCAGCGGAACAGCAGCGTCATCCCGCAGCAGGCGCTGGCGCTCTCCAACAGCGATTTCGCGATCAAGCAATCGCGGCTGCTGGCACGAGCGCTCGACGAGCACATCGGCTCCGAGTCGCCGGCCTTCGTCGCGGCCGCGTTCGAGCAGGTGTTGGCGCGTCCGCCGACCGAAGAAGAGGCCGCCGTGTGCCTCGCGTTTCTCGCGGAGCAGTCGCAACTCTACCGGCCGCCGGCCAAGCCCACCGCCGCCGTGGACGAGAAGTTGCCCGCTTCCGACCCGCAGTTGCGGGCGCGGGAGAACCTCGTCCGAATCCTGTTCAATCATCACGATTTCGTCACGATCCGATAGCCGTCACTCCGAAGGGTGATTCATGACTTCGCCGTCGAACGTTTCGCGCAGTGCCGGTATGACTCGCCGGTCCTTCCTGGCCGACACCGGCATGGGCTTCACCGGTCTGGCATTGGGGGCGATGCTCGCCGGCGACGGCGTCGCCCGGGCGGACAATCCCGCACCCGACGGCAGACCGCATTTCGAGCCCAAGGCCAAATCGGTCATCTGGATCTTCTCGGCCGGCGGCGTCAGCCACATCGAGTCGTTCGACCCCAAGCCGGAGCTGAATTCGCACACCGGCAAGAAGGTGGCCGCGACGCCGTTCCAGGACGTGATCCCGGAGAAGTATCACAAGAGCAACGTCGGCAACATGCAGGTCGGCTCGAAGAAATACGGCGAGTGCGGGCTGGAAGTGTCCGACTGGTTCCCCCACATCGGGGGCTGCGCCGACGACATCTCCGTCGTCCGCTCGCTGTGGGTCGACGACAATTGCCACGGGGCGCAGCTCACGTGGCACAACGGCCGTCACTCGCGCGAAGGCGGGATCCATCCCACGATCGGATCATGGATCAACTACGGCCTTGGCACGCTCAACGAAAACCTGCCGCAGTTCATCGTCATCGGCGGCGGCATCAGCGAGTGCTGCGGCGGCGAATGGGCGCACGGCGCGGGGTATCTCGGGCCGGAATACGCCGGCGTGCGGCTCACCTCGAACAACGGCAACCTCCCCTTCCTGTCGCCGTTCGGCGGCCGGCAACAACAGGAGCAGGATCTCGAGCTGAGCACGCTCGGCAAGCTGAACTCACTGGCGGGGATCGATTACCCCGACGATTCCACGTTGCGGGCGCGCATCAAGGCTTATGAACTGGCCTTCGCCATGCAGACCGCCGTCCCCGAAGCGATGCAGCTCGAGAAGGAAACCGCAGCCACCCGCGAAATGTACGGCCTCGACGACCCGAAGACCAAGAACTGCGGATACTTGTGCTGGGCCGCCCGCCGGTTCGTCGAGCGCGGAGTGCGGTACGTGCAGGTCTACCTGCCGCTCGGCTGGGACGCGCACAACGAGCTGGTGGGCAACCACGGCGGCAACGCCGCCCAGTGCGACAAGCCGATCGCCGCGCTCGTCCAGGATCTCAAGCAGCGCGGCATGCTCGACGACACATTGGTCGTGTGGGGGACCGAGTTCGGCCGCTCACCAACCGGCACGAACGGCCGCGACCACTGGGCCGACGCCTTCTCCTGCTGGATGGCGGGGGGCGGCATCAAGGGGGGCGTGACCTACGGGGAAACCGACCCCTTGGGTTACTCGATCGCGTCGAAGCCGCATTACATCACCGACGTGCACGCCACGGTCCTGCACCAGTTCGGCATCGACCCCCGCAAGCTGGAAGTCCCCGGACGCAAGCGGCTCGACATCGACTACGGCAATCCGATCCGGGAGATCATCGCCTGAAGTCGATGATCCGATCCGGTCGCCACGTTCCGCAACTCAAGCCGAGGGGTGAGGCGAGTCGATCGTAACAGGGCTGCGCCCCCTTTGTGCGCCGAGCGGCCGGTTCCGCTTCTTCTCGTCGCGAACGACAATCCCCATGCCCGCTCGCCCTCCCGCCGGCAATCCACAGCGTTCGCCCGCCGTGGCCGCGGGGCCGGGGATCCATTTCCGGCCCTTCCTGCACTACCTCGAAGCCGAGTGCGGGATGGCGGCCAACACCCTCGCCGCGTATGGGTCGGACCTCGAGCAGTTCCTCGCCTGGTACGCCGAGCACGGCCCGGCGCGGGTGCGGGACGTCGATCTGGCGTTGCTCACGAAATACGTCGGGCGACTGCATCACCGCGGGCTGGCGGCGAGCACGATCGCCCGGCACATCGTCTCCATCCGCACCTTCTTCAAGTACCTCGTGCTCGAAGGAGTGCTCGCGGAGAGTATCGCCGAGTTGCTCGACTCGCCCCGTCTGTGGGAGCGGCTGCCGAAGGTGCTCGGGCCGGAGATGGTCGAGCGGCTGCTCGACGCGCCGACCGCCGCCGACCGCTTCCCCCTTCGCGACCGGGCGATCCTGTGCACGCTGTACGCGACCGGCTGCCGCGTTTCGGAAGTGACCGGCCTGCGGCTGCGGGACGTGCACCTCGACGAGAGCTACTGCCGCTGCGTGGGGAAGGGGAACAAGGAGCGGCTGGTGTCGCTCAACCCGCGGGCGCGGTTGGCGCTCGAAGCGTACCTCGAACACGAGCGGCCGCTGCTCGCCGCCGGGCACGACGAGGGCTGGCTGTTCGTGTCGAAGACGGGCCGCAGCCTGTCCCGCATCTCGGTGTGGGGCCTCATCAAGAAGTACGCGGCCCGCGCCGGCTGCAGCGCGACGGTCAGCCCGCACACGCTCCGCCACAGCTTCGCCACGCACATGCTCGCCGGCGGCGCGGAGATCCGCGCTCTCCAGGAATTGCTCGGCCACGCCAGCATCCGCACCACGCAGCTCTACACGCACGTCGAGCACAGCCGGCTGAAGGCGGTGCACAAGAAGCACCATCCGCGCGGGTAGCGCGGCGGTTGCTCATGAAATCCCATTGGCCCGAAGCGCGAGCGACGGAGCCGCGGGGACCGGCCGGCGATTGCGGGCGACGCGACCGCATGGGCGAACCTCCCTGGCTTGCGCGGCGGGCTGGCGTGCTCACCAGATCCGCATTGAAGCGCGGAACAACTCCGCCAGCCCGTCCGCGTCGATCGGCCGCGGGGAGAGCTTCGTCACGCGGTGCTGGGGCAACGTCCCTTCCACCAGCTTGGGGATGTCCACCTCGGTGTAGCCGAGCTGCGCGAGCCCGTTCGGCACTTCCAGCATCTGCATGAAGTCGATCACCCGCCGGGCGAGCGCTTCGCCGGCGTCCTGCGGATCGACGTCCGACACGTCCGCCCCCAGCGCCTGCGCCGCGCGGAGATGCCGCTCGGGATTCGCGGAAGCCGTGAACCGCACGACCGCCGGGACGTTCAAGATCACCGAAATGCCGTGCGGGACGAGCGGGTGATCGACCTCGTATCCCGGCGGCAGGTAGTTGCGGACCATCCCCGCCACCGGGTACGACATGCCGTGCGGCAGGTGGACCCCCGCGTTGCCGAAGCCGATGCCGGCGAACGACGACGCGAGGAGCATGTTGGATCGCGCCTCCTCGTCGGCCGCGTCGCGGAAGGCGCGGGACAGATATTCGGCCACCAACTCCAGCGCGCGGAGCGACCAGATGTCGCTGATCGGGTTGCACCCCTGATACGCCGGACGCTCGATGGGCCGCGCCGGGAGCGGCCGCTGATCGAACGGCAGGGCCGTGTACGATTCCAGCGCGTGGCTCAACACGTCGAGTCCCGAGGAGGCGGCGACCGCGGCGGGAAGCGTGCGGGTGTTGTCGGAATCGACGATGCCCAATGTCGGCTTGAGATGGCGGTGCGCGATGCCGGTCTTCGTGTGCTGTTCGAGATAATCGAAGATCGCGATGCCGGTCGTCTCGCTGCCGGTCCCCGCGGTGGTGGGAATGGCGATGAGCGGCTTCAACGGCCCGGGGACCGGCCTCCCCTTGCCGATCGGGGCGTTGACGTAATCGAAGAAGTCGGCCGGATACGTCGAATACAGGTTCGCCGCCTTGGCGGTGTCGATCGCGCTTCCCCCGCCGACCGCGACGAACGAATCGAAACGCCCCGCCACGGCGACCTGGGCCGCCTCCTGGAAACTGAAATCGGTCGGCTCGACGATCACGCGGTCGTACCGCTCGAAGTCGATCTTCTCCCGGCGGAAGGATTCGAGCACGGCCTGCCCGGCGGGCGTGTCGACCAGATTCGGGTCGATCACGAGCAGCGTCCGCTGGAGCCGCATGTCGCGCAGGTCCATTCCGACTTCGCGCGTGGTCCCCTTCCCGAACCGGATGTTCGAGGCGGACATTTGAAAGGCGGTGTCGCGGGGCATGGCGGCTTCACTCATTACTGGCAATCGACCCGATCAAACCGATCATACAGCCGCCGTGCCGATCGGTCGAGTTTCGAACGCTGGAGTACAGGCTTCAGCCTGTCGGCGCGCGGAGGCCGCCTCGGTTCATTGTCAGCCTGAAGGCTGGACTCCAGCTACCATTTGGGCGCTCGCTGGCGGGCCGCTTCATACAGCAGGATGCCGGCGGAGACGGCGGCGTTCAACGAGGCGACGCGTCCCTGCTGCGGAATCCGCACGCGCTCGTCGCACGCCGCGAGAACTTCCTGCCGGATGCCGGTCCCCTCGTTGCCGATCACGATCGCCGCCGGGCGGCGGAGGTTGCAGTCGAACAGCGCCCGCTCCGCCTGCTCGTCGGCGGCGACGACGGCGACTCCCACCTCCCGCAGCCGGCCGAGCAGCGGGACGAGGCCCGCAGCCTTGGCCAGGCGCAGGTGGTTCACCGCCCCGGCCGAGCTGCGGGCGACCTGGCTCGAAACTTCCGCCTGCCCGACCGCGTCGACGAACACGCCGTCCACCCCCAGCGCATCGGCGCAGCGAAGGATCGCCCCGAAATTGAACGGGTCGTGCAGCCGGTCGAGCACGACGTACAGCGGCCGCGGCGGCCGCGCCGCCAGCAGAGCGTCCGGGGCGTCGTAGGGAAACGGCGGCATCCGGGCGACGTAGCCCTGGTGCTCGTGCGAGCGGCAGCGCTTCACCAGTTGTTCGCTCCCGGCGACGGTGACGGGATAGCCGCGCGCGGCGGCGAGTTCGCCCGCCTCGTCGAGTTCGTCCCGGGAGAGGCGGTCGGCAAGCCAGAGCTCGAGCACGGGCCATCGGCCGGCGCGGAGCGTCTCGAGGACGACGTGCCGGCCCCAGATCCAGCACCGTTGGTGGCTGCCCAACAGCTTCCCGCGGCGCTTGCCGCGCCGCGCCCGTTCGACCATTTCGTCTTCACCGGATCGAGGTTTTGTGCGACATTCATTGTGGCCGGTTGATTCTCGCCGATCCAGCCACAACAATGGCCCGATTGCTTCGCCCCAGGAGTTCGGCGCAGTGAAGAAGCTGCTGACCCGCAAGAAGATCCCGATCTACGACGAGCCGCACCGCGAGATGTTGCGCGCCGCCGGCCGCTTCAACGCCCAGGTGATGGATTTCATCCGCCCCTCCGTTCGGCCCGGAATCACCACCGGCAAGCTCGACCGCCTCGTCGACGATTACACGCGGGACCACGGCCACACTCCCGCCTGTCTGGGCTACAAGGGATACCCGCGGAGCATCTGCACGAGCATCAACGACGTCGTCTGCCACGGGATTCCCGACGACACCGTCCTCCGCGAGGGGGACATCGTCAACATCGACCTGACGACGATCGTCGACGGCTGGTACGGCGACCAGTCGGAGACGTTCCTGATCGGCTGCGTCTCGGACGAGGCCCGGCGGCTCGTGCAGGTCACCTTCGACTCGCTGTACGTCGGCATTCACGCGATCGTCCCGTTCGGGCGGATCATCGACATCGGCCGGGCGATCTACCGCTATGCCCGCGACCGCGATTTCGACGTGGTCCGCGAGTACCAGGGGCACGGGATCGGGACGGAGTTCCATCAGAACCCGTCGGTCCCGCACTATCCCGACACCCGCACCTACCGCGACGTGGTGACGCCGGGAATGTGCTTCACGATCGAGCCGATGCTCAACGCCGGCACGTGGAAGACGGTCCAGGACCAGGTCGACCAGTGGACGGTCCGCACGGCGGACGGCGGGCTGTCGGCCCAGTTCGAGCACACGATCTTGATGACCGAGGACGGACCGGAGATCCTCACGCCGACCCAGCGCGGCCCGCAGGAGGGGCACCGATTTTGAGTGAAGCCCGGTTGCAAGCCGCTTCCCCGACAGCGGCCCCGGCGGATACCGGTAGCCGTTCCGGCTCCCGCCGGATCCACTTAGGATCCCTGCTCCCGATGTCGCTTCGTTTCGAGCGGCCGTAGGATCCGCAACGTCGCTCGACAGGGTGTCGAGGAACGGAAATCTCAGTGGCTGTTTTTGCGAAAGGGTGCAGGGATGATGAAACGCATCGCGGCGGTGATGGCCTGTGCGGTCGTGGCGGCCGGACTGGCGGCGGTCCAGGCGGCGGAGGAGGCGGACGCGAAGACGCAGGCCGGGACCCTCGTCTCCGCCAATGCCACGCAAGTCGTGGTCAAGACGGACAACGGGGTCGAGAAGACGGTGCAGTTCGCGGACGCCCACACGGTGACGGTCGACGGCAAGGCGGGGACGCACTCCGATCTGAAGGCCGGTATGAAGGTGACGATCACCCTCAACGAACTCGGCCGGGCCACGAAGGTCGAGGCCAAATCGGCCGCCAAGCCCGTGAAGCCTTGATCCCGAAGCGATCGAAGCGAACACGGCTGGAACGCCCGGAGGGACCGCAACCTCCGGGCGTTCCGCTTTTGTTCCCCGAACGCGTCCCCAATGGACAAGCCTTCGAGGCGAGCCGCACGAGCCGCATCCGCTCGGCGTGATCCGGCGGCAGCGATGGGATCGACATCGATCGGTCAGGCCACTTCGCGGGACGAGCGGGATTTCGTGCTCGGTTCGGCGCCCGCCGAGTGCGACACCGCGAAGTGCGGCGCGGGGGGCGGGACGGTTCCGACCGATGTGGAATCCTCGCGGTACGGATGCGCGCCGCGGTGGTAATCGACCAGCCGCCCTTCGTGTTCGATCAGCAGCTCGCGGAAGGCGATCCCCGCGCTGTCGATCTCCCGCGCGATGTCGGCGGCCCGCCACTGCGTCGCGACCAGGATCGTATCGACCGGGTGGGCGAGCAGCCAGTCGCGGTGGTGGATCTCCTGGCCCGTCCCCGGGACGAACGTGCCCGCCTTGTCGCGGTCCGAGTCGACGACGAGCGGAAACCGCGCGCGGTCGAGCTTGTGCTGATTGAGGAACGCGGCCGCCTTGCCCGTCCCTCCCCAGACCGCGACCGTCCGGCCGGAGCGGGCCAGCTCGTCGAGGTCGTGGCGCAGCGTTTCTCGGGACGCGGCGGCGCGGCGGTGGAAGGCGAGCGCGTCGGCGGCGAATCGCACCGCCGCCGGGCGGCGGCTGAACTGCGCCAGCCCGTAAACCACCTCTTCGTTGTACCCGGTCTCGACCAGCTCGACGTCGGTCGCGCAGCGGGCCAGCATGCACGCCAGCGACTTCGTCGTGAAGTGCGAATGGTGCTCGTAAAAGAAATCCACCGTCCGTCCGGTGCGGAGGGTGCGGTCGATGCAGGGGACCTCGAGGAACAGCCGCGTCTCGACCTCCGCCCACGCCGCCGCGAACGCCAGCGACTGCACGAACCCGAGCGGGTTCGTGAGGTGCTCGAGCACGTGCCGGCTGACGATCATGTGCGGGCGCAGTTCCGCCAGATGAATCGCCGGGTCGAACAGGACCGGCCGCGCCTCGATCGCTCCGTCGCCGTCGTCGATCTTCCCGTTCGGGTCGAAGCCGACGTAGCGCCCTCCGGGACGCGCGGCGGCAAGCGCGCGGAGCAGGTGCCCTTCGCCGCAGCCGATCTCGACGACCACCGGCGCGGCGGGGACGCGATCGAGGACCAGGTCGCGGACCCGCGCCAGGAACTCCGACCAGATCGCCCCGCGGTTGTACATCCGGTTGGCGTTCTCCTTGTACGGGACCGCGACGTACTCGAACCGCGAGTTGTAAACGTGGCCGCAATCGACGCAGCGGACGAAGGCGTGTGGCAGCCGCGGCATCGCCCGCGCCTCCTCGGCCGAGGCCGGCCAGGCGAGCGTCGCGAGCGGGAGCGGCCCGGGATCGAAAAACGTCACCGCCACGTGGTGCCCGCAGGCGGGACAGGTCGCCTCGCGGAGCACGTCCGCGAGTGACGCGTCTTCGGCGATGCTCGTGCTGGAATCGATCATCGTGCGCTCCTTCGAGTGACATGGCGGTCCGGAGACCGCAATCCGGTAAAGATTTCGACGCCAAGGCGCGAAGGCGCAAAGACGCGCAAAGGGAGTCGAAATCGGAAGCATGCCATTCGGTCGAACCCCCTTTGCGGTTCTTTGCGGCTTGGCGTCTTTGCGTCGAACTTTTCGAACCGTGTGGGAAGGAGGATCAGCGGTGGCTGCCACCTGCCGGCTGGGGAGGGTGTATCGCAGCGCACCGGAGGGCTGGCGCCGCCCCGCTCGCCACCGCTCGTTGCAGGAAATCCGCGATCTCACGGACTGCGTCTCCGTCGTCGAACAGCGCGCCGCTCGTCGCGCGGATCCGGTCCCGCGCGTGGGCCGCGAACTCGCGGTCCGTGCCGAGCCGCACCGCGAGATCGACGTATTCCTCCGCGGAACCGGCGATGCACTCGCTCACTCCCATCGTGCGGTAAATGCCAAGCGTGACTCGGCCGCGGGCGAACCGGCCGGGCCAGGTGACGACGGGCACGCCCATTCCCAGCGCCTCGTAGGAAGTCTTCCCGCCGCCGAAGTGGATCGTGTCGAGCAGCACGTCCGCGACGGCCAACAGGCCGAGGAAGGCGTCGCTGGGCAACCGGCGGAGAAAGATCACACGCTCGTCGATGTCCGGGACAAGCCGCGCCAGCCGCGCCCGCAGGACTTCATTCCACTTCTCCTGCGGCGAGGCGATGACGGCGAGGCATCCCCGCGGGTCGCGGCGGAGGATTTCCGCCAGCAGTGGATCGAAATCGAGGTGGAACTTGAACAGGCTCTGCGGGCAGCAATACAGCGTGCGATTCTCGGGCAGCCTGAGTTCGGCGCGGCCCCAGGGACGGGAGGGGCCGGACGGCCGCTCCACGCAGGCTGGCAGCGTCGCGAGCGGAACGAGCCGCTCGGTGTAATCGGCGGCAGCGCCGTGCGGCTCGACGAGTTCGCTCGACAGGAAGTGGTCGATCGTCCGCATCCCGGTCGTGACGGGGTGTCCCCACGTCGTGCACTGCACCGGCGCGAGCCGGCACCGCGCGAGCGCGCTCGTGAAGGGGTCCATGCCGAGGTCGGCGAAGAACAGCACGTCCAGCCGGGCGTCGATCGCGCGGCGGACGGCGAGCGGGACGTGCTCGGTGAGGACGGTGTATTCATCGCAGCTCGTGCGAATTCGGCGGCCCCACTCGTCGTCGTGGGGGACGTGCGTCAGCCCGGTGACGTGGAACCGGTCGCGGGGCAGCCCGGCGATCAGCCCGTGCATCAGATAGGCGATGGTGTGATTGCGGAAGTGTTGCGAGAGAAAGCCGACCCGGATCCGGCCGTCGTTGCCGGGGGCCGAACCGCGCGGCTCCGGAAGCGGGCCGGGCCGATACAAGCGGTCGATCCGTTCGAGCAGCTCGCGCTCGCCGATCCCCTGGTACGCGAGATAGAAGCAATGGGGGGCGATGCCGGAAGCGGGATCGTAGGCGAAGCCCTCGTCGAGCAGGCCGTCGACGCGCCGCTCGAGGCGGTCCCGCCAGGCGCTCATCTCCGCGGCCGACTCGTACAGTTGCGGAAGAAGCATCGCTTCCTGGAGCCGCAATCGCGGTCCGAGCGGCGAGGAGAACCCGTGGCGGAAGTGCTCGGCCGCCTCCTCCAGCCGCCCCTGGCCCCGCAGCATCTCTCCGAGGTTGGAGCGCGTGCCGACGGCGTCGGGCTGGATCTCCAGCGACCGCTCGTAGCAGCGGATCGCCTCGTCGACGCGCCCCAGCGCGTTGGCCGCGTTCCCGAGATTGTTCCACGCCTCCGCGTGCTCCGGCGCGGCCTGCACGGCCTCGGCGAAGCCGGCATGCGCTTCGGCGAATCGCCCGGCGAACAGATGGGCGTTGGAGATGTTCAGCCTGGCATCGAGGGGGTCCGCGCCGAGGCGGAGCGCGCAGTCCCAGCCCGCCCTCGCCCGGTCCACGTCCCCCTGACTCGAGCGGATGAGGGCCAGCTTCGTCCACGCGCTGAGGTCGTCCGGCGCGGCGGCGAGGCCGCGCTCGAACCAGGCCGCGGCCTCGTCGAAATCGCTCGCGTCGGACCGGATCGCCGCCATGCCGAAGCAAGCCCGGGCATGCGCCGGATGCTTCGCGAGCACGCGGCGGAAGATGTCGGCCGCCTCGTCGAAGCATCGACGTCGCTGGAGTTCTCGCGCGAACCCGGCGGCGACGTCGGGGTCGTCGGGGAGGAGTTTCCACGCCGCTTCGAGATGCTGGGACGCCTCGTCGTATCGCCGCAGAAGCTGGAGCGCGCTGCCCAGGTTCGCCTGAGCGAGGCGATGTCGCGGGTCGATCCGGACCACCTCTTCGAAGCAGGCGATCGCCTCGTCGATCTCGCCTTGCTGCTTGAGCAGGTTTCCCAGATTGTTGAGCGCGTCCGGGTAGTCGGGTTTCAGGAGGAGGGAACGGCGGAATTCCAGAATCGCGTCGTTGGTGCGCTCCGCCGCCCGCAGCGCGTTCGCCAGGTTGAAGTGAAACTCCGGGCGCTCGTCCTGCGCGTCGATCGCGGCCCGAAACGACTCGAGCGCCGCGTCGAGCAGCCCCTGTCCGAGCCGCAGATTGCCGAGATTATTATGCGCGTCGCCGAAACCGGGGGCCGCGCGGAGCGCCGCCTGGTAAGCATCGGCGGCTTCGTCGGTGCGGCCCAGCCGCTCCAGCGCCAGTCCCAGGTTGTAGTGCGCGCCCGGCTGTGCCGGAGCGAGGCGGATCGCCTCCCGATACGACTCCACGGCCAGATCGAACGCCCCCTCGAGCCGGAGTGCGGCGCCGAGGCTGCTGTGAAAGGCGGCGACATCGGGCCGGCGGGCGATGGCCTGCCCGATGTAATCGACCGCGACCCGCGCCAGCCCGCGCTGGTACGCGGCGACGCCGAGGAGATGCAGCGCGTCGGCATGGGCCGGTTCCGTCCGGAGGACGACGCGGTACAGCCGCTCCGCCTGCTCGAGCCGCCCCTGCTGGTGGTGGGCGACGGCGGCGTCGAGCGACTTGGCGACCGAGGCCATGGAAGCATCCCTTCTTCCGGACGGGCTGCGCATCGTGCGCCCCAGCGGCGCGCACGCGAAGGCGGTCCCGCGAGCGCGGCTCATTCGATTCCGTTATCGGTCCGGCGGCGACCCTCGCTCCGGCGAATTCCGCGAAACGGCTGCCCGATCAACGGAAAAGCGGCGTCCCGGCCGCACCCGCCCGGGACGCCGCAATCATTGGTTGCGATTTTCGCTGTCGGCCGGTGTCCCTGACTACCCGAGCAGGCTGAGCACCTGGGACGGGTTCTGGTTGGCGATGCCGAGCACCGAAAGGCCGGCCTGGCTGAGGATTTGGGCCTTGGTCAGGTTGGCCGTTTCGATCGCGAAGTCGGTGTCCAGAATCTGGCTGCGGGCCTCGGAAATGTTCTCGAGGGCCACGCCCAGCGAGGTCGTGTTCGTCTCGATGACGTTCTTCTGGACGGCGCCGAGCCGGCCGCGAAGCGTCGAGACGCGGTCGATGGCCTCCTCCACGATGGCGACCAGGCTCGAGCCTTGGACGCCGGCGCCGACGTCGAGCAGGCTCTTCCCGCCGCCCGAGCCGAGCTCGTACAGCTTGCCGCTCACGCCCCCCAGGCGGGCCGTGTTGACGGCCTCGATGCCGAGACCGATCTGTCCGGCGACCGACACGTCCTGTCCGATCTGGAACAGCGACCCGCCGCCGGTGATCGTCACCTTGGCGTTCGTGCCGGTGCTGTTGCTGGCGGAGTCGAACGTGAGCGTGGCGTCGAGGGCGTTGGTCTTGATCGTGGCGTTCAGGCCGCGGGTCTGCGCGGTCTGGCCGTTGATGTTCACGACCACGTCGGTCCCGCTGTCGCGGGCGGCGGAGGTGGTCCCGTCGCTGAGCGTGGTGGCGAACGTCCCGGCCAGCACGTCGAGCTCGACGAACTCGCGCGAGCCGTAGTTCGAGCTGGTCAGCGTCAGCGTGCCGTCCGTGCCGTCCGCCAGCGTGGTCGCCGCGATGGCATCGACGATGCCGCCGCCGGCCCCTTCTCCGGCGGCCGTGACGTACTGATTGGCGTCGGCATTCCCGTTGATCAAGGTCGCGATGGACGCCGCGGTCGAGGTCACTGCCGCACCGTCATTGGCGAGGTTGACGGTGACCGTCACGTCGCCGTTGCCGTCGGTGGTCACGGCCACCCCTAAAGCGCCCGCCTGGCCGGGATCGACGAACACGATGTCCACCGCCTGGCTGAACACGCCGGTCCCGGTGGTGGTGCGGGCATCGGTGAAGGTGACGTCGGAATTCACGGCGGCCGAGAGCAAGTCGACCGTGCCGGCGACCGCGGCGGTGGAGATCGTCGACTCGACTCCCGTGATGTCGCTCACGTCGTTGACGGCGGAATTGATGTCATCGACCTTCGACGAGTTGCCGAAGAACAGCACCTGCTTCCCCTTGGAGCCGGCGACTTCGATGGTCGCGGCGGCGGACAGCCCCCCGCCGGCGTAGCGGAGGTCGGCCGTTTCGGCGGCGGTGACGATCGTGGCGTCCACGACGATCGTGCTGCTCGCGCCGAAGATGGCTTCGTTGATGCGGAAGTCGCCGAGCTTGGCGGCGTCGGCGCTGGTCACGCGGGTCGAGAACGCTTTGCTGCCGTCGATCAGCTTGTCGCCGGCGAACGAAGTGTTCGACGAGATGCGGTTGATGGCGGAGAGGGCGGTGTCGATCTGCAGCTGGTTCGCTTCGATTTCGGACTGCGACAGGGCGCCGCTGTTGAGGCCTTCCTGGACGAGGCCGCGGACCTGGTTGAGCAGCCCGCTGATTTCACCGAGGGCGGAGTCGGCCGTGGCGATCACGTTGTTCGCGCGATTGCTGTTCTTGATCGACTGCTCGATCGCGCTGATCTGCGAGCGGAGGGTCTCGCTCGCGATGAGGCCGGAGGGGTTGTCCTTGCCGGAGTTGATCTTCAGACCGGTCGACAGCCGGGCGAGCGAAGTGTCGAGCAGGTCGTTGGCCCGCCCCAGGTTCCGCAGGCCTCGCAGCGAGGCCACATTGGTGTTGATACGCGTCATCGAACTATGCCTTTCTCTAAGCCACTCGTCGTCCGGGGGAAGGGGATATGGGAATCGCGGAAAGCCGCGGGGTGGACAGGTCGTCCGTGCCTCGCGCGTCTGCCTGGCGGGCTGCTTGCCGTGACGTGCCGGTTCCTGGGCTGGGGAAATCCCCGAGAGGAACCCTTTGACTATCGGCGCGGAACCTGCGCGACTTTAGGGGCTTCGGGAAAACTCCAGCAAATGGACAAATTGAGCGGAGTGTGGGGAGGAGTCAATGCGGGGTGGGGCCGGTTCCCTCCGGCCGTTTGGCCGCGCGCACCGGTACGGGAGCCGTTTCGGAGGGGCGGTTCCGGCTCCGCGCTTCCCGCCGGATCGCCTCGTACACCTCCTGCCGGTGGACGGGAATTTCGGTCGGGGCCGCGATTCCGAGCCGCACCTTGTCCCCCCGGATATCGACGACGGTGATCACGATGTCGTCACCGATGATGATGCTCTCGTCGCGCTGTCTCGACAGAACCAGCATCCGAAGAACTCCTTTTCGTGTGCAGGGCCCCGCTCGATGGGGCGCGGCTGCGGATCGGCTTCCGGGGGGTGAATCGCGGGATGAAGTGCTTCTAGAATCGTCACCCGTCAAGCGGTCTCGCAGGCCGGATGGAGGAATTCCCCAACGCTGGACCAACGGGGACGCGGGCGTGCCGATTGTTCCGCCCGTGCCGGTTCCCCGGCCGCGCTCGCGTTGCGTCGCCGCCGCCGGGCGGATAACTTCGATGCTGCGCCCGGATCGCGCCGAGTGCTCTTCGTCCGTCCCTTCGCTTCCGAGGCACATTACGCATGGCCACGCTCCTGATCGCCGCGGGCGCGTTCGTGGGCTACATCGTCGCCTATCACACGTACGGCCGCTGGCTGTCGCGGAAGATCTTCCGGCTCGACCCGCACGCCACCGTGCCGAGCGTCGAGTTGAACGACGACCGGGACTACGTGCCGACGTCGCGGGGGGTGGTGTTCGGGCACCACTTCACGAGCATCGCGGGGACGGGGCCGATCGTCGGCCCGGCGATCGCGATCATGTGGGGCTGGGTGCCGGCCTTGGTGTGGGTGCTGCTGGGATCGGTCTTCATCGGGGCGGTGCACGACTTCGGGGCGCTGGTGGTGAGCCTGCGGAACCGCGGGCAGACGATCGGCGACATCGCCGGGCGGATGCTCAACCCGCGGGTGCGGTTCCTGTTCCTGACGATCCTGCTGTTCGGCCTGTGGGTCGTGCTGGCGATCTTCGGGCTGGTGATCGCCTCGGTGTTCCAGGAATTTCCCGAGTCGATCCTGCCGGTGTTCCTCCAGATTCCGATCGCCGTGGGGATCGGGTTGTGGCTGCACCGGAAGGGGGCCAACCTCGTCGTTCCCTCGATCATCGCCCTCGGGCTGATGTACCTGACCGTGTGGTTCGGCGCCAGTTGTCCCGGCACCGCGTGGGAAGGCGGACTGCTGGGCGACTGGATTCGCTCGTTCAATGCCTCGTCGAGCGCGTGGCCGATCTGGGTCTGGGCGGCGGTGCTGCTCGCCTACTGCTATGTGGCCAGCGTCCTGCCGGTCTGGGTGCTGTTGCAGCCGCGCGATTACATCAACAGCCTGCAGCTCCTTTCCAGTCTGGGGTTGATCGTGATCGGGCTGATCGTGCTCGGGACGATCGGCGTCAACGGCCGGCCGGTCGAGATCGTCGCGCCGGCGGTGCAATGGCAGCCGACGAACGCCCCTCCCATCTGGCCGGTCCTGTTCATCACGATCGCCTGCGGGGCGGTGAGCGGCTTCCATTGCCTGGTTTCGAGCGGCACGTCGAGCAAGCAACTGAAGTGCGAGACCGACGCCCAGTTCGTGGGCTACGGCTCGATGCTCACGGAAGGGTTTCTGGCGGTGCTGGTGATCCTCGCGGTGGCGGCGGGCATCGGACTGGGCTGGCCCGCGCGGTTCGGCGCGCTGCAGGGACAGGAATTATGGAACACGATCTACGCCGACTGGAAATCGGCCGAGGGACTGCGGACGACCATCGGCGCGTTCGTCGTCGGCTCGGCGAACTTCCTCGAGGCGTATGGAATCAATCACGTGATGGCGGTCGCCATCATGGGGGTGCTCGTCGCTTCCTTCGCCGGAACGACGCTCGACACCGCCACGCGCCTGCAGCGGTACGTGGTGCAGGAGTTGTCGCGGGCGGTCGGCGACCGGATCCCGGCCGCGGCGACGGCGCTCGCGCCCTTGCGCAACGCGCACGGGGCGACGCTGTTCGCCGTCGTCACGGCGTTGGCGCTCGCGATGTCTCCCGCGCCCGGTCAGCCCTGGAGCTGGGAGACCGCCGGACTCGGCGGCCGGATCCTCTGGCCGCTGTTCGGCGCCACGAATCAGCTTCTGGGCGGACTGGCGTTCCTCGTGATCTGCTTCTGGCTGTGGCGGCGGAACATTTCGATGTGGTTCGTCGCGATCCCGGCGGTGTTCATGCTGGTGATGCCGGCGTGGGCGCTCGTCGTGCAGCTTCAGGGATGGCTGTTACCGGCTCAGCCGGAGCCTCCCGCGCCTCCGGTCGCGCCGAATTATCTGCTGGCGTCGATCGGGATCATGATGCTCGCCCTGGAGGCCTGGATGCTCGTCGAGGCGTTCCTGATGTGGCCGCGCGCGAAAGGCGTCCTCGAAGAGGCCCTGCCGCCGCTCGGACCGCGGCGCGCACCGCGTGAGATGGTCCCCGCTGCGGAGCCGGCGACCGCCGCGTCCGCCGGTCCGGGCGCCTGAGCGATCAGGTGCGAGGCGGCGATGAAGAAGCCCCGGCTTCCGACAAGGGGGAAGCCGGGGCATTCGGTTCATCCCGTGCGGACCGAAGTCCGCACGACTTGACTTCGCAGGCCCTCAGTTCCGTTCCGCCTTCAGCGTGAAGTCGACGAACAAGGCCCCGTTCTTGTCGGGGACGGTGTAGCTGCCCGATTCGGACAGATACTTCTGCAAGTCCTCGAACGGCGGCAGCTTGGTGAAGTCGATCGCCGGCAAGAACTCGGCGAACTGCCCCGAGCGGAGCGCCTTGTACGCGCCCTGCACCGCGACCGCGTCCCGCGAGTAGCTGAGCATCGACACCTTCTCGGGGAAGTGGGCCGACACCTTCTTGTAAGCCGGAGACTCGGCCAGCGGCTGCCGGTCGCGGTCCTGGCGGAGCACCTGCTCGAGCTGCGTGACGTTGCTCGTGAACATGAGATGTCCCTGCGCGACGCCGAAGGCCATTCGGATCGCTTCGCCGGTCGCCGGGTTCGGCTGCTCGATCTCATAGATCGTCTCGCCGCCGAACTCGCGCGATTCGCCCGGAAAACCTTCCGTCTTGGCGAGCGTGGCCAGCACGCCCTTCATCTTCGCGGCGTCCTTCAGGTCGAGCGCGACGAGCATCCGGCCGGTTTCGAAGTCGTCGGGATCGACGAAATCGCTCACGACGTGGAAGCGGCCGGTCAACTGGTCGATGAAGTCCGTCTTGGGATGCACGTTGGGAGCGCCCGGCTGGTTGGGCACGTTGTCCACCAGTTGCTTGAAGGTCCCGGGCGTCTGGCTGATCGAGTCGACGAGTTTCTCGATCGCGTCGTAAGCCCTTTGGATGTCCCAGTTGCCGGCGGAGTAGCTGGCGACCTGGGCGGAGACCCACGCCGGCGGCGTCAGGTCGCGGGCCGGGAACTGGAACACGTTCAACACGCCGGACGTGGGCTGGTCGACGTAGATGAACGTGCGGCTCACCGAATCGAACTCCGGCGTCGCCAGTTCCATCGTCCCGCCGATCGCCTTGAGGTTGTCCAGCCCCAACGCGGGCAGGAACCCGAGCACCATCGCGGTCTGGAAATCGGCCTCGCTGCCGGCGGTCAGCGCGGTGGTCAGCAGGCCGACGGGATCGAGGAACCAGGCGGCGACCGCCGCCCCACCCTGGCTCGTGCAGCGGCCCTGAATGTAGCGATGGTGCTCGTTTTCGGCGAACGTCTGCTCGTGCCGGCCGTCCCAGCGGGCGAGGACCGCTTCCAGCGCCGCAACGTCGGATTCGTCCCTTTCCAGCGCCGCAACGTCGGAAGCCACGACCAGGTGCGTGTCCTTGAGGAAGTAGGACACGCGAGACCGATCGTCGGGGGCGTCCTCCTCCTGCGAGTCGGCGCCGCCGGCGACGGGGAAGACGTGGGTCACGATCCGAGTTCCCTCGAACTCCGACGTGGTCCGCTCGGCCTGCCGCTCCTTGAGCGCGGCTTCGGCCTTTTCCAGCAACTTGTCCACCTCGCTGCGGCTGCCGCCGAAATCGAGCAGCGCCAGGACGGCGAGCTTGTCGGCGGCGGGCCGGACGACGGCGAACGTGACTTCGCCGGAGGGAATCGCGAGCAGGTCTTCCAGCGGCATCCCGAGATTGCGGTCCACCTCTTCGGAAGCCGTCGCGATCTGCTTCGACAGCTCGAGGCGGAATTCCGCGAGCGCGCGGTCGTCGAGCAGCCGGCCGAACTGCGTCTTTCCCCAGCGGGACTTCAGCTCGGCGACGCTGGGAACGGAGACGTAGGCGAACACCTTGGGCGGCAGGCGGCGCTCGGTCGCCACCTTCCCCCGCGTCGCCAACTCGGGAGCGACCTGCTCGTCGGCCCCCCGCGCGCGGGACGCGATCAGCCCGGCGCACAGCACCGCCAGCACGGTCGTTCGCAACACCAATCGGTTCTTCATGACGGCATCCAATCCTGGGTTCTCGAAGACAACGGCTCTGGTTCTCTTACCCCGGCCGCGGCCGGACGGTTTCGGGGGATTTTCAATTGATTCCGACTCATTGAGGCTGTTCGGCGGGCGGGTCCGCGGCGTTCCGGCGGCGGGGCGGGTCGAGATAGCGATACCCGCTGTTCGGGTTGTTGCGGTCGAAGGCGAAGGCGTCGCGGTTCTTCAGGAAGTGCCGCAGGTAGGCGACGGGGATCGCGAAGCCGAGCCCTTCCCCGAAGGCCAGCTTCATGTTCGTCACGCCGACGACTTCGCCCCGCGTGTTGAACAGCGGGCCGCCGCTGTTGCCAGGATTGATCTCGGTGGTGGTCTGAATGTAGGTCAGCCCTTCGAAGTTCCGGTTCCGCGTGCTGACGATCCCTTGCGACACGGAGCGATCGAGGCCGAGGGGATTGCCGATCGCGAACACCGGGTCCCCCTCGCGGTAATCGTCCCCGCCGGCCAGGTACACCGGGCGGAAGGGAAAGTCCTTCTGCTCGGGGATTTGCAGCAGCGCGAGATCGAAGAACGGATTGAGGGCCACGATCTTCACGTCGTCGATCCGCCGCCGCTCGAAATCCCCTTTCTCGCCGCGGTGGAAGATCGTGACGGCGATGCGGGTCTCCTTTTCGACGACATGGTAGTTCGTGACGCAGTAGCCGCGGTCGTCGACGACGAACCCGGACCCCAGCCCGGAGGGGGTCACCACGAGCACCACGCCTTCGCCGTAGCTCTCCGCCAGCTCCTTCACGCTACGGACCGGAAGCGTCGCCGTCCGGAAAACGCCTTCCTGCTGGACTTCTCCGGGACTGGGAGACTCGGGCGCGGCGCCCGAGGCGGCGCGGGAGCGGATGCGATCGAGCGGCACTCGAATCACGTCGACCCCCACGTCGACGAACAGCGCCTGGTCGCTCTCCTTGAGCACTTCCCCTTCGATCTTCTGCCCCGATTTCAGCTCGATCAGATCGGCGACCGCCGCCGGCTCGAGCCCGACCGCCGCCGCCAAGCCGATCAGCGGAAAGGCTGATGCCCGCCAGGCGCCGGCGATCGCCCGGACCGCCCGGGGAGCGAGTCGCGGCATCAGCGATATGCGGTGTGGCATTCCTGGCACGCCTTGTAAACGCGGTTGATTCCCTTGTCGTATTCCGCGAAGTTGTCCGCTTGCGCGGCGGTCACGATCTGCCGGCTCCCTTCGACGAGGTCGTTCGCGAACCCCTGAAAGTCCTCGAAGTCTTCATAGCCGTAGCCCTCGCCGACGACGATCCGGCCGATCGCCGCCACCACGCTGGCCTCGCGGAGGACGTCGTCCTTGTTGGACTTGAGGGCCTCGTCGCCGCCGACGTTCACTTTCAGCCAGGTCGAGCCGATCTCGAGGCGCTTCATCAGATACCCGAATTCGGCGACCTCGGAGAACGGTCGCTGCGCGGGGGCATCGGGAAGGTCGCCCGGTTCGCTCCCGCTCATGAGGACGGTGATCTGCTCGAACGGCTCCTGGAGCGCCTTGTGCGACTTCGGTCCCTGCTGGAGCTTCTCTTCCCCCATCTTTCCCGCCAGGTCGCGGATGAACTTCGCCTTGTCCTTCCAGCGAATGTCGCCGGGATGCTGGGCCGCCACGCCGGACAGCGCCGCCAGCGTGTGGATGTGCGGCGGCAATTCGAGATGGCTGCTGTTGTACGTGCCGACCGTCTGCAGCTTTTCGTTGAGACGATTGACGATCTTCTTCACCTCGGCGTCGAGCAGTTCCGCCGCGATGGCGTCGGCCCAGTCCGCCGTCGCCGGTCCCGGCTTCACCGGAGCGGCCGGAACGGCCGGCGAAACGGTCGTCTGCACCGGCGGGACCGCATCCGCCCCGTTCGCGGCCGCGCTCGTGGCGGCCACCGGCTGCGCGTTCGCGGCGATCGCCAGCGGATCGGCGAAGAACACGTCCACCGGCACCTGGCCGTACCATTTTCGGCCGTCGGCGTCCACGCGAACGAGAGGCTGCTCCGCGGCCGCCCCGACCCCTGCGGTCGTCGCATCGGCCTGAGCGAGCGGCGCTTTCGGATCGGTTGCGGCGGCACTACCGGCGGGCCCGTCTCCGCCGCAGCCCGAAAGAATCCCGGCGACCGCGCACAACGAACCACCCACGAAGGCGGCGGAGGGCAGGATCCGCGCGAGAAACGCCGGACGCATCAGGCCGGCACGGCTGTCTGCCCCACGTGTCCCGAATCTCATCCATCCCCTCCCGACGTGCCGCGGCGCGCGGCAATCGTGTCCCGCGGCCGGTTTGCTCCGCGCATTATGGCTGGCACGCGGAAACGATGCAACGCCCGACCGATCGCGACAGAACGGGCGCGCGTCGCGGCAATCAGGCGTGCCGGGCCTCGGCGTCGGCCGGTTCGCTGGCCGGGGGCTCGAATTTCGGGGCCGAGATTTCATCGCGATCGTCGTGCGGGACGGGGCGGCTCGCGCTCGACGAGGGGGACGTGTAGACCGCGCGGTCCACTTCGGTCTCGATCCCCGAGATCCCCTTCTTGAACTCGACGATCCCCTTGCCCAAGCTGCGGGCCACCTCGGGGAGCCGCTTGCCGAACAGCAACAGGGCGATGACGCCGACGATCAGCATCTCGCTCATACCGATCCCGCCCAGTCCAGGAATGAACGCCAGAGTCGAATGCATGTGCCTGTCCTCGAAAATGCCTGCCCTTGAAATCTTGATCTCTGGAAGCCTTCTTGGAGCGGACCCTCAGGTCCGGTCTTCCGTGCGCTTCTGTTCGGCGCGGGACTCGGTGCGGAGATCGTTCGCCTCCATATCGTCCTCGATCCCCTTCACCCCCTTTTTGAACTCGACGATGCTCGTCCCGAGCGAACGCATCACCGTCGGAAGCCGCTTGCCGAACAGCAGCAGCACGATCAATCCCACGATCAGCAACTCGGTCCAACCGGGCATGAACATCGCGAGCAAACCGGTCATCGGGAGGCTCCTGCGCAGCGAGGGATGAAGTCGGGGAAGGAGTGAGCGGGGAGGCGGCTGCGGGGGGCGAAGCGGAGAGGAGAGGAGAAGAGAAGACGCGGCCCACAGGCCCCGGGACACTCCGACTCGGTTCGCACAGCGCGGTCGCTGTCCGCTGCGGATGTCCACTCGGTTTGCCCGCTGGGCGAAGCAGGTCGGATGAGCGGCGCCAGTCGATCCATTTTAACCGGGGCCGGCCTGATGTCAACGAGGTCTTTTCGCCGGTGATTCCGAACCGGTGCGTCTCCGCCCGCGAAACCGGGCGGTCGGCCGGAGCGACCGCAGGCGGCGCCGGCGAGCGGTCCGTATGCCGCAAGTGGTTGTATACTCATAGGTTGCGTTCAAATAATCCCTGCCGGAACGGGCGCTGGATGCCTTATTGACCGGTTTTCAGAGCGTGCCTATAATCCCGCCCCGTTCCGCCGCTCCTCCTATCACCTCTCTCTGCCCGACAACCCGGGAGTGCCCGTGAGGGGCCTGTCGACCCTACTCCGCGGTTCGCCGCTGAAGAGAGCGTGCGCCATCGTGCTCTTGGCCGCCGCGGTCGCGGGACTGCGCACGCAACTCCTGGGCGAGGACGACGCGGAACCGGAGCTGCCTCCGCTGAGCATCGACTCGTCCGACGAGTTGCTCGTCTCGGCCGACTTCGCGCAGGAGTGGGTCAGCCACGGCGAGCGGATCATGCTGTTGCGCGGGCAGTGCCGCATCCGTCAGGGAGACACGACGATGCGCTCGCGGCAGATGGTGGTCTGGGAACGGCAGTCCCCGGCGCGGGACGGCTCGGCGTGGCGGATCGACGTGTACCTCGAGGACGAAGTCGGCATCGACAGCCCCGGCCGGTCCGACATCGACACGCGGCGGATCGTGAGCCTCCACACGCGGGAAGGGGCCACGTTTCAGCTCGCTCGGCCCGCCGTTTCGCAAGACGGCTCGGCCGACCCGGTCTTTCGCCGCGCGAGTTCGCTGCGCGAGGGGGCGGACCGGTCGGCGTTGCGGCCGACGGAGCTTGCGGTTCCGGGACAGGCCGCGGCGGGGCCGGAGCTGCGGGTCGTCCAGCTGCAGCCCCAACAGGCGCAGATCCGGCGGATTCAGATTTTTCCCCGCAGCGCGATTCCCTACAACGTGGTCAGCTTCCAGTCCCCCCACACGACCCCTCCCGAGCAGGTGTGGGTGATCACCGGGGGGGTCGTCGTGCTGGTGCACGGCTTGGACCGTTTCGACACGGTCGATCTCGCGGCGGACCGGGCCGTGATCTGGACGCGGCCCGACAGCGAAGGGGACTTCCGTAGCGAGCGGCTCCAGAGCAGCGACCAGCCGTTCCAAGTGTACCTCGAAGGGAACATCGTCATCCGCCAGGGGCAGCACGTCCTGCGGGCCTCGCACGGCTACTACGACGCGCAGGAAGAGCAGGCGTTGCTGTACAACGCGGAGCTGAAGGCGTTCGTCCCCGATTTGAACGGCAGCATTCGCGTCCAGGCGGAGCGGCTCCGCCAGCTCTCCCGCGACTCGTTCCACGGCCAGAACGCCTGGGTCAGCTCGAGCGTTTCGGGCCGCCCCGGCTACCGCCTGCAGTCGAGCGACATCTTTTTCGAGAACCGCCTGACGGAGCCGTGGATGCGGCTCGGTCCGGCGCCGCTCGATCCCCTCACCGGGGCGCCGCTGGCCGAGCCGGTCCCGTGGATCACTACGCTCAACAACACGTTCCGGGTCGAGGACTATCCGCTGTTGTACTATCCCTATCTCAGCGCGCCGGCCGACGATCCCGGCATCCCCCTCAGCCGGGCGCAGGTCGGGAACGACCGGATCTTCGGGTTCCAGGTGCGCACTGCGTGGAACATGTTCAAGGTCGCCGGCCTGGAGGAGCCGCCGGGCGTCGATTGGGACCTGCTGCTGGACTATTACTCGGACCGCGGTCCGGCGGTCGGCACCGAGGGCAAGTACCTGGGGGCCGACATGTTCGGCCTACCGGGGCTCGCCCGCGGCGACGGGCTGCTGTACTACATCCACGACACCGGGTTCGACCGGCTCGGCCGGGGACGCAATCGCTTGCCGCTCGAAGACGAGAACCGCTTCCGCGCGACGTGGCGGCATCGGCAGGAGTTCCCCTCCGGTCTGCTCGGGATCGCGGAGCTGGGCTATCTGACCGACCGCAATTTCTACGAGCAATACTGGGAGGACGAGTACGACACCCAGAAAGACGTCGAGACTCTGCTCTACGCCACGCAGAGCCAGGACAACGCGGCGTGGTCCGCCCTCCTCCGCCCGGAGCTCAACGACTTCTGGAACACCACGCAATGGCTCCGCGGCGACGGCCACGTTCTCTCCGAGCCGCTGTTCGACGGATTGTTGACCTGGAGCACGCACACCTCCGCCGCCTACGCCGACTTGCACCCCGCGGATCGTCCCTTCAGTCCCTTGGAAGCCTATACGCCGCTTCCCTACATGCCGGACGTCGAGGGGGGCGTGCTGATGACGCGGCACCTGCTCGACGCGCCGTTCAACCTCGGTCCGGTGCAGGTCGTGCCCTACTTGATGGGGGAAGGGGCCTACTGGGGCGAAGGGATGACCGGCGACGCCATCGACCGCTACCTGTACAGCGCGGGGGTCAAGTCGAGCTTCATGGTCTGGCGGCCGTACCCCTGGGTGCAGAACCGGATCTTCGGATTGAACGGGCTCGCGCACAAGATGGTGTTCGAGGCGGGCTACTCGGTGACCGAGGCGACCCGCGACCTGTCCGAGATTGCCCAGTACAACCCGTTCGACGACATCTCCCAGCTTCACATGCGGGAGCGAATCCCGACGACCACCTTCGACGGCACGCTCCCGGCGACCTTCGACCCCCGCTTCTATGCGGTCCGCACCGGCACGGGGCTCGATCTGACGGCCCCTTATCACGAACTGGTCGAAGACCAGCAGTTGCTGCAACTCGCGTGGCGGCACCGCTTGCAGACGAAGGTCGGCCCGCCGGAGCGGCTGCGGATCAAGGACTGGATGCTGCTCGACCTCGAAGCCTCGTACTTTCCGAACGAGGACCGCGACAACTTCGGCGAGGACTTCGGCCTGCTGGGCGCGCGCTATCGCTGGAACGTCGGCGACCGCACGAGCCTTCTCGCCGGCAGCCGCTACGACCTGTTCGACGACGCGCAGGAGTTGTGGGACGTGGGGGTGCTCAGCCAGCGGAGCACGCGGGGGAGCATCTATCTCGGGCTGAGGCAGGTCAAGGGGGCGACGCTCGACAGCAAGATCGTCACCGCCAGCTACTCCTATCAGATGGGCCCCAAGTGGGTCTCCACGTTCCGGACTTCCTTCGATCTCGAGGCCAGCCAGAACCGCTCGCAGTCGCTGACCATCACCCGGATCGGCGCCGATTTCCTGTTCCACCTGGGCCTGAACTACAACGAAAACAAGGACAACGCGGGAGTCGCCTTCATGATCACCCCGCGGATCGGGCCGTTCGCGAACGGCACCGCCAACCTCAGCTCGCTCACGAACTCCCTCTCCGGGGGCCGACGATGAACCAGCCCGCCGCTCCCTCCTCCTGCCCCGCGCCGGAACTCGTCCGCGACCGCCGCAAACGCCCCGCCTGGAGGCAGCGGCTGGTGGACGCCGAACGCGGGATGACGCTCGGCTTGCGCAGCGACAGCACGTTCTTCGTGCACTTCTTCGCGATCGCCGTGGTGGTCGCGGGGGGAACGGTGCTCGGGCTGTCGCTCGTCGAGTGGGTGCTCATCGTGCTGGCGATCACGCTGGTGCTCGCCGCCGAGATGTTCAAGCAGGTGCTGAACGCCGTGTTGCGGAGCGTGGGGCACCACTTCGCCCGCGAGGCGGCGCAGTCCCTGCGGATCGCGACCGCCGCGGTGTTCGTGACGATCGGCGGCGCGCTGCTGGCCGTCACGCTCGTGTTCGCGAACGCCGTGCGGAGAATGGTGGAATAAAGGTCGTGTCGAATCGCTCTCAGTCGCGCGGCGCCGGCGAGCGGCCGTGGAAGCCCACGAAGGCCGATCTCGCGGCGGCGGCCGGGAAGACGGTGCCGGACGTGATCGCGCCGGGGCTCGACGTGCTGTTCGTGGGGATCAATCCGGGACTGTACACGGCGGCGATCGGGCATCATTTCGGGCGGCCGGGGAACCGCTTCTGGCCGGCGCTTCACGACGGCGGGTTCACGCCGCGGCGGTTGACTCCCTTCGAGGAGCGGGCGCTGCTCGAGCACGGCTGCGGCGTGACGAACATCGTGATGCGGGCGACCGCCCGCGCCGATGAACTCGATCACCAGGAGTTCGTCGCCGGGATCGAGACGCTGGCGGGGAAAGTCCGCCGTCACAAGCCGAAATGCGTCGCCTTCCTCGGGCTGACGGCGTACCGCGCCGGCTTCGGCCACGGCACGGCCCAAATCGGACGGCAGGACGAGGCGTGGGAAGGCGCGCAGGTGTGGGTGCTTCCGAACCCCAGCGGCCTCAACGCCCATTTCCAGCGAAAGGACTTCGCCCGCCTGTTCCGCGCACTGCGCGAGGCGGTGCGTCGTGCCGAATCCGGTTAGCTCACACGTTGTAGTACAGGTCGAACTCGTAGGGGTGCGGGCGGAGGCGGAGGGCGTCGATCTCGTTCTCGCGCTTCCACGAAACCCACTCGTCAATGAGATCCTGCGTGAACACGTCTCCCTTCGTGAGGAAGGCGTGGTCCTGCTCCAGGGCGACCAGCGCTTCGCCCAGCGACGCCGGGGTGACGTTCGTTTCCGCCAGCTCCTCGGCGGTCATGTCGTAGATGTCGCGGTCGAGCGGCTGGCCGGGGTCGATCTTGTTCTGGATGCCGTCGATCACCGCCATCATGATCGCCGTGAACATCAGGTAGCCGTTGCTGGCCGGGTCGGGGCAGCGGAACTCGAACCGCTTGGCCTTCGGGCTGGGGGAGTACATCGGGATGCGGACGGCGGCCGAGCGGTTCCGTTGCGACATCGCGAGCGTGACCGGGGCCTCGAATCCGGGGACGAGCCGGTGATACGAGTTCGCCGTGGGGGCCGCGAACGCGAGCAGCGCCCGCCCGTGCTTGAGCACCCCCCCGATGCCGTACAGGGCGAGCTCGCTCATGCCGGCGTAGCCGTCGCCGGCGAACAACGGCTTCCCTTCCTTCCACAGCGACATGTGGGTGTGCATCCCGGAGCCGTTGTCCTCGAAGATCGGCTTGGGCATGAAGGTCACGGTCTTGCCGTTCCGTTTGGCGACGTTCTTGATGATGTGCTTGAACCACAGGAACTGGTCGGCCATCTTCAACAGCGGCGAGAACTTCATGTCGATCTCGGCCTGTCCGGCGGTGGCGACCTCATGATGATGCGCCTCGACGACGATGCCGATCTTCCGCATCTCGCGGACCATCTCGGCCCGCAGGTCGCCGTAGCTGTCCACCGGCGAAACGGGGAAATAGCCCCCCTTGAAGGTCGGCTTGTGGCCGAGGTTCGGCTCTTCCGACCGGCCCGAGTTCCAAGCCGCCTCGATCGAGTCGATCTGGTACATCGAGCTCGACTGCGAAGTGTGGAAGCGGACGTCGTCGAAGATGAAGAACTCCGGCTCGGGGCCGACGTAGCAGGTGTCGGCGATGCCGGTCTGCTGAAGATAGGCGGTCCCCTTCTTCGCGATGTACCGCGGATCGCGGGAGTAGTTCTCCTTGGTGATCGGGTCGACGATGTCGGCGATCACGGAGAGCGTCGGCTCCTGGAAGAACGGATCGAGCACGACGGTGGCCGGATCGGGCACGGCGAGCATGTCGGAATTGTTGATCTGCTGCCAGCCGCGGATCGAGGAGCCGTCGAACCCGACCCCTTCCTCGAAGGTCCCCTCGTCCCAGGTGTCGATGGGATACGAGCAGTGCTGCCAGGTGCCGAGGAGGTCGCAGAACTTGAGGTCGACCATTTCGGCCCCGGTCTCCTTGGCGAAGTTGAAGAAGTCCTTGGGGCTGCCGGCGTTCTTGGGGACGCTGGAACCGAACGCGCTGTGAGAAGTCATCTCGTCATGCTCCTGGGGTCCGAAAATTTCCGTCCGAGGCTCCGTGCGAAGGGACGCCGCGCGCGCCGGCTGCCTGTGTTTTCAACGGGACTGCCCGGCGAGCGCGCAATCTCGACGGTCCCGACTCGGCCGATCGGCACGATTCTCCGGTGATTTCCGGATTTCCGGCCTCGCTCTCGCGCGGCGGCAGAAAAGCAAAGCCCGTGCCGACCGGCGCCTGAAGCATATCGCGGGGGGCGCGGGCTTGCCAGCTATCATGCGCGAACGACGCAGTACTGATCGAAGATCGGATCGCCGCTGACCAGAGGAGTCCCTTCGACCTGCGCCTGCGCCGCCAGCAGTCGGTCGAATGGATCGCGGTGATGGAAAGGAAGCGTCGACTGGCAATCCGCGTGCTCGACTGTGATCGGCAGGACCGTCACGTACAAATCGCTGATCGCGCGGGTCATCCATTCCCGGTACGGCAGAGTCAGCGTGAGCTTTCCCAAGCCGACTTTGATTGCGATCTCCCAGATCGTCGCTGCACTCAGCAGCAGATCATTCGCTGGATCGTCGATCACGGCATGCGCGTGCGCACTCAGCAACTGCTCCTGGTCGACGTACCAGATCAAGGCATGGCTGTCGAGCAGCAGCCTCATTCCATATAGTCCTTGAAGTCATCCCAAGGGGCGTCGAAATCCGGGGCCATGTACGGCACGCTGCCGCGCAGCGTTCCCGGACGTCGCTGCTGCGGTTGCGGCAACCTCGACGAAGCGATCAGCCGCGCCACCGGTCGGTCGTTTTCGGTAAGAACCACGACCTCGCCCGGAACGAGCCGGTGCACCAGTTCCAGAAGGTTGGCTTGCGCATCTTCGATCGAAACGATGGTCATGCCGGTCTTCCTCCCGCGACTTTCGATCAACCGCCTCCCCATTCTATCGACAGCGGCGGCCGGGAGCGAGTTCGATCAGCTTCTGCGAGTTGACCAGCGCCGCGCGAGTGCCACTGCTTACGGAAGCAGAATCGGCACCACGACAGTAGTCGGTAGAAGGTTTTGCAGGTCGGGCATGTCTCGACTTGCGCGTGGGAAACAAGATGGACATTGAACGCATCGGCTCGCGCTGATATATTCGGCGGGCCTGCTCGCCACCATCTCCACGCGAGAGCCGCAATCATGTTCGACCTATGCGACGACTTGGGCGGTTCGAACCGTCGCGAATTCCTGCGGATCGGGTCGTTGGGTCTCGGGGCCGCCGCGTTGCCCCAACTGCTCGCGACGCGCGCCGCCGCGGAAGCCGCGAAGACTCCGCTCACCACCGGCAAATCGGTGATCTTCCTGTTCCTGCACGGGGGGCCGAGCCAGTACGAGACGTTCGACCCGAACATGACTGCCTCCGCCCCGTATTGCAGCCTGACGGGGGAGGTCGCCACGAGCGTTCCCGGCGTGACGTTCGGCGGCACGTTCCAGCGGCTCGCCCCGCTGGCCGACAAGCTTGCGATCGTCCGCTCCTATCGCAGCGGCAGTGGCGACCACAAGCTGCAGCCCCTGATCTGCGACGAGACGCTGAACGCGAACCCTGGCTCGCTGTATGCGCGGGTCGTCGGGACGAACCATCCGCGACACGGCCTGCCGACGAACGTGGGATTGTTTCCCAACGCGGTCGATCCCGACGGCCCCGGGGCGAACCAGGGGTTCGGCCGGTTCGATTCGACCGGGACGCTGGGGACGGCCTACCAGCCGTTCATTCCCGGGGCGGGTGGTCCCGTGCAGGAAAACATGAAGCTTCGAATCGCCCGCGAGCGGGTGGACGACCGCCGCAGCTTATTGCGGCAGCTCGACCGCATCCGCCGCGACGCCGATTCGGACGGGCGCTTCGACGGGTTGGACGGCTTCGAGCAGCAGGCGTTCGATGTGGTGCTGGGGGGCGTGGCGAGCGCCTTCGACCTGTCGCGGGAGGATCCCCGGACCGTCGCCCGCTACGACACGTCGCATCTGCATCGGCCCGCGCTGTGGGCCGACAAGAACAACCGCAAGCATTACGCGGCGAACGCGAAGTCGCTCGGCAAGCTGCTGTTGCTGGCCCGGCGGCTGTGCGAGGCGGGTTGCGGGTTCGTCACCGTGAGCACCGCCTTCGTGTGGGACATGCACGCCGATGTGAACAACCTCGAAATGCCAAGGGGCATGGATCTCGTCGGCTCGCCCCTCGATCACGCTCTTTCCGCGTATGTCGAAGATGTGGAAGCCCGTGGGCTGAGCGACGACATCCTGCTCGTCGTGACCGGGGAAATGGGACGCACCCCCCGGGCCAACAAGGGGGGCGGCCGCGATCATTGGGGCGCCATCACCCCGCTGCTGCTCTACGGGGGAGGACTGCCGCGGGGGCACGTCGTCGGACAGTCGTCTCGCGACGGGGGCGAGCCGGGGACCGAGCCGATCACGACGGCCAACTTGATCTCGACGATCATGCACCGGCTGTTCGACGTGGGAACATTGCGGCTCGATCCCGCCCTCCCCGGCGACGTACTGCGAGTCGCCACGGAAGGAAGGCCGATCCCCGGTCTGCATTGACCATCCTTTCACGGAATCGTCGGAACCGCGGCTTGTCCGAACCATTCACCAGGGAGATCCCATGAGCGCCTCCACGAGAATCGAGCGGACATCGACGATCGCCCGTCGCCGGCTTCTCCAGGCGGGCGGACTCGGCGCCCTGCACCTGGGCATTCCCGGGATCGTCGCGGCGCGGGGCACGGTCGATCCCGACGGCCGACCCGGCGCGACGGAGAAGTCCTGCATCTTTCTCCTCTTGTGCGGCGGTCCCAGCCACCTCGACACCTGGGACCTCAAGCCCGACGCGCCGGGGGAAATTCGCGGACCGTACATGCCGATCGCGACGGCGGTCCCGGGAATGCAACTCTGCGAGCTGCACACGCGGTTGGCGAAGTTGACCGGGAAGTTCTGCCTGATCCGGTCGATGAAGCACGCCGGAAACATCAGCAATCACTTCGACGCGATGCACAATTGCCTGAGCGGCCAGTCCTCCGGCCCGCCCGCAGACTTGCCGTATCTCGGATCGGTCGTGGCGAAATTTCGCCCGAGCCGCCGGAACGTCGTCTCCTACGCCTGGCTGATCAAGTGCGTGGGCCCGGCCGTGTTCTGCGCTCCCCACATCGGGACCGCCGGGTCGTTGGGCGCCGTGTACGCGCCGGTGTTCGTCGGCTCGGCCGACAATCATCCCGCCATGCCCGACTTCAAGCCGCCGTCGATTTACGACGTGGCCCGGCCCGATCGGTTGCAGGAGCGCCGCCAACTCTTGAACAGTCTCGAGTCCGCCGCCGGGCCGGGCCATGCCGTTGGAGAAGAATGGACCGACCTGCGGCGAAAGTCTTACGAGATCGTGACCGGGCCGGAGGGACGCCGGGCGTTCGATCTCGATCGGGAGCCCGCCTCGCTCCGCGACCGCTATGGCCGGCACCCGCTGGGGCAAAACCTGCTGCTGGCCCGCCGACTCGTCGAAGCGGGAATCCGCTTCGTCACCGTCAATGGCTGGACAGGCCCCGCTCCGGGCAAGGACGGCGGGCCCCCCAGCTCGAGTTGGGACATGCACGGCGGCCACATGGGCATGGGAAATGCCTTCGGCAACGGATCCTACGGCATGGGCTGGTGCTTGCCGCGTCTCGATGAAGCCCTCTCCGCGCTATTGACCGATCTCGACGAGCGCGGGATGTTGGAAAACACGCTGGTCGTCGTGATGGGCGAGTTCGGGCGCTCGCCGAAGATCAACACCACCGGCGCACCCGGACGACTCCACTGGCCGGATTGCTTCTCCGCGATTCTGGCCGGCGCGGGGGTTCGCGGCGGCGCCGTCTACGGCGAGTCGGACAAGATCGGGGCCTACGTCAAGGACAAGCCCGTGCTGCCGCAGGACCTGTGCGCCACGATCTATCATGCGCTCGACGTGCCACTCGACAGCCGCCTCGGCAACGATCGCGCGTCCGATCCGATCACCACCGGCCGGCCGATCCTGGAACTGTTCGGCTGATGTTCCGTCACCATCCGATCGGATCGGATGGAACTGCCGCCGGCAGGGGCGGTCTCAAGTCATCCCAAGGGGCGTCGAAATCCGGGGCCATGTACGGCACGCTGCCGCGCAGCGTTCCCGGACGTCGCTGCTGCGGTTGCGGCAACCTCGACGAAGCGATCAGCCGCGCCACCGGCTTCGGCGAGTTGACCGGCGCCGCGCGGGCGGATATTTCTGGCAGTTGGCGTCCGCTGGCCGGGGCGTCGTCCACCGTGCCTTCCGCCTTCGATCCCCGCCGCCATCGCGTTCCTGCCGCACGTTCATCACGGAGAACTGCATGCCGACCGTGTTCCGTCCCGCTCGGATCGTTTCGTTCTCCATCTTTGGAATCCTGGTCGCCTGGGCGGCGATTCGGCTCCCGGAGGAACCAGCCGCCGCGCAACTGCCCGCCTCCGACGAGGCCGAAGAGGCGGCGCCGGCTGCCGCAACGCCGCGACGACCCGCACCGTCGGCGCGCGACCCGTACAAGGAGCAGTACGAGGACTACCGGCCGGCGTTCCTCGACGCGATGGACCAGCACCGCGGGATGCTCGGCGACTGGTTCAAGAGCAGCGAGGAGATGCGGCTCTCGACCGAGAAGAGCTTCTTCACGCTGAACGTCGTTCACGAGGACTCGCGCGCGAACGCGCTCGTCGAGGCCGGGCTGAAGAAAGAAGCCGACGGCCAGCATCGCGAGGCGCTCCGGATCTATCAGCAGGTCATCGAGAAATACCCCGAGGCGATGTACCGCGTCTCCGAACACGGGGTGTACGTCCCCGTCTCGCAGTATTGCCAGCGGCGGATCCTCGGGTTCCCGAAGAGCGACCTCGAGTTCTACCGCCAGCTTTACGACTCCCGCGCCCGCGAGGCCTTCGAGCAGGCCCGCCGCCAGTATTCGCTGCTGGGGCTGTCCGATGTCGTGAACTCGATGCTCGCCACCAGCTACGGCGGGCCGGCGCTGCTGGAACTGGGGAACGCCGCGCTCGACAGCGGTCATTATCTCGCCGCGCTCGAGTACTTCGGCGCCGTGCAGGAGTTCTTCCCCGACAAGGAGCTCCGCACCCCCGAACTCGCGCTCAAGATCGAGCTTTGCCGGAAGATGCTCGGACGGAATCCATCGACCATCGACCATCGACCTTCGACCGATTCGGATGGCCGACTCTCGCCGGACCAGCGCGGCCAGCTCCAGCAGGTCATCGCGACGGCGCGCTACGAGGAACCGCCGTTCCACTCGCAGCTCGCCAGCCCGCCGCATGTCTCGGCCGACGACTACACGCTGCTGCCTCCCACGCTCGATCCGCTCGGGCTGCAAGAGCCGGTGTGGGACGTCGAGCTCCCCGGCTCCCGCCGCGACCTCTATGTCTACTCGCAGCCGGTCGTGACGAACGACAGCCTCGTCTACCGGCACAAGAACATCATCTATTGCCGGTCGCTCCTCAACGGCAACCTCCGCTGGAAGAACGACCTCGGCGGCCGCGCCGTCTGGCAGAGCATCAATGAGCGGCAGTACCCGATGGAAGACGTGCTGGTGCAGGACGGCCTCGTCTTCACGGCGGTGTCGAAGGCCGGGCCGTCGCTCGTGGCGATCGATGAAGTCACGGGACAGCTTCGCTGGGCCTACGGGCCGATGGCGGCCGCCGACGTCGAGCAGTCCCGGATGCGGTTCGAGACCGCTCCCGCCGGCGGTCCGCGGACCGTCTATGCCGGCTACATTCTCGACAACATCGAGGGGGAGACGCACACCGACAGCGAGTACGGCGTGATCGCCTTCGACAGCACGACCGGCCGCGTCCACTGGCGCGCCCCGCTCTGCCGGCTCGCGCCCGGCAAGTTCGCCGGCGGGTTCGCCGAGCAGCGCCGCAACCGCATCCGCAGCTTTTCCTCCCCGCCGCTCTACCACCAGGGGACGGTCTACTACTGCACGAACGCCGGCGCGATCGCGGCGCTCGACGCCATGTCCGGCCGCATCAAATGGCTCGTGCACTATCCCTATTACCCCGAGTTGCACGACGCGACGCGGCAATTCGGCGGAACGAACCAGTACTACCCCGTCAAGCCGCACTCCCCCATGTTCTGGTACAACCAGAAGCCGCTCCTCATCGGCGAAAAGATCTGCTTCCTGCCGGTCGATTCGCGGCTGATGTTCTGCATCGACCGCAAGAACGGGCAAGTCGTGTGGAGCAAGGCGAAGGGGACGACCGTCGGCCGGAACGGCGGCGGACTCCAGGAAGGGGGCGAGTGCTGGCTCGTCGGGCAGGCCGGGAACGGCCACCTCGTCTTCGTCTACGCCGACCGAGACGCCCCCGTGCATCTCGTCGATCCCGACAGCGGCAAGACCGTGTGGATGTCGAGCGACCTGATCGCGACCGAGGACCAACCGATCCTCAAATATCGCGGCTTCACCCCCTACGGCGAACACGGCGCGGCGCTCAACGGGCGCTGGTACTGCCTCGCCGGCCGACCGCTCCTCACCACCGACGATAAGCTCCATCTCGGCCGCTTCTGCTACATTCCGCACGGGAGCTACATCGGCACGATCGGCTGGGTCTATCACCTCGGCGGGCTCGACCTGAAGACGCGCCAGAAGCTCCCCGACGAGCGCCGCTATCTCAGCGGCGAAATCATGTCCGTCGCCGCCCGCTACATCACCGACGTGATTCCGAAGTACAAGGAAGAGCTCGAAGCCCTACCGAACAAAGACGCAAATGCCCGGCAGGCGATCCGCGAGGCCTCCGAAGTCGTGCTCGACACCGTCCCCCAGAATGAGCATGGCCCGTTCATGCCGTT
>JBBDNU010000202.1:0-11501 GCA_040877365.1 Planctomycetales bacterium
GGAATGCGGACCAACCCCCGCCCGGCTTCGAGGCCGGCGAGTTCGGGAATGTCGAACAGGGCGGGGTGCATGGCGGCAGCAGATGGTGGAGTTTCGACGCAACGCGCAACCGGAATCGACGAGGCTCATAGGGAGGAGCTCTCGCTGACAACAGGCGATTGCGGTGCTGCGTCTCGGCGAATCTCTTTCAGATACGCGAGGGTCGCGAGAGCAATCACCCCCAATCCAATTGGCCCCGTCCAGTAGTTGATCGAGAGCACGAGGTTCCATGCGGTTTCCCCCGCGATTTCCTGCTCGATCATGAACAGTGCGACGCCAAACTTGAACAGGAGAACGAAGAATCCGAAACATAGTAATGTGGCGGAAGCCCGACGGCTGCTGAATGCCGCGTATGCCGAGAGGCTCAAACAGAAGACCAATAGCAGAGCCTCGACGTATGACGAAAACGCGATCTCATACGTCACCTTCATCGCGGTTGGGAGTGTCTCCATAGATCACCTGCTTCGTGGTGAGGATCGAATGCCGGCGGAAGGGATTCCGAATGCTCTTCTTTTCGACGAGATCGACCTTTCGCCCGAACAGTTCTTCCAGTTCGTACTGCGCTTCGACCAGGTCGAGCAGACTCCAGGGGGCGTCCTCGTCGAAGGTTACGAGCACGTCCACGTCGCTGTCCGGGCCGAAGTCCTCGCGGAGCACCGAGCCGAACAGCGCGAACTCGCGCACCTTCCACTTGCGGCAGAAGGCCTCGATCTGTTCGATGGGAACATCGACGTGCAGGGTCGGCATGATCGCCTCTGCGCCAAGATTGCATTCGAGGAGTGCCGCGCCTGTTACGGATCCTCGCCCATCTTGTCGGGCCGGGGAAAATTGGCCGCCGTGAAGATCGGTTTGCCGTTGCGGGTCAGCAGGATGTAAGGACTCAATTTCGATACGCGCAACATCGCGCTCTGGTCGCCACGCGGAGACTGAAATCTCACGCCGGTCGGGCTCAGTTCGGCACGGATCGTCCCATTCGGGAACTCGTCCCAGAGGGTCAACGTCGCCCTCTCGCTGAGGATATTCAGGTTGACGGTCCTTCCATCCGGCTGGAGTTCGGGCGGGCGACGTTCATCGAAGGAATCGCGGCCCAGGTCAACTCCAAATGTTCCCTTGACGGCCCCCTTGCTGTCCGCCGCCTCGAACCGTTTCGCCCGGATGATGGCCGGACTTCCTTCGACTTCTTTCTCAACGCCGAATGTCCCCTTGACGATGCCCTTGCTGTCAACGACCTCGAACCGCTCGGCTTGGATGACGCGGGGCCCCTCTTCCTTCTCCTGCGGCGCGGACCCCATCACGGAGACGGCGCCGAACAGGACCACCATGCCCACGAAAACTTGCCGGAAGCGACGATTCTGCTTTTCCAAACATCGGACTCGTTCTTCGAGATTCATTCCACACACCTCCGAGTTCAAGATGCGAATGGCCCGATCCGTTCAGTTAGAGAAATCACTTGTGGCGAATGGCCTCGGGAATTCGATATCCGCGTCATCGTACAAACGACGCCCAAATCGACGGCGTCATACTGGTGAATCATCACGTTCCGCATGCCGATCATCTGCGACCACGGAAGCTGGGCGTATTGCCGGCGTCCCTCTTCGGAAACGCGACGGGCTGCTTCCCCGATCAATTCCAGACGCCGAATCACCGCATCCTGGAGTTGGACGTTGCCGGAGAATTCCTCCCACGGGACGTTCCGCACGTAGGACATCGCCAGCCGGGCCGAGTCGAGAACATCGGCCAGATTCACTTCGTCACGCGGCATAGATCACCTGGGCCGAGGAGAGGATGGCCGCCCTGCGTTGCGGGTTCCGACTCGCCTCCACGCCCCGCCGGGTGGCCAGATCGACCTCCCGGCCGAAGATCGTCCGCAACTCGTCCCGCATTTCGGCCAGGTCGAACAGACTCCAATGCGCGTCCGTGTCGAACGTCACCAGCACGTCCACGTCGCTGTCCGGGCCGAAGTCCTCGCGGAGCACCGAACCGAACAGCGCGAACTCGCGGACCTTCCACTTGCGGCAGAAGGCCTCGATCCGTTCCGCGGGAACCTCGATTTGCAGGATCGCCATGATTACCTCCGCCAACACGTCCCGCGAGCAGCCTGAGAACCCGATCATACCACAACGAATTGCTCTCGCCATCGGCCAATGACGGAGAGGAGCGGGAAGCCGGAAGCCCAGGAACTCGGGATGGGCGACTGATGCCGGAGGCTATCACCGCGGTCGCGTTCACGGCTCGAACGCTTCTTCCCAGGTGCGGACGAGGCGGAAGGTGTCGCGGTTGGCTTCCCACCATGCCTTCCAGCGGGGGAGTTTCTCAGCCGCCGTCTGGGCCGGATCGAGCATCCACGGCTCGGTCTGTTTGTTGGAACGGCGGACCAGCCAGTACAACGCCATTGGCGCGGAACTTCGCATTGCCGGATTTTCGTCCGCAGCCTGGAGGAGTACGCGAAACGAGTCCTCCGTGCCGAAGTGGCCGATGGGATATGTGGCGCTTTCAATGCCGCGGCGGGCGGCGTCGTGCAACGCGGGGATCGCCCTGGGGTCGGCAATCGCGCTCAGTGTGCGAGCGACCTCGAATCTCATACGGTAACGGTCGGCGTCCGCCAGCAGCGCCGCCGACAGCGCCTGCGTCGCCCGCTCGTCCCGCGCCCAGCCCAGGAAGCGAACCGCGGCGACCGCAACCCGATCATCATCATGGTCGATCAGTCCGATGACGGCGGGAACGGCGTCGGTGTCTCGCCTCCTGGCCAGTGCGGAGAGCGCCGCCAGGACCACTTCCGGTTCGCGCGAACCGAGCGCCTTTTGCAGATATCCGGCGGCCTCGACGGCGGTCACCTGCCGGACGGCCTGAACGACGACCTGATCTCCGACGCGCTCCCGCCCGACTTCGGCGCGAGGCGGTGCGCCCGCCGTCGTCGGCAATCGGGCGTCGAGCGTCACCGCGAAGCGAGCGGGGAGTTGGCGGCCGATCGCTTCCCAGTTGGCCCTCCCGCGCAGCCGCTGGGCGAGATGGCGGTACAGGGGGTGGTTTTCTCGCGTCGCCCCGATCGGCTCGACGTTCAGCTTCGGCTCCGCCGCGGGGTCGAAGGTGCAGCGGACGCTGATCCGATCGAACGATTCCCACGGAAGCGTTTCATGCCATCCGTCCAGGAAGCGGAACCCGCGCCTTTGGAGCGCGGTCGCTTCGAGGCTTTCGATGCGATAGCTGGTGAACAGCGCGCCGAGAGTATGGATCAAGTCCACGATTTCCTCCTGCCGCGCATTCGACAGGAACGGCGCCGGGTTCCGCGCCATTTCCAGAACCCGCTTCACCTGCTCGAGCCGGTCCAGCGGTTGAACGCATCCGGGGTGGAACGGCCGGTGCTTCGTCCCGTCGATTGAGTGCAGCAGGAACACCGCCTCCATGCCGTCGCGGATGACCACGTCGGATTTCACCCACAGTGAGGAGGAGACGGCGGCGTTCTCGAACCGCGGGCCTTTGAGCGTCTTGCGGACGCGGATCGTCGCGGTCTCGCCATCGACTTTGGCGGTGCCGACGACGATCAGGTCGGCCGAGTCGGCGACTTCGGCGAGGGACAAGGGGTTCCAACTGGTCGCGTGGGCGGCGGGGGCCGCGAAAATCAGCAGTAAGACGGCGACGGCCAGTCGAAAGATCATCGGACGATCTCGCATTGCACCGGAATGGGGCGCCACCGCTGTTCGACGCGCCGAAACAGCCGGAAGTTCCCTTGCGGATTCGCGAAAACGACAAGAGCCTGCCGAACGCATCAGCCGGCGGGGTGGTCCCGCCCGTCGTTGAGAAGGCGATCGGCGGCCAATCACGGCGGTTCCTGGAACAGCCTGAGCGCCGGAAGGACACTTCGAATGAAAGCGAACTGACCGTCGCGGGTCCACAACTCGATGCCGTTTACGATCGCGACCGTTGCGATCACCACGTCCTGAAACGGCACCGTCACGCCGTGGGTCCGCAACAGATAGAGGTTGTACCCGACACGATCCCAGAGGGACTCCGGGATCGGCACCTGCGGAAGAGAGGCGAGCGCGCTCCGGAGCTTCCCATAATCGGCGTCGTCCCGCGCGCCGTAAAGAACCTCCGCCCGTGTGACCCCGCAGATTGCTGCCGCATGCGCAACAAAGGTCTGCTGCATCCTCGGATCGGGCCTGCGGAGGGCGTCGATGATGACGCTCGTATCGACCAGGATCATAGCATACTCGCCACGCGGAGCCGCAGGTACGCGTCCGGATCGACCACGTCCGTGCCGGCCAAGGCGAACAAGCTCTCGTACGGACTTCCTTCCGACAAGGGCTCGGCTTCCTGGACAACGATGTCGACCGTCTTGCCGACGAGCGGCTTGAGCTCGGGCAGATACAGCGTTTCGGAGTCGAGCTTTCTGCGGATGCGAATGGCGTTCATCGGGCGACACTCGGACAGGCGACTCGGACGCGCACATCGTACCACAACCCGCCGCCCTCGGCATCGGCCCGGTGGCGGGGGCGCTTCCGCACGTTCGTCGCGCAAACGGCCGTGATCGCCCCAGCCACTCGGTCAACCACGCCCACGGAGAGGATGGGGCCGGGCGGGGAGAAGCGCCCCGGGCGCTTCAAGCGTCCGGGTGGCTGTTTTCGCAGCGTGCGCGAATTTCCGCAGATCGCCGGATGAATCGCGACGGTCGCATCCAGTCGTAGCGGAACTCGCAAGAGTTCCGATGATGGACCCAAATGAATCACGAAGACACGAAGGACACAAAGATGATCGGATGACCGATGGGTCAATAACGGACTGATCCGGCCGCCCCGCGGTGGACCGTGCGCTGCTTGCGGCCGTTGCTTGCCGCGCGGTCCGGGGCGAAGAGTTCTTCCACGAGGTCGGCGATGGCTTCGTTGTCGGATTGGGCATCGGCGATGCGCATCGCTTGCCAGAGGCGCTCGCCGTCGGCGGCCGCCTTTATCACGCGGGAAGGGAGGGTGGCCGGGGCCGGACGGGAGGGAAACATCACCGGGGCTTCGCGTTGCTCCAGCCCCGGCCACCCGTCATTCGTTTCGGCGATGGCGCGCTTCAGCGCTTGGGGGATCGCCGGGATCGTTTCCACCGTCTCGAAATCGACCAGCCCGACCAGCAGCGGATTCACGCGGCCGGCGATCAGGGTGCGGACGTCGTCGCGGTAGGCGACCAGCGGTTTGCCGAGCGTCCACGCGATCGCCGCCTCCGAGACCGCCCCTTCGTCCGGCGTGCGGCCGTTGAGGTTCCACACCACGCTGTCGCACTCGACCACGAGCTGGTGGATGTCCAGCGCGAAGATCGAGGCGTGCAGGAAGTGGGCGGCGGTCGGCGCGTCCCAACCGCGGGCCACGAGCACCTCGTGCACCAGCCGGAACTCCATCCCGTCGCGGTGCGGGAGATAGACGAGGAAGCCGGCTGCGCACAGCTCGTCGGCGATGGCGGTCATCTCGTCGCGCTCGGCCCCGTTGAACAGCGGGCCTGCGCAATAGACGCGGTGAGCGGCGGCGGCCGAGTTGCGGGGCATGGGCGACTTCCTGGTGCTGCTTGATCGTAGCGGAATTCGCCGGAATTCCGCTCGAACCGTCGGATTTCTTGCGAATTCCGCTACCGCTGGTCCGGTCGGGCGGATTATAGCCGGGGCCGCGCGGTTTTGCGTCGAAATGCCGTTGCGCTCGATTCCATGAGCCGGTCGATACCACGGCGCATGGGCACGCGCCCGCATCAGCGGCCGAAGCCGGCCGGTTGCACCGCGTGGCGGCGGTCGTACATCGCGCCGAGGTCGACCGTCGGCGAATCGGGGATCGCGGGGACTTCCCACATCCGCTCGTGCAGGTGCAGCGGGTTGATCTCGATCGGACCCAGCGACAGCGTCAACTCCAGCCCCGCCGGCGGCCATTCGAGGCGGACCTGGTGCGGCATCGTCACCCCCGCCGGCTCCATGCGATGCTCGAGCAGCGACGCCTTCGCCAGCAGTCGCCCGCCGTCGTCGTACAGGCTGTGCTCGACGATGACCCCTCCCCGTTGCGTGTCGACGACGATGCTCCGCCGCACCGCGCGGCCGTCGGGCATGAGGCGCTCCGCGGTCAGCCGCGCGAACCGCCGCTGCGGGTCGTCGTGGGCCAACTGGTACTCGTTCGCGTCGATCGGCGACACGCCGAGCACCTCCATCAGCCAGTCGGGCTGGAAGGGGATCTGCAGCCGCGGGCCGAGACGGCGGAAGTCCTCGTGGCTGACGGTGAAGACCTGCCTCGGCTCGCCGCGGCGCATCCAGAACCAGAACCGGTCGTCGTTCGAGCCGAAGTCGGCTTCGTTCCCCGTGATGGAGGAGGCGACGAGACGGAACCGCTGCGGCGATTCGACGGCGATCGTCGCCGTGAGCCGGGCCGGCACCCCCTTGGCCGTGATCGTCGCGTCGTTGCACCGCCAGGCGATGATCCGGCTCGCGTTGAGGTTCAGCCGCTCGACGAGCTGCGCCTTGTCGACCGCCGGCGGCAGCGGCTCGAACTGCTGCCCGGCGTCGCGCCGCACGAAGGGCCAGCCGAACGAGCACCCGGCCAACATCAGGCACAACAGCAGTCCCGCCGCGGCGGTCCCGACGGGGCCGGCAGGTGGTGACTGAGTTCGTCGATTGGGCATCCTTGCCTCCGGTCGATTGATTCGTCAGGCGGCGTTCAAGCGGCCGCCGAGTTCCGTCTGCAATTGGTCGAGTTCGTCGCCGTCGAGATGCAAATCGCGGATTTCGAAGGTCCCTTCCCCCCGCGCGCCGGCGAGCTGCAGGTAGTCGTTGCCGTCGTCGCGGCGAACCCCCTCGATTTCGAGCCGCCGCTTCTGCAACAGCAGGATCGCCAGCACGTACCGCGACTTCTCGGTGGCGGGGCTGTCCTCTTCCGCGAGCTGCTCGAAGTGCCGCATCAGGGCGTCGGGATCGAGCGGCTTTTTCTTCTCCGCTTCGGCGGCGGGGACGATGGTCCTCCAGAAGCCGACCGTTCCCTCCGGCGGGCCGGTCCATGCGCTTTCCGCGAAATCGAGCCGCACCAGCTCGCCCCCGCGATGGACGAGGGCGGAGTAGCAGGGCGCTCCGGCGGCGAGCGGCGCGCCGGTGGCGGCGCAGGTCTTGCCGATCGGCTTGAGAGAATAGTCCATCCGCGCCGCTCCGGACTCCGGGCGATCCCGATCCCGATCCCAACGTGGGGGCGGATGTTAGCTCAAGCGGGGCGGATGGGGCAAGATGGATCGGATCACGACGCCTCGAAGAACCGCTCCGTCGTGCCGCCGTCGGTCACGACCGGGATCCGCACCTGCACCGCGCACCGCGGGCACCAGGCGACGCAGGCCGAGCCGTCGGCATTGAGGTACGCGCGGACGTAGACGTTGCAGCACTTGAGGTGCACGCCGACGAACGGCCGCGGGGAGGGTCGAGGAGCATGGTCGTCATCCATGGAAGCCTCCCACGGAAGTTCAGCCTTCAGACGGCGTTGGAGTACAGCCTTCAGGCCGACTGCGAACGTCGGGAGACTCTCCTGACCAAGCGACAGGCTGAAGCCTGTACTCCAACGGGCTGGCTGAAGCCTGTACTCCAACTACTCCTGCAGGAACCTCTCCAACCGGTCGAATCCCGCCTCGAGCACGTCCAGACCGGTCGCGAACGACAATCGCACGTAGCCCGGCGCGCCGAAGGCGTCCCCCGTGACGAGCGCCACGTGCGCCTCCTCCAGACACGCGGTGCAGAACTCGCTCGCGTCGTGGACGACCTTGCCGCCCCCCAGCGGCTTGCCGAAGTGCCGCGCGACGTTGAAGAACGCGTAGAACGCCCCCCCCGGCTCGGCGAAGCTGATCTCCGGCAGCTTCCGCATCCGCTCGAGCACGTACTCCCGCCGGCGGGCGAACTCGAGCCGCATCTCCTCGACGCACTCCTGCGGCCCGTCGAGCGCGGCGACCGCGGCGTACTGGCTCACGCTGCACGGGTTCGAGGTCTCCTGGCTCTGGAGCTTGTCGATGCCGGCGGCGACCTCGGCGGGGGCGATCGTCCAGCCGATCCGCCAGCCGGTCATCGCGTAGGCCTTGCTCACGCCGCTGACGATGACCGTTCGCGCGCGCACGTCCGGCCCGAACGAGGCGAACGTCCGGAAGGCCGCGCCTTCGTAGATCAGCTTCTCGTAGATTTCGTCCGAGAGGACGATGATGTCCCGCTCGACGCAGACCTTGGCGAGCGCTTCGAGCGTGGCGACGGGATAGGCGGCCCCGGTCGGGTTGCAGGGGTTGTTGAGCATCAGCAATTTCGTACGTGGGGTGATCGCCGCCGCGAACTGTCCCGCGCTCAGGCAGAAGTTGCTCTCCTCGGTCGTCTCGATCAAGACCGGCTTCGCGCCGGTCAGCTCGACCAGCGCGCTGTAGCTCACCCAGTAGGGAGCGGGAATCAACACCTCGTCTCCCGGGTCGCACAGCGTGGCGAGCACGTTGTGCAGGGCGTGCTTGGCGCCGTTGGAGACGATCACCTGCTTCGGCTGGAAGCGGACGCCGTAGTCGCGGTGAAAGGCGTCGCACACCGCCTGGCGGAGTTCGGGAATTCCGGACGAGGGCGTGTAGTGCGTGTGCCCGGCGTCCATCGCCCGCTTGGCCGCCTCGCGGATGTGCGCGGGGGTGATGAAGTCCGGCTCGCCCAGCGTGAAGTCGTGGACCTGGATGCCGCTCGATTTCAGTTCTTTCGCCTTGGCGGCGGCGGCGAGCGTGGCGGAGGGTGCGAGCTTGTGGACGTTGGCGGAGAGCTTCATGGCGCGCAGCGGCTCCGGGTCGAGAACGGCGGGATTGCCGCCGGATGATGCGAAAAGAAGGCTCCAGTGTACTGACTGCCGCGCGCGATTTCGAGCGGGGTGAGGTATCCGGACACGTGGGACAGTGCCGCCTCTTTTGGTATCTTGGGCAGGGTATGCTATTGGGGATCATCCTGGTCCCGCGAAGTAATGGATGCCCGACAGGAGGAGTTTCGTGGCGGACTGGCCCGACTGGTGGGACTGGGAGTTGGAACTCAGCCCGCATCTCCTCAAACGGATGATCGATCGGAACTTCTCGGAGGCCGATTTGCGGCTTATGATGGAACGTGCCACGAGCTTGTCCGAGGATTACGTACCGGGCCGGTGGATCGCAGTGACGACGCACGACTCGGACATATGGGAAGTCATCATAGAACCGGACGTCGAGGACGAGGTGCTGGTCGTCATAACCGCATACCCGGTGGAGGACCACTCATGAAGCACTGCTATCTGGAAGTCACTTTCCGCAAGGGTCGAGCGCTGGCGGCGTACTATTACCTCCCTCGCCGAGGAACAGAGTCGAGCGCTCGGACGGAGCGCTTCGAGGGAGGGTTCATCGTGGACTACGCATCCGACGGCACGGCGATCGGAATCGAAATCACCGCTCCGTCGCGACTCGACATCTCCCAGTTGAATCGGATCCTCGAGCGGATCGGACACGAGCCGGTGGCCCGGGAGGATCTGGCGCCGCTGGTCGCCGCGTGAAGCTCGTCGCGACGGCGCGAATGGTCCGAATGTTCGCGACGGGCTTCGGGCGATGCGCCGGAGAGTGTCGCACTGGCGAGGCGGATGGGGATACTCTCCACCTGACCTGTTTCCTCGCGAGCGCCGGGTCGATCGCGGTGTGTCGCACTGGCGAGGCGGATGGGGATACCCTCCACCCCGGATGGACGCGGCCCCTCTCCTCGGCGGTGAGTCATCCCCGATGCTGCCGGCAAACGGCTGCGCCTAGAGTTGCATTGGGCAGCCGGGTTCTTCGGAGATGGTTCCTCGCGGAGGCGCGCCCGGCTGGTGTCATGGGACCAGTCGATTCAGGAGGTCGAAACAACGATGCGCAGTCTCATCACGAAACTCGTGGCCGGCGGCATGCTGCTGGCTTGTTGGGCCGCGGCGGTCCCCGAAACCGCCGATGGGCAGATCGTCATTCGGAGCGGGAGCGGGAACTGGGACCGCGGCGGGAACTGGGGCAACCGCGGCTACTACAGCCAGGGACACCGCGGTGGCCGGGGCTACGGGGGCCGGGGCGACTATGGCTACGGCGGCCGGGGCCATTACTACGGCAGCCCAGGCTACTACGGCTCCGGATACGGCTCGGGGCACTACGGCGGTTCCTACTACGGCTCGCCGTACTACGGTTCGCGGTCCTACTACGGCTCCGGCTACTACGGCGGGCGCGGCTACGGCCGCGGCGGCTACTATCGGAGCAACGCGGTGCAGGTGGGCCCCGTCAGGGTCTATTGGCGGTAGAGCAGAGCGGTGCGGCAGTCTGAAAGCGAACGGGCCGGGAGAGTTCCCGGCCCGTCGACTGTTGTGGCGAAGACGGCGAGCCGTTTACTTCTTTCCACCTTTGGCGGCGGGCTTGCGGGCGGCGGTCTTCGCGCCCGCGGCCTTGCCCTTGGCGGCCTTCGTCGACTTCGCGGCGCCGGTCTTGCCGGTCTTCGACGCGGCCTTCGAACCCTTTCCCTGCGTTGCGGACTTCGCGGCCATTTCCGTGGCTCCTGAAAAAGGCGTCGTCGGGTACCACCCTGTCAAGACTGCTGTCGCCCGGGTACCCCCACTCGAGCACAGCCGCTCCGGACGGCGTCCGGATCAGGATGCGACATCAGCGACTTGCTGCACGTCGCATTGCGGACCTTTTATCCACCTGCGGAAAATCCGTCAAGCGGAAATCCTTGGCGTGGAATGGATTGCCGGAAGACGCAGCGGCGCAACTTCACCGGCCGACGCGCGATGGATTCGTCGTAAGTTGCGACAGTCGGCGCGCCCCGAAACCGTTCACTGGCGTGTACCGGAGCGCCATGAGATGATGCGCTCCAGCGGCGTTTGCCGCGCCGGGACCACAGCCGGCCGTATCGAATCGCCGGACCGGCGACGCGAACACTCCACCGGAACGAACTCCGTCATGCTCTCCCAAACGGTCGAGTACGCGCTGCGGGCGATGGTGTTTCTCGCGTCGGAAGAGGGCACAGCCCGCACCACCGAGCAGATCGCCCACCGCACCCGCGTGCCGCACCCCTACCTCGCCAAGTTGATGCAGGGTTTGAGCCGGGCGGGGCTCGTCCGCTCGCAGCGCGGCGTGCACGGCGGATTCACGCTCGCGCGGGCGGCGGACGCGTTGAGCATTCTCGACGTCGTCAACGCGGTCGATCCGATCGGGCGCATCCGCGAGTGCCCGCTCGGCCTCGCGGCACATGGCGTGAGGCTGTGTCCTCTGCACCGCCGGCTGGACGATGCGCTCGCGCAGGTCGAGCGCGCCTTCGGCGAGACGACGCTGGCCGAAGTGCTCGCCGAGCCTTCCGAGAGCGTTCCGCTGTGCGAAATGCCGGGGCCGGTCCAGCGCCGCTGATGCCGAACGCCGGCGGGCGGATGCCGGTCCAGTCCGGCGGACTGGAGCTACTTCTCCGGTCCCTCGCCGATCCAGCCGTCTGCTGC
>JBBDNU010000203.1:0-55602 GCA_040877365.1 Planctomycetales bacterium
CCGGTGATCGCCGGACCGTGCGGCGTTCCCTCCCAGCGATCGCACACAACGGCCACGAGGAAGCCCGCCCCGTTCACAGCGTCTGCTGCAGCTCGCCGGCCTGCGTCGAGGTCGCCGGGACGATGCGGTGCTTCCCGGTCAGCCGCCAGCGATCGAGACTCGGCGGGCAGGTCAGGATGATGAAGAGTTGGGCCGCGACCAACAGCGGAGAAACGACTTCGCCGTGAAGTTGCACTTGCACTGCCGCGTGATATGTGGTCACCGCCAGCAGCACGACCAGCAACGGCCCGACGAACACGACGTCGTACCGGGGAATGATCCAGCGAAACGTCGCCAGCCTCCCCCAGAGGTTGATCGGCGGCGCGTAGCCCCACACATAGCCCCACAACCGCGAGGCGGCCGCCATCGTTCCCAGCATCGTCGCCATGCGGACTGTCATGCCGGCCGCCCCGGGCGCGACCGGCCCGGCCGCGTCCATCAGATGCACCCACACGAACCACCACCAGCCCGCCAGCACCGCCAGCGCCGCTGCGGACTTAGTCGACAGGGCGTATGGGTTACGGTGCGGAGCAAGGCGATCGAACGGCCAGCCGTGAAGGCGGTTCCGCGCCGCTTCCTGAAACCCGCGCTGGCTCAAGTGCAAGAGGGTCTGGTGTTCGAGGATCCCCAGGTCCCACTCTCGCAGCCGCTCCAGGCTCACTCCAAGTCCGTGCTGGCCGATCACAACCAAGCCCGCGAGAAGAACCACCAGTTTGGTTGGATCGTCCCACAGCAGCGGCACTCCGCCCAGCCCGAGCGCCAGCACGTACGCGTGGCGGAACTCTGCCGTCACCGCGAGAATCGCGGCCGCGGCGACGAGCCAGCCCGTCACAAAGGCCGTCGGAATCGACAACGGCCTCGCCCCATCGTGCAGGAGGGACATCGCGGTCAGAATCGTGACGAACAGCGCGTCCTGCCACACCAGCCGGACTGGCCCGAGCGGCAGAGGCATCCCGGACCGCCACGGGGTCTGCGCGAGCCATTTCCGATACTCCGGGCGATATCCCGGGTGAAACGCCGCCACACGAAAGATCGCGTAGGCGACGGCCGCGAGTCCGAGGACGGCCAGGCCGGACCGGTCGAGCGGGAGGATTCCGCCCCCGAGAAATTGCACCCCCATCCAAAGGAGAAGGAGCGGAGGCACGGCCGTCACGATCAGGTACGCCAGCGCCGCCCCCGCCAGGTATTGACCGGGGGGCGATGTCGTCCGCAACCAGGCGATCATCGCGACTCTCCGGCGAAGTAGTCCTCGATCTGGTCCAGCGTCTCCGGGAAGATCACCGCGTGCAGCATCGAGTCCAGGTTCCCGGTGTGCCCCGTCATGCGGCGCAGGTCCTCCAGCGTGCCGTCGGCGGCGATCTCCCCGTGGCGGATCACGATCAGCCGGTCGGCGATCTCGGCGACCAGTTCCGGCACGGGGGTGGTCAGCACGATCGTCCGTTTCTCCACGAGCGCCAGGCGCGCCAGCACGTGCTTGAGGGCCAGAATCCCCGCCGGATCGAGCCCGCCGGAGAACGGCTCATCCAGGAGCAGGTGCGGCGCCTCGGTGATGAGCGCGGAGGAAAGCGCGATCTTCTTCTGCTGCCCCGCGGAGTAGGTGCGGATCGGCGCATCCCCCAACTCCGCCAACTCGAACAGCGTGATCAGCCGCTGCGCATGGTCGATCAGCCGCTCCGCGTCGATCCCGTACAGCCGCCCCACGCCGAGCAGGAACTCGCGCCCCGTGCGGTTCTTGGGAAGGAAGCAACGGTCGGGAAGGAACACGGTCCGCTGGCGGATCGCCAACTCGGATTCGACCGACTCCCGCCGCCGCAGGCCGTCGATCTCGACATGTCCCCGCTGCGGCGCGAGCGCCCCGCCCAGCACGCTCAACAACGTCGTCTTCCCCGTCCCGTTGGGACCGATGACCGCGGTCCGGCTGCCGGGCGGGATCTCCAGCGAAACGTCCTTCAACACCGGCTTGACGCCGTAGTGCTGCGTGACTCCGACGGCGCGTATCATCCGTTCGGTCCTCGGGGCCGCGACGCGCGTTCGTTCGGAAGAAGAAGACGAAAGACCAAGTCACAGGATCTCGAGTGCCGACTTCAGGCAGTCACTGACTTGTCGCATCGCGTCCTGTGGCAGGCTGCCGATCGTGCGGGAGATGGCGTCTTGGCGAACCGTGTAAAGGTTCTCGCAAGAGATCGCCGAGTCATTCAGTAGTCCCGCCCTCTGTCCGATCGGCGATCCGACTTCGATCAGAAGCTGCGTCGGCTCTGATCGCGCGAAACGCGTGCGCGAAGTGATCTGCGCAACGATCGTGTTGTCGAGGCGGCCGTTGTTTCGGTCACACTGGACCACCACTGCCGGTCGCACCTTGCTTCCACGGCCGCTGGCGAACGGATGATTGACGAGGACCACATCGCCGCGCTGGACCTTCATCGTTCCGGCCTGTGAGCGTCGTAGTCGTCGTAGACGTCCATCTCCGGATCGTCCCAACCGGCGGCACCGGCGGCGGCGCTTTGCACGGCGTAAGTGTCCGCGACGTCGAACCGCTCATCAGTGAAGAGAGCGGCCAGGCGGTCGTACACCGGCATCGGCAAGAGGACGTATTCCTCGTGCGACTGATCGTCCTCGACCTTCACGGGCATACCGGAGGTGTCCCGGAGGGCCTGGCGCATTTCCTCGGTGAGTCTGGGTGTCATACTCGTATCATACCGAGAAGCAGCGGGGCGCGGGAGGGCAGTCCGTGCGCGTGGCGGCCGTAGTCTCACATGAACCCACCGGGGGGCTGACGCCCCCCGCTCGCCGGGGTCAGTTCCGCGAGGTGTCACTGCGGTATTGCCAGACGCTCGCGGCCGACGGCGCCGGCACGAACAGCCCGCGGGCGGAGGGGCGAGTGGACGGGACCCTCGTCGCGTTCGAGACGGTCCGCGCGGGGATCGGATCGTAGCTGCTCGTCGAAGCTCCGCCGCGGCTGCTCGTGCGAGACGGAATCGTGGACCAGTCGTCGTACCCGCGGGATGAAGTCGGATCGGGCGTGGGATACGGCACGGGCCGCTCCAACTCGACTCCGGCCGCCCGCGGAGCCGGGACCGGCTCGCGGAGCGTGACCGTCTCGCGTGGCACGGCGCAGTTCGCGACGGGCGGCGCGGCCGCGACCGGCGCGCAATCGTCGACGCAGGGCGTCGCCACGTAGGCCGTCGTGAACGTCTGCGGAACGTGGCGGACGGTCTGCTCGGGGACGAGCCGCGTGCTGACTTCGGGCACCTGCCGCACGACCGTCTGCGGCACGGTGCGATAGACGACTCGGTCCTCGCACTCGGTGCGGGCCACCGCGCGCGTGACCGGCTTGGGCACCCACACGAGCTGATAGCCTCCCTCGTCGACCGTGACCTGCTCGTGCTTCACGACCGGCACGCGCTCGACGTGCGCCTCCTGCCGGTACTGCGTCTCCGCTACGTTGCGATATGTGACGACGTTCTCCTGCCGGTAGCGGGTCTCGACGACCGGCCGCGCCGCGTGGCAGGTACACTGCGCGGCGGGCCGGGCGCAGGTGCCGCACGGATCGGGATAAGAGGCCGGGAAGTATTGCGCTTCGGCCGCCGTCGGGGCGAGCGCCGCCAGGCTCAGGACCATCAGACCGCAGCGAAACAGCGATTTCATCGTCGTTCTCCCTGGATTCTGCCGGCGGAGAGGCATTTCCCGACGGAAGCGGGGCTGCCGTCATTATCGGCACGACCGGCAGAGTCCCCTGAATCGGAATCGTCGAAAACGGGCCGCGCTCCCGCCGGGGTGCTGGACACCCACAATACTACAAATGTAATATTCCCAGGTTGCGCTTCCGCACTGCCCGGGCCGAGCACGGCGGAACCCTCAGCCAGACAGCCAAGGGACATCCGATGAGACGAATTCGGTCCGTGTTCCGCGTGAAGGGTGCGTGCGCCTTGTCGAGCGCGTTGTTGGCCGCGGCAATGGCCGGATGCGGCGGCAGCTCGCCGCCGAGCGCCCCGGCGGCCTCGCCGCAGGCCGCCGTTCCCGAACGGCAGGCCGCGGCCCCCGCCGCGGCTGCGGAGGCCGGCCGAGCGACGTCGTACCTGCCGGCGCCCCGCCGCATCAATCCGCCGCCAGCGACCCCATCGGTGACGGCCCCGCCGTTCGCAACGACGTCAGCCGCCGGTTCGCCGGCGCAGCCGGCCGCCGAGCCGGTGGCGGTTCCCGCGCGACCGATCGCCGCAGCGACGCCGCCGGAAGTCGCCCCGCTCGATATCGCGCCGGCGGCAGCGCCCGCTCCGTCCGCGCCGCCGGCCGTCGCCGCGACGTCGTCCGCGTCCGCTGCGCCGTCTTCGGGGAAGCGGTCCTTGCAGGAGGCGATGGACGACCTGGTGGTCCCGCCCCCGTGGCTCAATTCGGTCCGGCTGAACTTCGACACGAATCTGCCTTGGAGCACGTAGCGGGCGAGCGTGGCGACGTAGAACATGCTCAGCGGCCGGTCATTCGCCATCGTACCCCTCCTCGTCGTTCGGGTCGAATTCCGCGCCGCACATCGTGCAGCGGACGATCTCGGCGTCCGGCTGGATCCACACGAGGCGATCGATGCTCGATTCGCCGCATAAGGGACACCGCCAACGGGCCGGCACGCGCTCCCGGTCGTCTTCGGCGTTCATTCGTCGTCGTCTCCGGATGCGAGTTGCGCGATCCACCGGTCGAGGTTGAAGTCGTCGCTGAGGAACCCGTGGTTCTCGCCGGCCATGATCTTCAGGTGATCGACGCAGTACTCCCCCCTGTTTCCCGTCGACAAGTACGAGAAACGAATTCGGGGGCTGATGGACCTCATGCACCAGCCGCAATGGATTGCGGCGGCATGCGACCGGGTGCTGAAGCGTTCCCGCGGCAAAGCAGCCGGTGTAGACGGAGTGACGGCCGCAGACTTCGACAAGAAGAGGCGGACGGAACTCGAAACGCTACGCCAGGAACTGAAGCGCGGAACCTACCAACCTCAGCCGCTGCGGCGGGTGATGATTCCCAAGGCGAACGGCAAAATGCGCTCGCTCGGGATTCCCTGCCTACGCGACAAGATCGTTCAAGAGGCCATTCGTATGGCGCTCGAACCGATCTACGAGGTGGAGTTCCACGACAGTTCTTACGGGTTTCGGCCCAATCGGAGCACGCATCACGCGATCTTCCGCTGTCGACAGATGATGCACCGGGGATTCACCTGGGTCATCGAGGGAGATGTGAAAGCGTGCTTCGATGAAATCTTGCACAAAGCCATCCTGAGCTGCCTGCGGGAGAAGGTGATGGACAACAAGTTCCTCGATCTCATCCGTCGTCTGCTGAAGTCGGGGGTGAACATCGATGGAATCGTCCATCCCACCGAGAAGGGCGTGCCGCAAGGCGGGGTCGTTTCCCCACTGCTGGCTAATGTGGTCTTGAACAAGCTGGACTGGTTCCTGCATGGTCGAGGCCAACATGGCAAAGCACGGGACCGAGCGCTCGTACACGGTCGCCCGAACGTCAGATTCGTGCGCTACGCGGACGACTGGTGTGTGTTCATTACACGGGGCTCGAAGCGTCATGCGGAACGGCTCCGTGACCAGATCCAGAGTCTCCTTCACCACGAATGTGGCGTGGAACTCTCGCTGGAAAAGACCCACATCACCCACGTCCGCGACGGATTTGATTTTCTCGGCTTCCACTTGGAACTCGGGATCGGCAAGGACGGGAAGTACGTGCCGAAAATCAAGGTTCCGAGGAAAGCGGTGACCGATGCCGTGCAAGGACTGCGAGAGGCAATCCGCAACCGACCACAACAAGAAAGCGCCGCATGCCGAATCGTTCGCGGTTCGGCCGTCGTGCGGGGATGGTCCAACTACTACAGGATCAGCCATGATTTCTCGAAGATGGCGAGCCTGCTGGACCATCATGCTTTCTGGACCGTGGTCGAAGCCTTTTGCCGCAAGTTCGACCTGAGCACGGCCCAATGTCTGGCTAAGTACGCGCAGGGGGGTGCGATCGGCGTGGGCGAATGCTGCACGCTGCAGAGAGCCAGTGACATCAAGATGTCGCTGGACTTTCGCAACCCCGAACCGTACGAGCCTGGCACGGGAACCTACCTCGACGACCCTGACTGGGAAGCCGAGTTTCGAATGTACGAAAGGGAGCGACCTGGCAGCATGGACTTCAAAGTGCTGGCACTCCATCGCGACGGGTTCCGTTGCCGGAAATGCGGCACTACCGTGACGTGGGAGACTTCGCAGGCCGATCACATCCAGCCCGTAAGCTCGTTTGCCAATTTCGCACAGGCCCACACCTTGCAAAACGTGCAGACTCTCTGTGTGACCTGCCACAAGGAGAAGACCCGTGCGTGATCGAGTCAAGAAACATATGGAAAGCCGGATGCTTGGAAACTTGCACGTCCGGTTTGGGGTTGGGGTCGAGGTGGAACTCCTCGGCCTACACCACCTGGCGAAGGAGATGTCCTCGACCGGAGGTGCGCAGAATGGCGCTTGACCCGCGACACCTGCGGCCATCGGAACTCTGCCGGCTGCTCAATTCGACGCCGCTCGGCGAGGTGATCAACGAGCGGCAACTCCACCGGCATCGCACCCGCGCGGGCTTCCGCCTCGGCGACGGCAAGCTCATCGACCTGCTGCGGTACGTTGCGTGGCTGGTCCACGTGCGGCACGAGCCGAATCCGGAAGCGGATCCCGATCCCTACGACATCGGAATCAGAAGGGATCGATGAGGAGTGAAGGAAACGAAGGCAAAGACGGGCGGCCGCGGGATCGCCGGCCCACACTGCCGCGGCCGGAAGCTCCGCGTCGTTTACGCCCGGCGTCCCAGGGGAGCGAAGCACGTCCGTCGCGCGCCTCCCGTCTCGCACACAGAGGCGAAACTCCGTTCGACCCGTTCGCTCGCCGCGATGTCCTTCCCCCGACATTCGATTGGAGCGCCCGGCACGCTTGACGAATCTGGAACCATGAGCATTCGGTGACCAAAATGATTTGGTCGACAGGCCGGAGTCAGTGTGCGATTGGAGTCCCCCATGGTGGAACCGCAACCGGCGTATTGAAGGATTGCAGCTTGTTCAAGGCGACTTGCTGCGCCTCTTCCGCAAGATGAGGCCAGAGGCTGGCGCGGCCGGGGAAGACGCTGATCAGATTCGCGAGCGGCACGCTTTCCTGCTCGTGATCGATGACGGTCGGGAGCGGCGCCTGTCCCGGTTCGATTTGATCGACGTGCATCGCCTGGACCGTCGTGCCGGACCATTCGTGGACCGTTCGTTCCTCGCGGCGGACGTGGGGGAAGAGCCTTCCCACGTGATCCCAGAGACGTTCGATCTCGGCGGTGTCCGGCCGCTCGTCTTCGGCGTCACGGACGGAAAGCCAGCGGTTGCTCCCGAAGACCGACACCGGCGGATGGGGGAGATGATTGAAGCCGTCGGCGTCGATCACGCACAGCGGCGATCGGCTGATCTCGGGACGCACCGCCGCCAGATGCGTCTTCAGCGCCACGAGCACGACTTCCCGCTGGGTGCCGATCGGTTCGACTCCGAAGCCGGGATGAAGAAACCCGCCGCGCGCGTTTCCCGCCAGAATGACCAGTCGGGCCGGGAGGACTTCACCCTGGCGAGTTTCGACCCCCTGGATCGAATCGCCGCGGTGAATCAGCCGGGCGACCGGCGTTCCCGTGCGGACTTCGGCCCCCGCGCGCTGCGCGGCGTCGGCCAATCGCCGCAGCAGCAACTCCGTCCGAATCGCGCGGTCGGGCAGTTCAAATGCTTCGCCGGCCCGGGAGATCGCCAGATCGGGGAACCGCTCGAGCAGCGTCTCCGGAGAAAGGCGTTCGTAGGGGATCGCGGCGGCGCTCCAGGCGGAGGTCCAGCGGCTGGAGTCGGTCTCGGAGTTCTCCGCCAGATAGACCATCGGACCGCACTCCGGCTCGACGCAGTCCGGGCAGAACCGCAGCGTCTGCTGCATCGACTCGTGGCACATCCGCGCCAGATCGGGTTGTTCGGGAGCGAACCAGGCTCCGCTGTAGAGCCACCCCTGATTCCGTGTCGACGCCGCGGCGCCCAACTGCGACGCTTCCAGAACCGTCACCGGTAAATCGGCCTGCGCGAGGCGGACGGCGATCGACAATCCGGAGACGACGACGACGACGATCACGATCCGGCTGGATGTATGGAAGTGCTGCGCCATGAATCCTCTCGATCCGCTGTGTGCGAGTGGTCAGGAAGCCGCGGCGCGCAGCATCGTCAGCAGCATCTTGAACCGCCGCTCGGCCTTCACGGAGTGAGGAACATGAGCGGGCAACCTGATGATTTGCCCGGATTCGACCTCGAACGTCGATTCACCGACCGTCACGATTCCCGTACCGTCGACGACGTGCAGGAGGGCATCGTAGGGGCAGGTGTGCTCGCTCAACTCCTGTCCGGCGTCGAAGGCGAACGCGGTCACGCTGCCGATCGGCTGCTTGAGCAGAATGCGACTGACGATCCCGCCTGGCTGGTACTCCACGTCGCCTCGCAGATCGAGCAGCAGTTCGTCCATTGCGATCGACATGGCAGATCTCCTCGTCAGGATAGAGTTTGAAGCGGCCGACGATTCCCCACTGCCGCAAAACAGGACATGCAAGTCCTCTATTCTCTGAGAAGTGTATCGGTCGTTGGGCGGCGCGGCAAGACGAATCTCCGGCGAATCGGCGGGAGTGGTACCGCGATGAGGAGCCGTGTACGAAGTCAGCGGGACCGGTCGTTTCCCGCCGACCTCGTGCGCGGCTCGATAGGCGGAGGGAACGTTTTCGTCGAGGCCGTGAATTACACTCCGGTGATCGACCGATTCTCGAGCGGATTCAGCGCAGGCGGGCAGGTGCAATGAAGAAGCTGCTGCGGCGAGACTGGGACATCATCGCCGGCATCGCCGCCGCCGTGCTGGCGATCGTGCTGCATCTGCTGCACATCGTCGAGACGAGCGTCGTCTTCACGGTGGTGCTCGTTTTCCTGGCGCTGTTGCAGTTTCGCGACCTGCGGCGGGAAGGGCACGATGAGCGGTTGGGTGAACTCGTGGCGGAGACGCGGAACGCGGTCGAAGAGGTCCGCCAGTCGGTGCAGCCTTCGGATGCCCTGCTGATCGGCCCGCGGCATCTGCGGGCCGAAAGCCGGCGATTTTCCGAAACCGCTCGCGGCGACATGCTGTGGTACAACGTCTGCTTCCTGATGTTCCAGACGCAGGACGTGTTCGACCTGATGCTCCGGCCCGCGATCGAGAACCCGCTCGTGGATTCCATCCAGTTCATTGCCGACGAATCGGAAAAGGAACACTGGGAAACGCACGTCCTTCCCAAGATCCGCGACTGCGACGGCCATCGGAAAGTTCGGGAGCCGCGATGGTCCGCTCTTCCGAAGACGGTCTCCTTCATTCTTGCCGACGTGGACGCCCACGGCACGACCGAGGCGCTGTTGAGTTTCTGGGGGGAGCCGTTCATGGCGCGGACTACCGGACAGCAGGTCCCCCGGTACATTTTCCGCGTGCGGTCGCATTCCGATCTGATCGCCCGGCTCGTGGAACTGGAACGCCAGCAGCGAATGGGGGGCGGCGCGTCGTAGGTCAAACCGTCAGGCCACCGGTTCGCGCAACCGGCCGACCAGTCGCCCGATCAACCCCATGGTGGTCAGCGCCCATGCGACTACGGCGATGTAGATGAAATATCGTGGCACGATCTGCAGCGGAGGCCACTCGAGAACGTCTGCCAGTCGCTGCGTGCAGACCGTATACATCCCGAGAGGAAACACCGCGCCCCAGTAGAGCACGTCGTATCGCAACGGGAACCGGCGGACGCCATGCCGCCAGATTCCCAGCAGCACGAGCAACGGAATCCACCACGTCGCCGTGGACCAGAACAACAGCGTCAATCCCTTGAGGAAGGGCCGCAGTTCCGCCAGCAGGCTCCAGTGGTCGGCATTGCCGATCAGCACGGTCCCGGCGAGCGTCGAGATCGCCATCGCCCCCATGTTGATCCAGTAGGGAGGCGCCAGGTCGGACGGCGACAAGGGAAAAAACGTGTAGCGGTAGAAGATCAGTCCCATGATCCAGATGTAGAGCATCGCTCCGCCCAGCCACATCACCAGGCTGAAGAACAGCGCGATCTCTTGCGCCTCGTGAAAGTGGGGCGCGAGCAATCCGCCGAGAGTGGCGACCGCCTGCGCCGCGACGACCGCCACCAGCCAGCCGCCGTTGATGCCCTGCGCGAGCGACGGCTTCTCGGGCTTTACCGTCAGCAGCAGAAAGATCGTGTAGTTCGTCACGGCCCACAAGGCGATGCCGAAGAACCACAACCCGACGGCGATCTCCGGCCGTTCGGCGATCACCACGAGTTGATTGCCGACGATGCACGTCCCGGCGACGACGGTGAAGAACCCGACCGAGCGATTGTGATCGGCCAGATCGTCGCGAAACCTTCCCGCGTGACGGGCCGCCCGCAGCACCGTCAGTACCCACAACACGGCGTACAACGCGAGGTTCAGCCAGAAGAGCGACCAGGCGAATGCGTGCCAGCCCCGCAGTTCCCCGGCGATCGAGACGATTCCCGTGGCCATCACCATGGCGAACGACGCGGGGGAAAGGTCGGCCAGCGGAGAACGGCCCGCGCTCATCGCTCGATTCCGTTGAGGTACCACAGCAATCCGCAGTTGAGCCCCAGGCAGGCGAGGCTGGCGAGCGCCGCCGGCCACACGACCCGCTCGTCGCCGCCGAGGAAGGCGTTCATCGTCGCCGTCAGCAGCCAGAGTTGCAGCACGACCAAAATCAGCACGACGGCCATGATGCCGTTGACGATCGTGCGACGTTCGTCGCGAAGTCGGCGGGGAACCTTCATCGGGCGGCCACCTCCATTCCGGTCGCGTGAATCTCGCCGTCGCGCAGTTCGAGCAGCACGCGCGGCAACGGGCGTCGCGGAGGCCCCGCCATCGGCCGACCGTTCGACAGGTCGAACCAACCGGCGTGGCAGGGGCAGTGAAGAACGTTTTCCTCGGGGCGCGGAATCACGGGGCACATCAGGTGCGTGCACTGGTTGGAATACGCGACGACCTCCGATTCCGAAGTGCGCACGAGCACGCACGGATCGTGCGGCGTCGGATAGTCGAACGTCAGCGAACCGCCGACCGGCACGTCGTCCAGTCGCGCGATCCTTTGCCGCGGCGGAAGACCTCGGCCGCGGCGGATCCAGTTCTGCACCGCGATCCAGAGTTGCCCCACCGCGAACGCGCCGCTGACGAGCACCATGAACCGCGTGAAGTCGCGGCGGGCGACGTATTCATCCTCCGGGCGGTCGATGGGGAAATCATCGCGCCACTTCGGCTGCTCCTCGGGAGCGTCGGGCGTGCCTGGCGGCGGTATCGGTGCGGAGCGTTCCATCAGAGCTTGTGAATCTTTCGCTTTTCGATCGTCGTCCGCATCGTCGTCATTCCCGCGAAAGCGGGAATCCAGTCGGTGTGCGGACGGTGATTACATTGGGTGGCCGGGCTGGCGATTTCTGGATTCCCGCCTGCGCGGGAATGACGGGAAATCGCGGGCGCGGGCATGAGGATTCGGGGCTAACTCGGCGGAAACGAAAAGATTCACAAGCTCTCAGTCCTCCAGCGTGTAGAGCGCCGACAGCATCGGGTCGTCCATCTGGCTGGGTTCCTCGTTACGCAGGAGATCCTCGGCTCCGTCCATCGCATCCAGCACGTCGATGTGTCGCACGGGGGACGAGTGGGGGACCATCATGGCGACGCGGGTGGTGATGACCTGCCGGCCGAAATGGAATTCGGTGACCGGCCGCGACGCCGGCCGCGTGCGTTCGACCTCCTCGAGAGTTCCGTAGTGCAGCGCCTGGCTGGGGCAGACGGTGGCGCACATCGGCGACTTGCCGATCGACGTGCGATCGTAGCACATGTCGCACTTCATCATCAGTTCGAGCCGCGACTCCATCTTCGGCACGCCGAACGGACACGCCAGCACGCAGTTGTTGCAGGCGATGCACCGCGGCTTGCGGGCCGACTGCACCACGCCGTCTTCGCTCCGCTTGATCGCGTCGGCCGGGCAGACTTCGGCGCATGTCGGCGAGTCGCAATGCATGCAGACGACCGGGACCGTCTGCACCGATTCCGCCCGGTCGACCCACTCGAGATGGATCATCGAATGCCCGCGATGCGTGTCGCACTCGGTGCAGGCATGCACGCAAGCCTGGCAGCCGATACAGCGGTTGGAATCGATGAAGAATCGCTTTTCGACCGGCATATTCTCGTCGTCTGGTTTCGTTTCGTTCGTATCCCGCCGGGCGCTGCCGGCGGGCTTGGGCGTCAATCGTCGTGGACCGTGTCCTCATCCGTCGGCGCTTCCGCTCTCGAAATACGCACGGCGCAGACCTTGTATTCCGGAATCTTCGAGATCGGATCCTGCGCGGCGATCGTCAGGCGATTGATGCTTCGTCGTCCCGCCCAGTGGTACGGAACGAAAACCGTGTCGGGGCGGATGCTCTTCACCACCTGCGCGCGAAGCACGATGCGTCCGCGGCGACTCTCGACCGCGACCCAGTCGCCGTCCGCGATGCGGTATTGCGCCGCCAGCCGCGGGTGCATCTCCACCAGCGGCTCCGGGTATTGATCGACCAGCGGGCCGATCCGCCGCGTCTGTGTCCCCGAGAGAAACTGACTCACCACGCGGCCGGTCGTGAGGATCACCGGGTACTCGTCGTCGGTCTCCTCGGCGGGAGGCGTGTACGGCGCGACGTGGAACCGGGCCTTGCCGTCGGGGAAGTAGAACGGCCCGGCCCCCTTCGCGACCGGGTTCCACGACCCCGGCTCGAACAATCGCGGCGTGCCGGGATGATCGTCTTCCGGGCACGGCCAGAACACGCCGTGCTGCCGCTCGATCTTTTCGTAGGTAATGCCCGAGTAATCGGCGACGCCGCCCCGGCTCGCGGCCCGCAATTCATCGAAGATTTCGCGCGGTTCGCGGAAGGTGAAGCCGTGCGGCCGTCCCAGTGCCGAGGCGAGATCCTGGATGATTCGCCAGTCCTGCCGGGCCTCGCCGGGGGGATCGACCGCGCGGTTGATCTTGATCACCCGCCCCTCGATCTGCGTGACCGTCCCCTCGTCCTCTTCGTGCAGCGAACCCGGCAATACGATGTCGGCGTGCTGCGCGGTCTCGTTGAGGAAAAAGTCGATCGCGACGTAGAAGTCGAGTTTGTCGAGCATCCTCCGGACGAAGTGCGCGTCGGGAAGCGAGACGAGCGGATTGAAGCAGATGCTCAATAGCCCGCGGATGTTGCCCCGCTCGATCTCGCGGAAGATCTCGTACGCGTCGACGCCCGGCGGGGGGAGTTCGTCCGGCTCGATGCCCCACACCCGCGCGACGTGGGCGCGATGTTCGGGGTTCGCCAAGTCCCGCGCGCCGGGAAGTTGGTCGCACTTCTGACCGTGCTCGCGTCCTCCCTGCCCGTTCCCCTGCCCGGTGATCGTACCGTATCCGCACCCTTCCCGGCCGATCCGCCCGGAGGCGAGGACGATGTTGATCGCCCCCAGCACGTTCTGCACGCCGTGACTGTGATGCTCGATCCCCCGCGCGTGCAGCAGGAAGCTGCTCTTCGCCGTCCCCCACCATTCGGCTGCCTGGCGGATGGACTTCTCCGCGATCCCGGTCACCTCGGCGGTGCGGCGGGGAGTCCAGTCGCGGACATGGGCGGCGACGTCATCGAAGCCGACTGTGTGCTTCTCGATGAACTCGTGATCGAGCCAGTCGTGCTCGATCATCAGATGCAGGATGCCGTTGAACAGCGCGATGTCGCGCCCGGGGCGCACCGGCAGGAACAGGTCGCAGGTGCGGGCGATCGGCGTGATCCGCGGATCGACGACGATGATCTTTCCTCCGTTTTCCCGTGCCTGCCAGACGTATTCGGTGGTGATCGGCGCGCACTCGGCGACGTTCGCTCCGCTGATCCAGACGACGTCGGCCCGCGGGATGTCCGACCAGGGATTGGCGGCGCGATCGATGCCGAACGCTTTCTTGTTCCCGGCGGCGGCGCTGACCATGCACAGCCGGCCGTTGTAGTCGATGTTCGGCGTCTTCAGGCAGACGCGCGCGAACTTGCCCATCAGATACGTCTTTTCGATCGTCAGACTCGCCCCGCTGAGGACCGCCATCGCCTGCGGACCGTACTGTTGCTGAATGCGGGCGACCTCATCGGCCGTGCGGCGAATCGCCTCGTCGTAGGGAACCGCGCGAAAGCCGCCCGCGGCCGATGCCTCGCGGACATAGGCGTGCAGCAGCCGGTCGGGATGCGCCTGCTGCAAGTACCTTCGCACGCCTTTCGGGCAGAGCATGCCGCGGTTGAAGGGAAACTCGGTCCACGGCTCGAAGCCGATCACCTCGTTGTCCTTCACCTTCAACTGGATCCCGCACTGTTGCCCGCAGAAACAACAGTGCGTCTTCACCAAGCGGTCCGGCTGAACTCCCCGGTCGAGCCGCTGCCCCTCGGCATACGCGAGATGCGGCCCGAACTCGCGGAGGATGTCGAGACTGGCGGCGGGCGTTTCGGCCATGAGCGATGTCGATCGTCTGCTGCGGATTCGGGATGGCTGCGTCGAACGGCGTCAGTCGATCGTCGCCGGTTCGTGTCGATCGTCCGTGGAACGGCTCCAGATGTTTCTCAGCACGAGAGCCGGCAGCAACCGGCGGCAGCGCGGGCAGATTCGCTGGTAGTGTTCTTCCGGGCGGTCGGGTAAGGCATAGTCGTAGCCGAGTTGCCGCTCGACCTCGATCAGGTCGTCGATGTGCATCTGCGAAGCATACTCGTCGCCGCACCGCGCGCACTGCGCTTGCGGTCCGGAGCGGCCGGCCTCCTTGTACAACGCCACGCCGAGCTGCGCCGGCCGCTGAAAGATGTGAAAGAACTTTCCGAACGGGAGATACAGCAACGTCAGGATGACGGTCACGGCATGCACGATCGCCAGAAACTCGAAGGCATAGCCATACATCCATTGATAGCTGGCTGTCAGCATCAGGCCGGTGACGCTGACGGCGAACAGCAGGATCAGCGGGATGAAATCTTCCCCGAACTCCTGCAACGCGGCGGCGTCGCGATCCCGCATCCGCCGCTGCATCGCCAGCATCACGCCTGGAATGACGAGCAGCGCCGCCCACACCAGCCCGTGAAAGATGAACCCGCCGAGAAGCGAATCAGTGCGGAAGGCGATCGTCGGAAAACCGAACACGACGAGCCGATACGACGACAAGTCCTCGGACAAGCTCTCGAAGTGCAGCCAGCCGAACACCAGCGGAAAGGTGATGGCCGCCGCGAGCAGGCAGCCCCAGAAGATCATCCAGTGCGCCGCCCCGCGCGAAAAACCGCGCCGCCAGATGAAATCGTTGAGGAGGAAGCTCCGCACGAAACGCGTGGTCAACACGCTGGCGTTGCGGGCGAAATGGCCGGGAGTGAAGGCGAGTTGCCAGCCGCGCTTCCAGTACAAACTCGTCGGCGGGCGCTGCAGCCACATCGCGTACCGATACGCGATGCCGAACGCCGCGAACAGCGTGGCGAACGTGTAGCCCACGAGCGCGGCATCGAAGTGCGACAGCCTGCGCGAGCCGATCACCACGAGCGCCGCCAGCAGGAGCGTCACGGCGAGCGCCACGCCCACCGAGATGACGATTTCGCGTTTCACGAGATGCCCCCGGGAGTTCACCGCGATCCGTTGACGAGCACCGTAGCCCGCAGTCGGGAAGTCGTCAATCCCGCGAAACCTCACTCACCGCGTGCTCCTCCACCCGAGGCGGCCGGATCACCCGAGCGAAACGAATTCGGCCGGCTGCTCTTCGCAGAGGGGGACGCTGCCCGACTTCTCGGCGATGATGTCTCCCAGCGTCGTCTGGGCGAAGGATCGCTCGAACTCCTCCAGCGCCCGGTCCAGCCGGCGGTGGAGCGCGCAAAGCTGATCGCCATGGCTGCGAATGCCGAGGGGGCAGATCCGAATCCGCGGAATCGGCTCGACCGCATTGACGACGTCGATGAGCGGAATCTCGTGCGGCGGCCGCGCCAGCGAAAAGCCGCCCCGTGGTCCGCGCTGGGCGCGAACCAGGCCGGCTCGATGCAGGCCGCGCATCACCTTGGCCAGGTAGGCCGAGGGAACGCGGGTCTTCTCGACCAGCTCGGTCCGGGTCTGCGGCGATCCTGTCTGATCAGCCAGAGAGACCATGGCCCGCAGGGCGTATTCGACGGTTTGGGTGAGCATGGGCGAGATCGCGAGAAAGAGGACGTGCCAGTCCGCATATCATCCACCTAGCGGCCGGTTACGTCAATGAGTCGTGTCGCAATTCATTGTCGAGTATTGTTTTACAAAAAGACGATCAATGGACCTTGACATCCACTTCTGCGCGGGATCGATTCCTGGCATTGGCTCAACCAGCGTGAGCCGGCACCTTTCAGAAGGGGCGGACATGGTAACCGACACGATCGGAACGACGGAAGTCGGCAACTACTTCGTCGCCAACTATCCCCCCTTCTCACGCTGGCGGCGGGACAACGTGCCGGAGATTCTCGCCGCATTCGATCGGCCGGCGAACCGCGACGTCCCGCTGGGAATGTACTTGCATCTCCCCTTCTGTCGCACCCGCTGCCGTTACTGCTACTTCCGAGTCTACGTCGGCCGCAACGCGCAAGACATCGAGAACTACCTGCGGGCCGTCGTCCGCGAAGTCGAGATGCTTGCCGCCCGCAGAGGCGTCGAGCGCCGCAGCCTGAAGTTCCTCTACATCGGCGGCGGCACGCCGTCGTTCCTCGACTCGCGGCAACTCCGTTCGCTCCGCGACCGGCTGCACCGGCACATCTCGTGGGACGTGGCCGACGAAGTCACTTTCGAGTGCGGGCCGGGGACGCTCGGCCTCGTGAAGCTACGGACCCTCAAGGAGATCGGCGTCATCCGCATATCGCTGGGGGTGCAGAATTTCAACGATGCGATCCTCCGCGCGAACGGCCGCGCCTATCTCTCGGCCGATGTCGAACGCGACTGGGAGTCGATCGCGCAGGTCGGCTTCCCGCAGGTGAATATCGATCTGATCGCCGGGATGGTCGGCGAGACCGACGAGAACTGGTCCCGCTGCGTGGAGAAAGCGATCACCCTGCAGCCGGACAACATCACCATCTATCCGATGGAGATCCCGTACAACACGATCCTCTACCGCGAGATGAGCGATCGCGGCCTCGACGCCCCGGTCGCCGACTGGCCCACCAAGCGCCGCTGGATGAACGAGGCGTTCGACGCGCTCCTGGCGCATGGCTATTGCATTTCGAGCGGGAACGAGTTGGTCCGCAACCTGCGGACCGACCGCTACGTGTATCGCGACAACGTGTGGCGCGGCTGCGACCTGCTGGCGGTGGGCGTCGCGTCGTTCGGTCATTTTCAGGGAGTCCACTACCAGAACCACGACGAACTCGCTGATTACGTGGCGGCGGTCGATCGCAGCGACTTTCCGATCAACCGCGCGCTGGCGCCGACGCCGCATCAGCTTCTCATCCGGGAGTTCGTGCTGCAGCTCAAGGAAGGGCACGTCTCGGCGATCCCCTTCCGGGCGAAGTTCGGCGTGGACGTGCTGGAGGAGTTCGCCGAGCCGCTCCGCGATCTCGCGCTCGCGGGGCATCTGGAGGTGGATGGAGACGACATCCATCTGACCCGCCAGGGGCTTCTGCAGGTGGATGCGCTCTTGCCGGAGTTCTTCGAGGAAGAGCACCGGTCGGTGCGCTACACGTGATTCGTGATTCGAATGTCGGATTGTCCGTTTCAAGGGAAGCACGACGCGAAAGGAGGCGCTCTCATGCTGGTTCTTTCCCGCAGGACGAAGGAACGAATCGTGATCGACGGGTGCATCGAAGTCACCGTCCTCGAAGTGAAGGGACAACGCGTGAAGCTGGGGGTCGCGGCGCCGGCCGAAGTCAGCGTCTCGCGTCCGGAGACGATGCGCCGCAACGAGCCGCCCCTCAGGCGGCGGGCGGTCGCGCTCCATTGAGAGGATCGCCGAGATGGTCGCCGGGAATCACTCCTTGTCGCCAGGGATTGCCGACGGCAGCGGACCGGGATCGCCTTTCGCGAGCGGTCGCGAGGACCGGTCCGTTCGTCGCCGTCGGCTTCCCCTGGCGCGGTGGTCGTCGCTGGCGCTGGCGCTTGCCGTCGCCGCGGGGGCCGACGGTGCGGAGCCTCGCGTGGTGCGGGTCGATCCGGGGAAGAGCTATCGTCCGTTGTTGCGCGAATTGCGGCCGGGCGACGAGCTCGTGCTCCTTCCCGGCGAGTACGAAGGAGACGCCCTGCTGCAAGTCTCGGGGACGCGCGAGAAACCGATCACGATCCGCGGAGTGATCGACGGCGACCGGCGTCCGGAGATGCGGCTGACCGGGCGGCGGGGCAACCTGTGGCGGATCGAAGCGAATCACCTCGTCATCCGCGACCTCGCATTTCACGCTGCCCGCGGGTATGCCATCCGCATCGGCCGCGCCGAGGGGATCGTCATCGAGAACTGCCTGTTCCGCGACTGCGGGGGCGGAGCGATCTCGGCCAACAGCGGAGACGTGAACGGTCTGCGGATCAGCGGCTGCCGGTTTCTGGAAATGCCCGTCCCGCCGAACTACATCGGCCACCATGATGGAAAGCTCGACGTCCGCGATTTCGTGTTCGAGCGCAACGTGATCGACGGCTCGAAGATCCGGACCTCCGGCATCGGCTATGGAATTCAGCTCAAGCTCAATGTGCGCGGCGGCGTGATCCGGGAGAACTTCATCACCGGCACGCAGGGACCGGGGATCATGGTTTATGGCGCCGACGCCGCGAAACCGGACGACGCCAGCCTCATCGAACGGAACATCGTCGTCGGCTCGCGGACTTGCCCGGGAATCGTCGTGGGAGGCGGGCCGGCAGTGGTGCGGAACAATCTGGTCATCGGCTGCCGGGGCGGGGGCATCGCATTGCAGAACTACGGCGGGCGGAACCTGCTCGATCGCATCACGCTGGTGGACAACCTGGCGTTGGCGAACCAGCGGCACGATTTCTCGGTCACCCGGCCGGTGACGGCGTTCGTCGCGACCGGAAACCGTTCGTGGCGAGCGGCGTCCGGCGACGGATTTCGCGGACTGCCGCAATCCGCCGAGCACGAAGGCAACCGCACGATCGTGATGGGTGATGCACTGCGCCGGCTGGTTGCCCAGTCGGGGAAGATCGTTCCCACCAATGCTTCGCTGACATCGGTGTGGGCGGTTCCCGGATCGCAGTCGCGGGAGGTCGCCGATGCCCGCGCGCTCGAAGAGATGCTCACTGCGCTGAGCGCCCCGTAAGAGAATGCCCGATGAACGTACTCCTCGTTTCGCCGCAGACTCCTGATACATTCTGGAGCTTCAAGCACGCGCTCAAATTCATCTCCCGCAAAGCGGCGTTTCCCCCGCTGGGACTGCTGACGATCGCCGCCTTACTGCCGAAATCGTGGAACCTGCGGCTCGTGGATCTCAACGTCGCGCGGCTGGACGACGGAGCGCTGCTGTGGGCCGATTACGTGATGATCAGCGGCATGATCGTGCATCGCGCGTCGGTCGACGACGTAGTCGCCCGCGCCCGGCGGTTGGGGCGGCCGGTCATCGGTGGCGGCCCGCTGTTCACCACCGGCGGCGACGAATTCGGCGACGCCGTGCACTGCGTGGTGGGCGAGGCCGAGGAACTCCTCGAGACGCTGGCGGCCGACATGCGGGCGGGCACGCTCCAACGGCGGTACGTCGCGGCGGGCTGGCCGGACGTCGGCCGGGCGCCGATCCCCGATTGGGATCTCATCGACTTGCGGAACTACGGGACGATGCCGGTGCAGTTCTCGCGAGGCTGCCCGTACGATTGCGAGTTCTGCGACGTGACGATCATGAACGGCCGGCGTCCGCGCACCAAGTCTCCGGAGCAGGTACTCGCCGAGATCGACGCCCTGGTGGACCGAGGATGGCGGGAACAAATCTTTCTCGTGGACGACAACTTCATCGGCAACAAGGTCCGGGTGAAGGAACTGCTGCGCGAATTGATCCGCTGGGGCCGGGGCCGCGGGACTCGGCTGGAGTTCTTCACGCAGGCGTCGCTCAACCTGGCCGACGATCCCGAGCTGCTGGACCTGATGGTCCGGGCGGGGTTTCGCCGGGTGTTCCTGGGAATCGAGACGCCGCATTCGGCCAGCCTCGACGAGTGCCACAAGGTGTAGAACACGCGTCGGGATCTGGCCGAGTCGGTGCGGACGATTCAGCGCGCCGGGATCGAAGTCATGGGGGGCTTCATCGTCGGGTTCGACAACGATCCGAACGACATCTTCGACCTGCAGTTCGACTTCATTCAACGGACCGGGATCGTGACCGCCATGGTCGGCCTGCTGACCGCGCTGCCGAAGACGAAACTCCACGAGCGGCTGGCGGAGGCAGGGAGGCTGGTGCGGGCGAGCACCGGCAACAACACGCAGGTATCGCTGAATTTCGTGCCGGTTCTGGAGAGCGCCTACCGGACCCGACGGATACCGCCGGCTGATGAAGGCCCTGTACGATCCGCGGACGTACTATGCCCGCGTGCGGACTTTTCTACGGGATTATCAGCAGCCGGCGGGGCTGCAGCGCGCCGATCCGGTCGAGTTGCGGGCATTCATCAAGTCGCTGTGGTGCTTGGGGGTCCGGCATCCGGGACGAGCCGCGTACTGGAAGTTCCTGGCGGCGGTCCTGCTCCGCTCGCCGCGGAAGCTCCGGCAGGCGGTCACGCTGGCGGTGTGGGGGCATCATTTCCGGCTGGTTTCACGGACGCTGTAGGGATGGGGCAAGGAATTTCCCACATTCCGCCGATCTTTAGACATATGGACCTTGATATCCATAATTTCGGCGGCTAGACTGCCGAAAGAGTTAGTCCGCAAGGATGAACGCAGGGGTCTTCCGATGACGGTCTCCGCCGCTCAACGAACCGCACGGCCCCGCCTGGATCGACGCCTGGCGCCGCTTCGGGATTTCACCCACAGCCCCTTGCTCCACTTCTATGAGGTGACGCAGGCCTGCGATTTGGTGTGTGTCCATTGTCGCGCCTGTGCGATCCGTTCCGCACATCCCGCCGAGTTGCGCACCTCCGAGTCGTTGCGACTGATCGACCAGGTCGCGGAATTTCCGCAGCCGCCGCGGCTCATCCTCACCGGCGGCGATCCGCTGAAGCGCGATGACATCTTCGCGCTGATTCGGCACGCGCGGCGCCGCCGGATCGACGTCTCGATCACCCCCAGCGCAACCCCGCTCGTGACGCGGCGCGCGATCCGGCGGTTGCGGAAGGCGGAAATTGCGCAGATGGCCGTCAGCATCGACGGGCCGGACGTAGCGTCGCACGATCGCGTTCGGGGCGTAGCGGGAAGCTTTCAGCGGAGCCTGCGAATTCTTGCCGACGCACGGGCCGCGGGCATTTCCACGCAGATCAACACGGTGCTCACACCCGACAACTTCGATCGCATCGACGAGATGGCGGACTTGTTCGGCAGGCTGGGGATCGCGATGTGGTCGGTCTTCTTCCTGGTGCCGGTCGGCCGCGCCGCCGGCGCTCCGCGGCTTTCGGCGGAGGAGTGCGAGTGGGCTTTCGGGCGGATGTGGCGGCAATCGCAGCGGCAGCCGTTCGCGCTCAAGACGACCGAGGCGCCCCATTACCGCCGCTTCGCGCTGCAGCAGCGAGTCGCCGCGCTCGCCCCGCAGGGAGAGGGACTCGCGCTGAAGCGGCATGCGACGTGCGGAGTGAATGCCGGCCGCGGGGTAATGTTCGTCGGCCACACCGGGGTGATTCATCCGAGCGGGTTTCTGCCGATCGTGTGCGGCATCTTTCCCGAAAGCCACGTGGTGAAAGTTTATCACGAGTCGCCGGTCTTTCAGGGGTTGCGTGACGCGGACCGACTCGAGGGCAAGTGCGGCGTGTGAGAGTATCGGCGTGTGCGAGTATCGGCGGGTGTGCGGCGGCAGCCGCGCCCGCGCCTACGCCGTCACGGGAAACCTCTTTGCCCAGGAGCCGGACTGCGCTTACGTCCTCAAGGCCTGGGGTGGAACGGAACGTCGGTGGGCACCGATCGGCGGACGATGATGCGGGAGGATCGAGCGATGTTTCGCGTGGCTGTGATTGGGGGCGGAATCTCGGGTCTGGCGGCCGCGCACCGGCTGCGGGAACTCGCCCCCTCCATCGACGTCACCTTGTTCGAAGGCTCCGGCCGCATCGGCGGTGTGCTGCGAACGGTCGAGCGGGACGGTTTTCTCCTGGAGGAGGCGGCCGACGGTTTTCAGGCACAGCTCCCCTGGGGCGTCGAACTCTGCAGTCGACTTGGGTTGGGTAATGAGTTGATCGGCACGATCGAGGAGCACCGCGGTCTGTTCGTGCTCCGCGACGGCCGGTTGGAGCGCGTTCCGGATTGCCTGTCGATGCTCTCTCCCCCGCGGCTGACGCCGATCGCGAAGGCTCGCATCCTCAGCTTGCGAGGCCGGCTGCGGCTGTTGCTGGAAGGATTCGTTCCCCGCCGGACCGACGTCGCCGACGAATCGATCGCGGAGTTCGCGGTGCGTCGCTTCGGCCGCGAGGCGTACGAGCGGATCATCGAGCCGCTCGCCGCATGCATCTACGGCGCCGACCCCGCCGAGTTGAGCCTGCACGCGAATCTGCCGCGGTTGGCCGAGATGGAGCGGGTTCACGGCTGCGTAGCGCGCGGGCTGCGGATGTCGCTGGCGAACCGCCGGACATGTGCGGGAGAATCCGCGCCGGCTGGAACCATGACGCTGCGCGGTGGAATGGGGCGGCTGGCGGAAGGGATTGCGCAGCGGCTGCCGCCGGGCACCGTCCACTGCCATGTGCCTCTCCAGGAACTGGCCCCGCTGTTCGCCGGCGGCTGGAGATTGCGCCTCGGAGGCGACGCTCCGCGAGTGCTCGAGGTGGATGGCGTCGTTCTCGCGACGCCGGTCCACATCACCGCGTGCCTCCTGCACGACGTGGACGACTTCCTGGCGCAGCGGCTGTCGACGATCAGGCTCACCGGTTGTGCCGTGGTGTCGTTAGGGTACTCCCGGGAGCAGGTTGATCTGCCGGCGGGTGGATGCGGCTTCATCGTCCCGGCCTCGGAGAGGCGGTGCATCCTGTCGTGCGGGTTCACGAGCCGCAAGTACGAGGGCCGAGCGCCCGCGGATCGCGTGCTGCTGCGGGTGTCGCTGGGGGGACGCTGTCAGGGAGGACTGCTGGGGTTGCCGGACGATGCGCTCGGCGAACTGGCTCAGCGGGAGGTCGCGAGCCTGCTGCGGATCGAGGGTGAGCCGCTGTTTCGCCATGTGACTCGCTATACGCGAGGATTGCCGCAATACCGGCCGGGACACCCCGCGCTCGTGCGGGAGATCATGTCGCGGCTCGATCGGTGGCCGGGTCTGGCCTTGGCCGGGAACGCGTATTTCGGCGTGGGGGTGCCGCAGTGCATTCGCAGCGGCGAGCAGGCCGCCGAGCGGATCGTGACCCTGCTGAATCCACGGTGGGCCGCCGGGCAGTCGTCGCCGCTCCGAACGTGCAGCGCGGCTTCGTGCACGGTGGAACCCGAGAGTGTTCGACAGGCGGTCGGATCATCCAGGAGTGGGAGATCGCAGCCATGACGTGCCGAATGCGTCGATCGACGATCACGCGAGCAACCGCCGGTGCAGTATTCCCGCTGATGCTTCTTTGTGGGGTGCTGGCGGGCTGCGGCGGCTCCGATGAAGGCTGGTCCCGGGCCGTGGTTCTCGAGGCTCGCAAGGAGGGCGCGGCCGTCCCCTCGGCGGCGACGAACGTAGGGGGGGCGGCGAAAGACGCTACGCAGCAGACCGTCGTCGCAGCATCGCCCGCAAGCGGACTGCCCCCGATCCCGTCGATGTTCTCGAGCGACGCGGAACGCGCGCAGGCGAAGGCTCTCTACTCGCGGAACTGCGCGGCCTGCCACGGTCCCGACGGCGGCGGTGACGGAATCGCCGCCGGGTTCATGTTTCCGAAGCCCCGCAACTTTCACCGGGGATTGTTCCGGCTGGTGACCACGTCCAACAGCGTGCCGACCGTGGAGGATCTGGAGCGGATGCTGGCGCGGGGGATGCCCGGTTCCGCGATGCCTCCCTGGCCGAATCTGTCGGAAGCCGAGCGTTTGCTGCTCGCCCGGCAGGTGATCGAGTTCCGTCGCGAGGGAGTTCGCGCGCAGGAGATCGCCGACGCCGAGGCGGGGGGCTTCGAGCTCGATGTGGCCGATATGCGGCAATTGGCCGAGCACTTGACGACTCCCGGTGCGGCCATCGACTTTCCTCCGATTCCCGCGGCGACTGCGGAACTGATCCGGCAGGGAGGGCTGTTGTACCAGTCCGCCGGGTGTGTCGGGTGCCACGGAGAGACCGGCAAAGGAGATGGCCTGGAAAGGATGGTCGATGCCGAAGGCTTCCCCACATCCCCGCGCGACCTCACGGGGGGCATCTTCAAGGGGAGCACCGATCCGCGGTCGATCTACATCCGGACGCAGGCGGGCATGCCGGGAGCTCCGATGCCCGCCACGCGGACACTCAGCCACGAGGAGATTTCCGCCGTCGTGCATTACGTCCTCTCGCTTTCGGACGAAACGCAACGTCAGGCGGCGGTGCTCAACTCCGAGCGGGTCGTCGCGGCGCGGCGGGCGTCTCTTCCCTCATTGCCGCTCGACTCGGCGTGGGAGACGGTCGCTCCCGCCCGCGTCCGTCTGACGCCGCTGTGGTGGCGCAACGAATTCGCGCCGCATCTCGACGTGCAGGCGGTGCACGACGGTCGCTCGATCGCGCTGCGACTGACGTGGGACGATGCGACGAACGATCGCATTGCGATGCGAACGGAAGCCTTCGCGGACGCCGTCGCCGTGGAACTGCATAGCGGACAATCGCCGCCGTTCCTGGGGATGGGCGATGCGGAGAATCTGGTCGACGTGTGGTTCTGGAACGCCGATCGGGAGGAGGGGCCGCGGAGCATCGAAGCGATCTATCCCGACACGGTCGTGGACCAGTACCCATTCAGTGAAGGACTCGTCGCCGGTCCCGAGTTCGTGCGGGCCGCGACGCGAATCGAGAATCAGCCCGACCTGTCGCTCCCCGCGCGGGCCAGCGGCAACCCGATCGTTCCCGCGACGAGGGGCCAAGGCGGGTCGACACTGGCGGCCGGCGGCCTCGGCAGCCTCACGTTTCGCATCCCGCGCAATCAAGCTGTCACCGCGCACGGCGAATGGCGGGAGGAGCGTTGGAGCGTCTCGATGACGCGACCGCTCGCCGTCTCGTCGGCGGGGGGCGTGCCGCTCGAACCGGGAGGAGAGGCGTCCGTGGCGTTCGCCGTTTGGGACGGCTCGCAGCGGGACCGCAACGGGCAGAAGTCGTTCACGATCTGGCAGATGCTGGAGTTGAAACCTTAGTCGTCAGTCGAAGGGCGCGTAGCGGAATTCGCAAGAATTCCGGCCGTTACACAGTCGAATCGGAAGTCCTGCGACTTCCCCTACGGATTCGAACAGAGGTCTTGACCATGACGATCACTCGCCGCGGATTTCTGCAGGCCTGCGCGGCCTCCGGCGGTCTCCTGTTGGCGCGTGGCCCCCAAGCCTGGGCGTTCCAGCCCCTCAGCGTCGAGAACCCGCTCGGAACGTATCCCGATCGCGACTGGGAGAAAGTCTATCTCGACCAGTACCGCTCCGACGGCACGTTCACCTGGATCTGCGCGCCGAACGACACGCATATGTGCCGGCTGCGGGCGTTCGTCCGCAACGGCGTGATGATCCGCAGCGAGCAGAACTACGACCACGACCGCTGCGGCGACATGTACGGCAACAAGGCGACGAAGTCCTGGAACCCCCGCGGATGTCCCAAGGGCTACACGATGCAGCGTCGGGTGTACGGGCCGTATCGCTTGAAGGGGCCGGTCCTCCGAAAGGGCTGGAAGGAGTGGGCCGACGCCGGCTTCCCGTCGCTGTCCGAGAATCCCGAATTGCGCACGCGATTCCGCTTCGACGACCGCGGGAACGACACGTTCGTCCGCGTTTCCTGGGACGAAGCGGCCCGCTACATGGCCGACGCGCTGACGGCGATCGCCGCGACCTACAGCGACACGGAAGGAGCGGCGCGTCTTCGGCAGGACGGCTACGAAGAGCGGATGATCGACAAGGTGCAAGGCGCCGGCACGCGGACGATCAAGATCGGATCGAATCTCCCTGTGCACGGGATCGTGGGAAAGTTCGGCATCTATCGCTTCGCGAACATGCTGGGGCTGCTGGACCATCACGTCCGCGGCGTGGCTCCGGAAGAGGCCCGTGGCGCCCGCGAGTGGAACGAGTACACCTGGCGCGGAGACCAGGCGCCCGGTCATCCCTTCGTTCACGGGTTGCAGACCTCCGACATGGACTTCAACGACATGCGGTTCTGCAAGCTGGTGATCCAGGTCGGCAAGAACCTCATCGAGAACAAGATGCCCGAGTCGCACTGGCTCAACGAGTGCATGGAGCGCGGCGCGAAGCTGGTGGACATCGCCCCGGAGTACAACGGCCCCGCGAGCAAGTCGGACTACTGGATCAGCGTTCGCCCCGGCCTGTCCGACATCTCCGTGCTGCTGGGCGTGACGAAGATCATGCTCGACAACGGCTGGTACAAGCCCGACTTCTGCCGGCAATTCACCGACTTCCCCCTGCTCGTGCGGACCGACACGCTTCGCCGCTTGCGGCCCGAGGACATTCAGTCCGATTACCGCCCGCGCGACATCTCCGGCGGTCCCTCTTACGCCGTGCAAGGGTTGACCGAGGAGCAACGGGCCCGCATTGGCGACTTCTGCGTCTGGGACACGGCGCGGAACCAAGTCGCGTTCCTTACCCGCGACGACGTCGGCAAGAACATGCGGATCGAAGCGGCCCTCGAAGGAACGTTCGAGGCGATGCTCGCCGACGGCTCGCGCGTCGAAGTCATGCCGATTCTCGAAATGTACAAGCGGCATTTGCGCGACTACGACGAGAAAACGGTCGAGGAGATTTCCGGGGCGCCGGCGCACCTCGTGCGGAGGCTCGCCGAGGACATCTGGAAGACGACCGAAGCGGGGCATCCCGTGGCGATCCACGTCGGGGAAGGGATCAATCACTACTTCCACGCCACGCTGCACAATCGGGCGACGTATCTGCCGCTGTTGCTCACGGGCAATATCGGCAAGCACGGCGCCGGGTCGCACACCTGGGCGGGGAACTACAAGGGGGCGTTGTTCCAGGCCTCACCGTGGTCCGGTCCCGGTGTGGCGAGCTACACGCAGGAAGACCCGTTCGCACCGGTGATGGATCCGCAAGCCCGCATCACCCGCGAGAATCTCCGGCACACGAACGACGTCGAGGATCCCTCGTACTGGGCCTGCGGCGAGCGCACCCAAACCGTGGCGCTGCCCAACGGCGAGGAACGCTGCTTCACCGGGAAGTCGCACATGCCCACGCCAACGAAGGTCATCTGGTACAACAACGCGAATTTCCTCAACCAGGCGAAGTGGATCTACAACCTGATCGTCCACGTCCTGCCGAAGGTGGACATGATCGTCGATCAGCAGATCGAGTGGACGGGAAGCGCGGAGTACTCCGACGTCGTCCTGCCGGTCAACTCCTGGGTCGAAATGCAGGATGTCGAATGCGGCGCTTCGTGCTCCAACCCATTCCTGCAAGTTTGGCGGGGAGGCATTCAACCGGTCCACGACACGGTCGACGACGGCATGGTGTTCGCCAAGGTCGCGGATGCGCTCGCGGCGAAGACCGGCGATCGCCGCTTCGCCGACTACTTCCGCTTCGTGACGGAAGGGCACGCCAAGGTTTACATCCAGCGCGTGTTCGACAACTCGACCACCACCCGCGCCGCGGACGGCCCCTACGATATCGATCGCATGCTCGCGGGAGAATACGGCGGCGAGCCGGGCGCGGCGCTGATGCTCTTCCGCACGTATCCCCGCGTGCCGTTCTGGGAGCAGATCCACGATTCGATCCCCTTCTACACCGACAGCGGCCGCCTCCACAGCTATTGCGATCTTCCGGAGGCGATCGAGTACGGCGAGAATCTCGTCGTGCATCGTGAGGGAGTCGAAGCGACCCCCTACCTACCGAACGTCATCGTCTCGACCAGTCCGTTCATCCGGCCGGCCGATTACGGCATTCCGTTCGACACCGTCGACGCCGATCTGCGGCAGGTCCGCAACGTCAAGCTCGCCTGGGAAGACGCGAAGCTGACGGTCAATCCGCTGTGGGAGCAGGGTTACAGCTTCTTCTGCTCGACTCCCAAGAGCCGGCATTCCACCCACTCCTCCTGGTCCACGGTCGATTGGCACTGGATTTGGAGCGACAACTTCGGCGACCCGCACCGCACCGACGAACGCGCCCCCGGCGTCGCCGATCGGCAGATTCAGATGAACCCCGAGGCGGCCGCCGCTCTGGGGCTGCACGAAGGGGATTACGTGTGGGTCGATGCGAACGAGCTCGACCGGCCGTACATCGGCTGGAAGGACGACACGGGGCCGCGCCACAAGGCGTTCCGCTGCATGGTCCGCGTGAAGCTCAATCCCGGCCTCCCGTTCAACTTCACGATCATGAAGCACACCGGCTGGATCGCTTCCGAACGATCGGTGCGCGCTCACGAGACCCGTCCCGACGGCCGCGCTCTCGCCGCCGAGACCGGTTACCAGGCCAGCTACCGCTACGGCTCGCATCAGAGCATCACCCGCAACTGGATGATGCCCATGCACCAGACCGACACGCTGTTCCACAAGAAGACCGGGACGATGGCATTCACGTTCGGGTTCGACGTGGACAACCACGCCATCAACACCGTCCCCAAGGAGACGCTCGTCAGGATCACCAAAGCCGAGGACGGAGGCCGCGGAGGCGCCGGCGTCTGGAAGCCCGGCGAATCCGGCTACAGCCCCGGCGAGCGCACGCCGCAGAACCAGCTTTACCTCGCGGGAGGCTACGTCAACCTCCGCACGTGATATCCACCACCCCCGAAGATGGGAGCACCGATCATGCCAATTCTCACCACGCAGTCACCCGTTGGAGAATGGGCCGCCGCCAGTCCCGATGCCATCCGCCTGTTCGAGCGGCACGGACTCAACTATTGCTGCGGAGGGCACAAGCCGCTGGCGATCGCCTGCCGGGAAGCGGGCGTCGATCCGCAGACGTTGATCGACGAACTCGACCGGTCCGCGACTGTCGCAACCGCCGAGCGGGACTGGTCCGCGGCGTCGCTCGCCGAGTTGTGCGACCACATCGAGCGAACGCATCACCGGTTCCTCCGCGAACAACTTCCGCACATCGCACGTCTGCTCGACGCGGTGATCGCTTCTCACTCCGCCCAGCATCCGGAGCTGCGCGAAGTGGGCGCGGTGTTCGCGGAACTGCGGGGCGAACTCGAACCGCACATGATGAAGGAAGAGCGGATCCTGTTCCCGGCGATCCGCACGCTGGAGCAGTCGGTCCTCCCGCCGATGTTCCCCTTCGGCTCGGTCCGCAATCCGATCGGCATGATGGAGCACGAGCACGACCAGGCCGGCGAGGGGCTTCAACGGCTGCGCGAGCTGACTCGCGACTACGCCGTTCCCGCCGGCGCCTGCACGAAGTACCGGGCGCTGCTCGACGCCCTCGATCGCCTGGAGGCGGATCTGCACGTGCACATTCACAAGGAAAACAACATCCTCTTCCCCCGCGCCGCGGAGTTGGAAGGTTCGGCGGTGGCCACGAACGAATGGTGAGGCACGAACCATGGAATCGGCAACGGTGGAAACGATGGCGAACATCGGCCCGAAAACGCATCCCGCCGCGCGGGAAATGCTTCCCGAAGACCCGCTCGAGATGCAGGCCTTCGAAGTCCCGGGCGATCCGGAACTGATGCTGCGGCTGCTGGTCGAGGAGTACGCCCGGATCGGCCACGGGGCCGATATCCTCCTCGAACTGGCGCGCGATCCGAACTACGTCGCCCTGCACGGCCTGCGGCGAACGTTCGGCGAGGAAGGGCTGCGACAACGGGTGCAGCGAATCGTCGCCCAATGCGGAGTTCTGCGCGTGCGAATGACGGAAGCCGAGCGGCCGCCGGACCAACTCGTTCAACTGGAGTGACTTCGAACTCGTAGCGGAAGTCGCAAGACTTCCGAGCCCATACCGAAACGGCTGGAATTCTGCATATTCCGCTACGCCCGCGTTGCCCCGAACCGTGATTTCGAACTCGTTGCAACCTGAAAGGGCTGACCATGCCCGCCGTCTACAACTGGCAAATCGGCCGCGAGATGAGCTATCCCCACGAGGAGCGCCATCCCCGGCTGCAATTCGCCTTCGTGTTCAACACCAATCGCTGCATCGGCTGTCAGACCTGCACGATGGCCTGCAAAAGCACTTGGACCTTCTCCAAGGGGCAGGAGCTGATGTGGTGGAACAACGTCGAAACCAAGCCCTACGGCGGCTATCCGCAGCACTGGGACGCGAAGCTCCTGGCGATGCTCGAACAGGCCAATCCCGGCCGTCAGACCTGGAACGTCCGCGACAAGCATCCCGCCGAACGACCCTATGGCACGTTCGACGGGATGACGATCTTCGACGCCGCCGAGAAAGCGCCCGGCCCCGACGGCCCGCAGCAGGCTTTGGGCTACCTCCCGACCGACGACGAGTGGCGGCATCCCAACATCCACGAAGACACCGCCACCGGCGATCACTTCCGCACCGAGGGGCAGTTCGGCGGGGAAAGCCAGCTTCCCGAGCACAAGGTCTGGTTCTTCCATTTGGCCCGCATCTGCAATCACTGCACGTACCCGGGATGCTTCGCCTCGTGTCCGCGCAACGCGATCTACAAGCGGCCCGAGGACGGCGTCGTGCTGATCGACCAGAGCCGCTGTCGAGGCTACCGCAAGTGCGTCGAGGGCTGCCCGTACAAGAAGGTCATGTACCGCCCCACCACCCGCACTTCGGAAAAGTGCATCGCCTGCTTTCCCCGGCTGGAGGGGAAGGACCGCACGCTCAGTCCCGACGGCGCGGCATGCGAAACCCGCTGCATGGCCGCCTGCGTCGGCAAGATCCGCCTACAGGGCTTGGTGAAGATCGGCGACGACGGCCGGTGGGCCGAGGATCCGAAGAACCCCCTGTACTACCTGATTCGCGAGCGGCAGGTGGCGCTGCCTCTGTACCCGCAGTTCGGGACCGAGCCCAACGGCTTCTACATTCCGCCGCGCTGGGTTCCGCGGAATTACCTCGTGCAGATGTTCGGTCCGGGGGTCGATCACGCCATCGAGCAGTACAGTTGCCCGGACCGCGAGCTGCTCGCCGTGCTACAACTGTTCCGCTCGAGCCAGGAGATCATCTTCCGCTTCGAGATCGAACAGGGACCGAAGATCGGCGAGATCGAAGTGACCATGCCCGACGGCCGATCGCGCACGCAGGAACTGTTCAACGACACCGTCGTCGGCTTCAACCAGTTCGACCGCGAGATCGTGCGGATCACCGTCGAAGAGCCGACGTTCGAACGCCCCGCGGACATGCACGTGAACTCCATCTGACGGATCTCCGACGATGCCCACCGCACCAATCGATTCCGCCGTCGAACTCGAGCCGGTCGTGAACATGGCCCGGCAGGCGCTCTACCGCTTTGCGGCGCTGTCCCTGCTCGATCCCCGCGCCGAAGCGCGGGAGCGATTGGCGCAGATTCGCGAGCACCCGCTGCTCGACGAGGCGGCGGCCGTGTTGCGCGACCTACGCGAAGCGGTCCCCCCGACGCGAAGCCCCTTGGAGCGGCCGCTTGCCGATCTTGATCCGCTCCGCGTGCTCGAGCGGCTTCCCGATTCGGACGGCGAGCACAGCGCCCACTATGAACGAACCTTCGGGCTGCTCGTCTCCAATGCCTGCCCTCCCTACGAGATGGAGTACATCCCCGAAAAGCTGACGTTCCAGCGTTCCAACATGCTCGCCGACATCAACGGTTACTACCGTGCATTCGGCTTGGCGATTTCCGAACAAAACCCGGATCGGCCCGATCACGTGGTCTTGGAACTCGAATTCATGGCCTTCCTCATCGGCCGGGAACGCGAAGCGGGCGAGGCCGACGATCCGTCCCGGCGCGAAGAATGGGCGGCCATCTGCCGAGCGGCGCAGGCGCGGTTTCTGCGCGAGCACCTGGCTTGGTGGACGCCGGCGTTCGCACGGCTCCTGGACCACGAGGATCCTGGCGGATTCTACGCCGCCGCAGGGGAGTTTCTCGCGGCACTGATCCCGGCCGAGCGCGGAGTGCTGGGAGTCGAAACGGTCGCGCGGCCGACTGCCCCCAGCTCGGCGGAACGCCCCGAAGCGTGCGAGGGCTGCGAACTGGCAACCTGAAAGAAATCAGCATGAAACGCATCCACATCATCGGCCGCAAGAACAGCGGCAAGACCACGCTCATCGTCGAACTGGTCGAAGAACTGACCGCCCGCGGCTACGCCGTCGGGACGATCAAGCACACCCATCACCGGCACGACTTCGACGTCCCCGGCAAGGACTCGCACCGCCACCGCACCGCCGGCGCGTGCGTCGTCGGATTGATGGGTCCCGACATGTCGGCCGTGTTCCTGCCAACCCGCACGAATGGTTCCGACCGCGACTACGACGCGCTCCTGCCGATGTTCGCGGATTGCGACCTGCTGCTCGTCGAGGGAGATGCGCGAACGAGCGAGCCGAAGATCGAAGTCTGGCGGGCCGCGACCGGAACCGAACCGTTGGCCGCGGACGATCCGGCGATCATCGCGGTCGTCACCGACGATCCTCTTTCATCGTCCGTCGATGTCTGGCCGCGCTCGGAGGTTCCCACGCTATGCGACCGCATTCTCGAAAACACGTGCCGAACGCTGCTGCCGCTCTAGCACTCGACTCGGTTTCAGGAGAACTCGCGATGCCCGGACGACATTTGAAATCATGGCTGGTGCTCGCGGCCGCGTTCACCGCGTCGTTCGCCGGCGCAGTCGGTCTCGGATCGGCCGACGAGGCCCTCCGGCAGTCCGATGCCTTCGCCCGGATCATCGACCGCTCGGAGGATCCGCGAACATCGCAGATCGTCGAGGATGGGGCGTGGTGCTGGTTCGCCGATCCGCGGGCGGTCCGACACCGGGGCGAACGCGATCGTACCTACGTGACTTACGTCTCGCGCCTTGGCGACGTCATGATCTCCTGCTTCGACCATGAAACCCGCACCATCGAACACGCCGAACTCCATCATCGATTGAACCAGGACGATCACGCCAACGGCGGCATCGTGATTCGTCCCGACGGGCGGCTGATGTTGTTTTACTCCGGTCATTCGCGGCGGCCAATGTACTTTCGCGTCAGCCGGAAGGCCGAAGACATTTCGGCATGGGAGGCACCGCGCGAACTGTCTGCGGACATTCCGGGAGACAGCGGATACACCTACGCGAACCCCGTGCTGCTCCCGGAGGAGAAGAACCGGCTGTATCTCTTCTGGCGCGGGGGAAACCGGCAGCCGTCCTTCTCCCGCTCGGACGATCTGGGAGAGACATGGGAGCCCGCCCGGAACTTCATCCTGCGGAATCCGCCCGCGTCCCGACCGTACGTCAAGGTGGAACACGACGGCCGCAAGAGAATTCACATCGCCTTCACCGACGGGCATCCCCGGAACGTCGTCAACAGCGTGAACTACATGTACTACGAGGACGGAGCCTTTCACAAGGCGTACGGCACGCGGATCAAGTCGATCGACGATGGACCCGTGCGCCCCGGCGAGGCGGATGTCGTCTATCACGCGACGGAAGAGAAGGGACGAAGTTGGATCTGGGACATCGCTCTCGACGATCGGCAGCGCCCCGTGATCGTGCATTCCGTGATGCCCGAGTGGACGGACCATCGTTACCGCTACGTGCGCTGGGACGGCCGGCAGTGGGTGGACCACATGTTGTGTCGGGCGGGCGGCCATATCGGCCTTGAGCGGGAGATGCACTACAGCGGGGGCATTTACCTGGATCACGAGGATCCCTCGGTCCTGTACTGCTCCCGTCAGGTTCCGAACACCGACACCTGGCGGATCGAACGCTGGCAAATGGGAGACGGCGGCATTTCGTGGAAAACGACGATCCTCACGCCTGAACCGCAGGTCAAAAACGTCCGCCCCATCACCGTCCGCCACCACGCCGGCGGTGAAATCCAGGCCATCTGGATGAACGGCCGCTACACCTACTGGACCGATTACGACACCGCTCTTCACGCTTGGCCGATGAATGATCCGCCTGTACGACCGCCGGCCGACTGAAACCGGGAGGCAACGAACATGAACCCCCGCCTGCTGACATGCCTGCTGATCGGGACGGCGACCGCGGCGCAGGCCGCGGAACTCCGCGTCGGACCCGGGCTGCCGTTCGACCGCATCGAGCCGGCGCTGGCCGCGGCGCAGCCCGGCGACACCATCCTCGTTCACCCGCAACAGGGGAACGAGCCGTATTCCCGAGTCGCGCTCTACGTCACGAAGCCGCGGATCACCATCCGCGCCGCGACGCTCGACGGCGAGCGCATTCCGCTCAGTGGCCGCGGATTCGACTACGCTGGAAGCGGGAGCACGCCACGGGCAATCGTCCAGTTCAACCGCGGGGCCGACGGCTGCGTCATCGAAGGGTTCGAACTCTTCGACGCCCGCAATCGCAGCCACAACGGCGCCGGCGTGCGGATCAATCAGGCCAACAACGTCACCGTCCGCCATTGCACGATCCGCAATAACGACATGGGGATCATGTCCAACGGTGACGGCCCCAATCGCAGCGGGGCCGACCAGGTCATCGAGGGTTGCCTGATCCACTCCAACGGCAGCACCAGCCATCCCGGTTTCAATCACAACCTCTATCTGGGCGGAACCAGCGTGCTGCTGCGGGGCTGCGAGATTCATTCCAGCGTCACCGGGCACAACGTCAAGAGCCGCGCGCATCTCACCGTCGTCTGGGCCTGCTACGTGCACGACTCCGCCAACCGGGAGTTTGACCTGGTCGATGCCGCGCCGGACACCACCATCTCCGACAGCGACGCATTCCTCGTCGGCAATGTGATCGTGAAGTCATCCGCGGGTCGCGGCAACCACACCGTCATCCATTTCGGACAGGACATCGGCCACGGTCGCAACGGTACGCTGTACCTGGTCCACAACACGATCGTCACGCCGTACTCGGCGCCGGTGGTCGACCTTTCGTCCGCGGAGACCCGCGCTCGGCTCTTCAACAACGTCATCTGGGACGGAGGAGACGGCCCGCGGCGGCAGGTTCTCGCCGATACGCGGCGCGCGTCCGCCGGAGACAAGGCGGTGGACGGTGCCGCCAACTGGCTCGCGTCCGGCTATGGCGGAGCGGCGACCGAGTCTCCCGGATTGCGGCAGACATTTGTCGCCGCGATGGGCGAAAGTCCGCCTTGGACGGATCATGACAAGGGGAACTACCGCCTGTCTCGGCCGGCTCCGTCCATAGTGCAGCGCGGACTGCCACTCCCCCGCGAGGTCGCACGGCGAGTGGGGGCGCGGCTCGAACAATACGTCGCTCCCCAAGACGTGGAAACTCGCCCACGTCGGAGCCGGCCCGATCTCGGCGCATACGAGTTCGTCGCGAACCAGCGGGCAGAACGCTGAGGACAACACCCTGAATCATCCGAGAGCACCATTGGTGTCGAGCACCTTCCCGGCCGCCTCCGCGCGGGATTCGACGCCGCCCGCGACAGCGACGAGTTCAAGAACTACTGGGCGAACGCCGACGCGCTCGACGCCGACAGCGCGCACAGCAAGGCGGTCCGCGACAAGCCGATCCGCCGCTCGCGGTACGAGGTCACCGACGCAGACGCACGCGAACTTCCTCGTCGGCCTCGGGCCGTCGCTGCAGATAATGTCGCGGAGTTCCAACCAGAACGCTTGGCGAACAAAGCCGCCCATCGGTGTTGGCCGCGGCGGACACGAACATTCACGCCCCAACGGGCCTCTTTCGGCGAACGGCGACGAGGACGAGCAGGACGAGCAGGATCCCCCCGGCGGTGAGGAGCATCCACAGCGGAACGCGCGGAGCGGGAGCCGTGATGGTCACTTGCCCCGGCTCGACGGCCACTTGCAGTTCCTCGATGCTCGCGTGGTTCCAGGCGCGGGCCCCGTGGAGCGTGAGCGCCGTCGAGCCGCCGGGTTCTCCCTGGACATGGAACAGCAGGTTCACGATCGGCCCGTCCTGCGTGATCGGCTTGTCGGTGATCAGCGCAATTCGCGCCGAGCCGGGGGAACCCGGCTTGAGATCGACGATGCCTCCCGCCCCGCTCGCGGCAATCTCCGCCTCCCGCAGGTCGAGAACCCCGGAATCATACCGCAACAGAAACTGCACACCGCCCACCCCCTGGGCGCCGCGGACCTCGATGGCTACGGCGACGTCCTCCCGAGGACCGGCCGACCGACTGGCCACCGCGAACGTCACGGGGGCGGCCGGCGCCGCCTGCGGCCGAACCAGCCAGCAGGATGCGACGAGCACCGCGGCCGCCGCACGCCGCGCGGCTTTCGAATTCAGGGCAATTCGCATGGCAGCAGCCTTGTGCCGAAGGAGACAGTCAGGGGATGCGCCGCAGGATTTCGCGGGCGTCGCCGGAGGTCACATCGCCGTCGCCGTCCGCATCCATCACGTTACTCTTGGGCCGCAGGCCGACCGACATTTGCAGGGAGCAGATCGCGTCGGCGACGGTGAGCAATCCGTCGCCGTCGCAGTCGCAGGAGTTGCTGTCGTCCGCCAGGATCGCGATCTCGCCGTGGATCAACTGCGCCGGGGCGTCCGCTCCCGATTGGTCCTGCGACTTGACCAGAGTGAGCGTGAGCGGCGAGCGTTCGCCGGGGCTGCCGATCGCCTGGAACGGCAACTGGGCCACGATGCCGGACTGAGACAGCCCGGTCTGTTGCGCGAAGCCGATGCGGATCCGGCCGTGCTCGGACGTGTTCACCTCGAAGAGTGCCCGGGAACCGAGCAGGCTGCCGCGGGTGGGAGCGCCGAGCGGGCGGACCACCTGCGGATCGTAGGCGACCTCGAAGTTCATGTTGGCGACGCCGTCGGGGTTGAGCAACCGGACGGGAACGACGACGGCGTTGCCGGGGGCGACGACGCGGCGTTCGGCTTCGAGGATGCGTCCGGTCCCGGTCCCGCCGGTGCCGCCGCCGGGACCGACGCCGGTGACTCCCGTGCCCGGGCCGCCCGGGCCGCCCGTGCCGATCCCGGTTCCCGGAGTGCCGCCGGTCCCGGTCCCCGTGCCGGTGCCGGTCCCGGATCCGGTTCCGACGCCACCCGTTCCCGTTCCGGTCGTGCCGGTCCCGGTGGTTCCCGTTCCGCCGGATGCTCCGCCGCCGCACTCTTCGTGCAGCGGGGGAAGTTCGCCGCCGTAGATCGGCTCGAGGTGCGCGCGGCTGTAGACGATCCAGACGAAGCAGTGCTTGCTGGAGCGATAGCGGGTGTCCCACTCGTCGGGAGGCGCGACGGAACGGGTCTGGTTGTTGACGAGGTGCCCGTAGCGGCTGATGCTCCACGGCGCCCGCTCGGGGGCGCGGCGGTTGAGGATGCCCACCAGCTTGTCGAGCCAGCGGTCGATGCAGGCCTGCGTGGCGGGATCCTGACACGGGTCGCCGGGAGCGGCGGTCCCCGGCGTGCCGGGCGTTGCCGGCGTCGTTCCTGGCGAAGGCGTGCCGGGAGTCGCGGTCCCCGGAGGTGCCGGCGTGCCGGTCAGGGGCACGGGGCCATCGTGAAGGTCGTACAGATAGGCGACGTGATAGACGGAGCTTTCCTCCCGCAGCGGCGACAAGGCGACGTAACTGACGAGAAAGAACAGCCGCTTGCTGTTGCTCGGTTCCCAGACCTTGATGGTCGCCGTCTTCGTTCCGACCGAGGAGACCGGGGGTCTAGCGGCGTTGGCGTCGGTATAGACCCGGTCGGTCTTGCCGATGGTGCTGCCGACCGCGAAGTCGGTATTGGGATACGCGTCGCCGGCAAGCACCGGCGGGCGAAGGATCCCGTCGCTGCCGGTGGCGTAGGCGAACAGGTCGCGTTCGTGGCAATTGTCGCCGTTGGCGGTGACGGTGACGTTGAATTCGTCCCCGGTGCTGAGGTATGTGATGTCGCGATCGAAGGCCCAGGTGACGCGGTACTGCTCGGTGCAGGCATCGGAGTATTTGATGCGCACCTCCGCCAGCCCGCCGCTGGCTTCGGCCTTCGCGTTGAATGGCGGCACGGTGTGCGGCTCCTCGAACCCACTGAGGATCGCCGCCAGTTTGTAGGTTTTCTTCGCCGGCGCCTGGGCGCGAGCCTCGGAGGCAGAGGACAGAAGACCGAAGAGGACCGCGACCGCGCACAGCGAGACGACGGCACGACGGCCGCGCGGCGCAAAGGGCAGCCGGCGGTGCGGAAGAACCTCAACACGCATGATCGTGGCCTCCGGTGAAAACGTTACTTCGGCGCGGCCGGGGCGACGCGGGTGACCTGACCGCGGCTGATCCACCCCTTGCGGTTGACGCCCCCCACATTCGTTTCGATCAGCAGCCATTCGCCGTTGACTTGCTCAACTCGGATGCGGGTTCCTTTGGGTACGATCGCGATGACGTTGTCGCCATCGTTGAGTGTGGTCGAATCGCCGTTGACTTCGACCACGTCCCCCACTTGCGGGGGGCCGATCGGCGGAAGCGCGTTCGGGTCGGGCACGACTTGCGGGGCCGCGTTCTGCGCCGCGCGGGACGCCGCGAAGCCCTGGTCGATGAGCGTGACGACCTTGTCCGCGGCCACCTGCGTGGAGGAAATCGTGACGTTTCCTTCGCGCTCGACGGTGTACTTCGCCTCGGTCTCCTCATGCAGCGACCGCAACAGGTTCTTGAACGGCTCGGGCACTTGCGCCAGCGAGGCGTCGAGCTCCCGTCCTCCTTGGCGGCGGCTTTCCTCTTCGAGTTCGACGACTCGCCGGGCGCCCGCCTCGTCGCGGCAAAGATAGCGCATGACCCCGTGCAGGCGATCGCCGCGGATGCCGAGGGCGACGTCGGTCAATTCGGAAAGCGTGGCGTACTCCATCTGCTCGCGTTGCCGCCGCTCGTCCGGCCGTGGTCCCGCCGCCTCGGCCGCGAGAGCGAACAGCGGCTGCATCAGGCTGCGGCGGAGCAGCAGGCGGGCGTCTCCGGCGGGGATTTCGGCGATCGAGGCGACTTCCGTGGGGGACAGCGCGGAGAGTGGGCCGCCGTCGCGCAGCACGTGCCCGATCTGCGCGTCGGTGAGATCGGCGGTCGCGATGACGATCGTGCGGTCGTCGGGGAGGTACAGGATCTGGTTCAAGTCGGCCCAGACGTAATACGTCTTGCCGTCGCGCCGGACGGGAACGAACTTCGGATCGAGACTGCGGACGATCTTGTCGCGGTCGAGAGGCGCGCGGAAGGTGGCGGCCGCGACGATCCGCGGCATGTAGCCCGGCGTGCCCGTCCTGGTGAAATCCACCTGCAGGGCGACCGCGACGTAGTCGAGGTCGTCAATCGGCCGGGCGAGGGCGGTCGCGTCGGCGAGTTCGCGCGTGATTTCCTGCCACTTGTCGAGCATCTGGGGGTCGTGCTGCGCGATCGACTGCGCGGCGCGGAGGACCGCCGGCTGGCGGACGAATCGCTGGGCATCGACCGCGGCGATGGCGTGGAAATCGGGGGGAATGAACCGCAGCACGTCCGACAGTCGCCTTTCGAGCGTGTAGAAGCGCAACAGCCGCGCCCGCTTCGCGCCGGCGGCTTCCTCAAAGAAGATCGCGACGCCGGGCGTCTCGGAGCAGCGCAGCGCCTGCCAGGCGGGCAGGAGCGGCGCGCCGCCGAGCGCGCCGGCGGGAAGATCGTCGCGGTCGGCGACCGCGACGAGCGAGCCGAGTTCGAGGACCTCCGCGAGTCGTTCCGGCGCGGTCCCGTCGGGGGGCGTGACGTCGATCGCGCCGACCGTCTGGTTCCAGACGAAGGCGGTGACCTTGGGCCAGGGAGTGAAGCGGAAGTCGATGGCGGTGATCCCGTCGGCCTGCGCGGCGCGGGCGAGCGGTTGCCCCCAGGCTGCGTTCGCGAGCAGCTCGCGTTCGCTGGTGACGCCGGGCGAGACGCCGGCGAACGCCAGCGTGCGCTCCTGCTGGGCCGCGAGGATTGCCGGTTCGAGCCAGAGGGCAGCCGCCGCGAGCAGCATCGCTGCGGGGCGATTGAGCAAGCTCCGCTTTGGGGAGGCGGACTTACGGACGCATGGCGCGCTGCACGTCGCCTCGCGGCGCTGTCGCGGCCGCACGGAACGAAGTGTGGGAGTCATTCGTCGAAGGCCTTCTTGAGTCCGGTCAGGAAGAATCGCACCCCCGCGACCGACTGCCCGAAGGCTTCGTCGGACCAGCGTCCCTCCGCGCCGCCGGCCGCCTGAACGGCATTGCCGCTCATGGTGCCCTGGGTGTTGAAGTCGGTCAGAGCGAAGCCTCCGTCGGCCGCGGTGAGCGCGATCAGAATGTCGTGCTTGTCGAGTTCGACGAGCGCGTTCTCCGGCAGCGGAAGCGGGCGGAATTCGCCATGCGCGCGGAGCGCCTCATGGTTCGCGGCGACGCCCTTGCATTCGAGCAGCAAGACGAAAGTGAGTTCCCCCGGGTGATTCGCCTGGTCCTTGTTCTTGAAGGCGAATTGCTGCGCGTATCGGCCGCCGGTGGGGAACAGCGTCTCGGGCGTGGCGGGCTGCGGCTCACGGTTCGCCGCGGCGGCGTCCTGGCGGAACTGTTCGACGTAGTGGTTCATTCCGCCGTCGGCGATGCGGAATGCCAGCCGGCCGAGCCGTTTCGCCGACCAGCGCGCCGCCGGCGCGTCTAGGATGCCCAGTCCCTCCCGGTCCGTCGGCGGGAACGCGACGTGATAATCGAAGATCACGTAGAACGGCTCGATTCCCGCCGCCGCGCCTCCCGCCGGAACGCCGCCCGGTGTTGTGCCCGTGCCGGGGACCGTCGCCGCACCCGCGCCGGTGGGGGCGGCGGCGCCCCCTTCGGGGTCGGTCGCGGTTCCGGTACCGGCGCCCGGCGGTCTTCCCGTTCCCCCGACGCCGACGGGAGGCCGCTCGGTTCCACCAATCAGTATCGGCGGCGTCGTGCTGCCGCGCGTCACGCTGCCGCGCGCCGCATCGAGCGGATCGGCCGGGGGCGTTTCGGCGGGAGACGGACCCGGCGCAACGCCCGTTCCCGCGACCGCGCCACCGGCGGGCGGAGTCGGCCGCGTGTCGCCCCGAGTCACCGATCCCCGCGCCTCTTCGAGCGGGTCGGCCGGCGGCGCGGTTGGCGTTGTTCCGGCGGTCGCCGAACCTGGCGGCGGGGATGCGCCGGGCTGCTGCGTTCCGGGGAGTGGTGTGGCGGTGGGAGCGCCGCCGCGCGTCACCGATCCGCGCGCCACTTCGAGCGGATCGACGGGAGGCGGCGTGCCTTCCTGGGACGGCGGGGTGGGATCGCCGGGCGTCGCGGCACCGCGAATGCGCTCCGCCGCGGGAGTGTTGGCCGCCGCCAGTTCCTCGCCGCGGCGTTCGACTTCTTCGCGAGCGCGCCGTGCATTCTCGTCGCGCGCGGCCGACCAGCGGTCGTAGGCGTCTTTGACACCTCTGCCTCCGAGGTACACTCCGCCCAACGCGGTCGCTGCGGGAGCGGCCGTCGCGGCGGCGGCGACGAGTGGGGACAGCGCGACGCCGATCGCGGCGCCGGTCGCCAGCGTCTTGCCCGTTTCCCATGCGCAGGCGGCGTGGCCGTTTCCCCGTTCGAGGCAGGTCGCGTAGTCGATGCCGGTGCCGAGCATGCCGAGGCCGGTGCCGGTGCGCTGCAGCGTGGAACTGCGCGGGCGGAGGCTGTTGGATTTCGGCCCTCCGCCGTCGCCGCCGCCGAGTCCGAGTTTCTCCTTGAGTCCGCCGAGAACTCGTCCGCCCCAGTCCTTCGCGCGTTGCATCCAACCGGGAGACGCGGGCTGGGTCGTCGGGGCGGGCGTGCGTCCGGCGAGTTTGTCGAGCGCCGCCCCGCCGCGGGCCGTGCCCCGCAACGCACTCGCCAGCTCGCGCTGTGCCTCGGCCTTCGCCGATCCGCGGATGCCCTGCTCGCTGACCGGCCGGAACCGGTCCGCGGGATTGGCTCCCTTGACCGCCTCGAACTCCTCCGCGGCCTTGCGCAGCGCAGCGGCCCGTGCCGCGGCCCGCTCGTCGAGCGTCTTCTTCAGATCGTCCGCCGAGACGCCGAGCCGTTTCGCCGAATCGGCGATCTCGTCGAGATCGAAGGCATCGATGTCCGACGTGCCCAGCGGGTCGACGTGCCGCATCGGCGCGTTGTGGGCATAGACGTAGGGATTGAGTCCCGCGGGGTCGGCGAGGGCCCCCCCTTCGGGATCGCGGCAGATGAACCGTCCCGCCGCCGGGTCGTAGTACCGCGCCCGGTAGTAGTACATCCCCAGCGCTGGCTCGTACTCGCGGCCGGTGAACACGAACGGGTTTTCGACCTCCCCCGTGCGGGCCAGCACGTTGCCGAAGGCGTCGGTCTCGTAGGTGCTCGCGACCGCGCCCGTCTCGTCGCTGAGGGCGTGAACCGTGCCCAGCGCGTCGGCGTGATAGAAGTAACTCGCCCCGCCGCGCTCCATCACGAGCGGCTCGTCGATCCCCTCGCCGTGCAGGTACGATGCTTTCGCCCGCAGTTCCCCATCCAGTTCCGCGAGGACGTGGACGCCGTCGGTGAGGAAGTACGTGGTCCCCTTGGCATCGCGCCGCCAGACGCGCTCGCCCGTGGGGGCGTAGCCGAAGCGGACCTTCTCGCCGCCGGGCAGCGTCGCCTCGACGAGCCGCCCGTCGTCGTCGTAGGCGCAGCGGGTCGTCCCCTGCGGGCCGGTCCGTTCGACGAGGTTGCCGTCTTCGTCGTAGGCGAACTTCTCCTCGTCCGCTGCGAGCAGCCGGTCGCCGGCGTCGTAGCGATAGGCGATCGTCTTCCCGGTGGCTTCAAGCTGCGCCCGGTTTCCGCCGGGAGCATAGGCGTAGGTCCGCGGCGGCCGGCGTTCGGTCTCTTCAGAAACCAGTCGGCCGTCGGCGTCGTAGCGAAAGCGGCTTGCGCGGCCGGTGCGGTCCGCCATTTCAATCGGATTGCCGGCCGCGTCGTAGCGGTAGCGGCGTTCGGCGAGCGAGTCGCCCGCGGCGTCCTTATCGACGATCCGCAGCGGCCGTCCTTCGGCATCGTACTCCCACGAGCGGGTCACGCCGTTGGGATAGACGCGCGTCAGCGGCCGATCGGCGGGATCCCAGGCGAAGGCGATCGACTTGCCGCCGGGCAAGTGGATCGCGCTCAGCCGTCCCAGCGGATCGTACTCGTAGCGGTGCTCGCGGCCTTCGCTGTCGATGAATCGGGTCCGCCGCCCTTCGTCGTCGTACTCGTAGGCGATGCGGCGCTTGAGGGCGGGGTACTCGATCCGCACGAGGTTCCCGTCCGCGTCGTAAGCGTAGCGCACCGGGAACCGCCCGTCGTCCGCCGCGATCAACCGGCCGTCGGGATCGTACTGATAGGTCACGACCGTGCCGTCCGCGAGCCGCTTCTGGAGCAGATTGCCGGCGGGATCGTAAGCGTAGGTCGTGGTGCGCCCCTTGGCGTTCGTGCTGGCGACGAGCCGTCCCGCGGGATCATAGCGGTAGCGCGAAGTGCGGCCGAGCGGGTCGGTGACTTCCAGCGGGTTGCCCAGTCCGTCGTAATTGTAGGCCGTCTTTCCGCCGCCGGGATGGCTGACGGCGGCGACGTTGCCGGCGTCGTCGTACTCGAACGCCGCGCGGTCGCCGGCGGGGGTCGTCGCTTCGGCGAGGTTGCCGGCCGCGTTCCAGGCGAAGCGGCGGACGTTCCCCAGCGGGTTCGTGACGTCGAGCAGATTGCCCGCGAGATCGTAGCGGTAGCGGGTCGCATTGCCGGCGGAGTCGGCCGCTTCGATCAGCCGGCCCTCGCGGTCGTAGGTGAACGCGGCCTTACCCCCCAAGCTGTTCTCCCAGGCGGTGCGGTTCCCGAGCGCGTCGTACCGGTAGGAATACTCGAGGCCCCTCGCGTACTTCTCGCGCAGCGGGCGGCCGGCGGCGTCGAACTCGCGTTCCACCAGCAGCCGGTCCCCTTCCCACACGCTGCTCACGTGGCCGGCGTTGTCGTAGGTCAGCCGCAACGCGGGGCCGGACGGCGGGACCGTCGCCGCAATCCGGCCGCAATCGGTGTATTCGTACCGCGTGACGCGCCCCGCGCCGTCGGTGACGCTCGTGATGCGTCCCGCCGCGTCTTGCTCGTAGCGGGTGGTGCGGCCCGAGGAGTCGGTCTCGGCGACGAGCAGCCCGGCGGGAGAGTATTCATATCGCGTCGAGTCCCCCGCGGGACCGTTCACCGCGACGAGTTGCCCCAGCGCGTCGAACGACCGCGTGGTGACGCCCCCCAGCGGATTAACCTCCCGCACGAGGTTCCCCAGCGGATCGAACTCGTAGCGATGCGCCGCCCCCGTTCCATCCAAGATGCTCGCCACGCGGCCGGCCGGATCGAACTGGTAGCGCTTCGTCCGCCCGGCCGGATCGACGATCGCCAGCGCCCGCCCCTCGTAACGGTACTCGGTCCGGGCCCCCATCGGGTCGAACGTGGCGACCGGCAGGCCGGACTCGGCGTACTCGAACCGCGTCGTGCCTCCTGCGGGCCCGGTGACCGTCCGCAGCCGGCCCCGCGCGTCGTAGGTCCGCGCGGTCACGCCGCCGAGCGGGTTCGTCTCCCGCAGCACGTCGCCTAACTCGTCGCGGACGAACCGCGTGCCGTTCCCCGCGGCGTCGAAGATGCCGCTCACGAACCCGCGCGAGTCGTACTCCAGCCGGGCCGATTGCCCGTCGCAGCTCGTCATGCTCCGCAACGAGCCGTCGGACGCGTAGGTCAAGGCGACGCTCCCCGCGTGTTCCGCATCGAGGCCGACGAGGTTCCCCCGCGCGTCGTACTGGAAGCGGCGTTCGCCCTGCGGCCCGGTCATCGCGACCGGCTGTGGGCGATCGCCGGCGTACTGGAAGACCGTAGCGCCGTTCGGCTCGTCGATGCGGACCGTCCGCCCCTGCGCATCATAGACGAAGCGGACCGCTGTGCCGGTCGGGAGCGTGACTTCGCGCACGCGGCCGGCATCATCGTAGGCCAGCGACGTCCGGCGCCCCAGCGGATCGACCGTCTCGACGGCGCGGCCCTGCGCGTCGCTCCGCGTGATCGTCACGCCCCCCGCGGCATCGATGTGCCGGACGGTGCGGTTCGCATCGTCGTACTCGAACCGCTCGCCGCCGCCGTCGGCCCAGCGTCGCGCAAGGACGCGGCCCTGGCGGTCGTACTCGAACTCGACGGCACCGAACCGCGGATGGCGGATGCGGCTCGGCAGTCCGTTCGCGGCGTACTCGTAGCGGATCGTCGCTCCGCGCCGCGGCTCGACGGCGGCGAGTTCGCCGCTCGTGAACTCGTATCGCACGCCGTCGCCGTTCGACGCGCGGACGCGGCTCAGTCGGCCGTCGGCATCCACGGTGAACTGGAGCGTCCCTCCGGTCGATGCGGCGAGACTCGTCAGCCCGCCGGCCGCGTCGTAGAACAACCGGACGTGCTCGTCGTTGACGAACTCGCGGCGGATCAGCTCGCCGGAGGTCTCATACACGTCGCGCGTGCCGTCCGCGTGGGTGCGGGTCGCGCGGCCATCTTTGTCGAGGACGATCCGCTCCCCCTGGTGGTTGTGGAAGACGTCCCCGCGTTCGTCCAGCGTGAAGACCTCCGGCCCCTGCCAGCCGTCGATCAGCGCCAGCGTGCCGGAGCGGTGCAAACGGCTCTCCCAGTTGAGCCGCCAGCGCGTTCCCAGCATCCCGGCCGCTCCGTGAGCGGGATCGACGAGCGCGCGTTCGAGTTCGACGTCGATCGCGCCGGCTTTCAGCCGCAGGTCGGTGACGACGATCGCCAGCCGCCCGGTCCGCGGGCTGACGTAGCCCTGCTGCTCGGGCGCGGCGAAGAGCCATGTCCCGGCGGGATCGCTCGCGCCGCCCTCCGCGCCGCGACTCGATTCAGCCCCCGCGCTCCCCTCCTGGGCGGAGGCGACTTCCATTCCACCGAATCGCACGACGGAATCACCAAGACATGCCGCGCCCACGACGAGCGCCGCACCGGCCAGCCATCGAATCCCGCGCATTGCGATGCCCTCCCTCCAGATGTGTCAGTTGCACTTCCCCAGGTTCGCAGCGGATTCGGGAATGGTGAAGGGCACGTTCGTCCCGTGCAGCGGACCGAGCCAGCCGAGATTGCCCAAGGTCAGTCCGCGCGACTGTCCGCGCTCGGCCATTTCCTGCCGGATCTGCTCGGCTCGGCGTTTCTCGAACCCGTTGTAGTGCGCCACCAGCGTCAGGCTGCTGCGGATGAAGGACGGGACGACGCCGTCGCTGGTCCCGAGGCACCAGTCGTAGTCGTGCTTGGTTTCCCATTCCTTGATCCGGCCGGCGAGGACGCCCTCTTCATCGACAACGAAGAAGTAATAATCCCGCGTCCCCAACTGGGTTTCCTTGCCGGGCGAAAGGCTGCCGAAGCCGCCGTAGTACTGACAGTGGACGTGGGCCGCGACGACGGCGAAATCCCCCGCCGAAGGCGCGTCCAGCTCCTCGCGGGAGATGGTGTCCGCGAGCGCCTTGTGCAGATCGCCGCGGGCCTTGAGGCGGCGGTCGCGGAACTTCAGATCCCGCTGCTCGGCGAACTTGCGCCCGAAGTCCGCCTTGGCCTTGTTGAACGCCGCCAACCGATCGGGCGCGGAGGAGACGTCGGCCCGCGGCTTGCCGAGCCGCGCGGCGGCGGCTTTCGCCTCCGGATCGACCTCCAGCATCTTCACGCCGTTGAAGTGCTCGGTGAGCAGCGGATCCCCCTTCTTGATCTCGTTTTGGATGTGGGCGTCGGCGACGTCGGCGACGTGGCTGCGGATCGCCCGCAACTCCACGAGCCGTTTCTTGACGAACTCCTCGTTGGCCGGGTTGTTGTTTCCCTTCACGAGGAACGCCTCGTCCTCCCGGATCGCCGCATCGACCTGGGCCAGCGAGTACAACGGGCCGAGCGACACGCCGGGACCGCCAAAGTCCGGCCCCGGCCGCGCGAGCGGAACCTTTGCGTAGTCGGGCTTCCACGGCCGGAGATACAACCCGTGGTAGACGGCGTGCAGCTCGAGGTCGGCCATGGCACGGCCGGTCGAAGTCCCGGTCGCCGCCGCGACCTGCTCCGCCAACGCGAGCAGTTCCCGGTCGGTCGTTGCCATCCGTTGCCCGAGGCCGGGCACTGCGAACTCGTCGAAGTTCGGCGACTCGGCGAGCGCCGTGCCGCTCACGATGACCGTCGCAACCACCCCGGCGAGGAACACACGACAGCGGAACATGGCGAACCCCTTTCAACGCGAGAGATGCGGATCATTCCCGCTCGGCGTCGTCCACCGCGGACTCCTTGACGAGCAGCATTTCAAAGCCGGATGGATGGATCGGCTGGCCGTCCACCGTGGCCACCGTGCCGTGAACGGCGAGCCGGTCCCCGTCGAGCGATTTCAGCTTCAACCGATCTCCACCCCGTTCCAGCAGCAGCGAGCCGTCGGCCTCGCGGCGGAACAGAAAACTCCGTTCCGTGCCGGACGACCTGCGGTCGTCCGTTGAAACGTTCGCGGCCGATGAATGCGTGATCCCCACGGCGGCCCCTTCGATTCCCGGCGTGGCGAAGTGCTTCTCTTCGACCGTCAGCCGGACCGTGATGGAAGGGTGCTCGCTCAGCCTCTCGGGCGGGGCGAGACTCGCGCGGCGCCGTTCGCCTGCGGGCGCCTCGGCCGCGGCGATCGCGAAGCGGGCCGCATCCGCTTCCTGCCACGCACCGCCGGGGGAGAGTTGCCAGACCTGCCCGCGCCAGGTTCCGAGCAGTTCCGTGGGCTGAATCTTCTCCCCCTCGGTCCTTGCCGGAGAACGGAACTCGCCGCGTCCAGTCGGCAGCGGGGCAGGGCGAGGATTCGGCGTCGTTGAGGGCGGCCGGTTCTCAGGGCAGCCGGGCGCGCCGATCAAACACAGCAGGAGCAGGCCGAACGTCACGCTCCGGGGCGCGCTCCCCGCAACGGAAATGGAAGTCGAATGCGAAATGCGCATCGGAGCGGCTCTCCGGGCGCCATTGAACCGCCGCTGACAATCCACCAGTCTATCGGTCCGGAAGCGAATTGCAAGAAGTTTCTCGCGCTCCGCCGGACGCGGGGACGTGCCGCGCGGTCGGAGCCGATCGCCGGCTTCATCCCAGCGCCACGTCCGGCAGTGCCTCGCGGAACCGCGGAAACGTGATCCCGCTGCCGGTGAATTCGAGCACGCGGAGCCTGGGCAACGCCCGCAAGTGTTCCAGGCAAGCGTCGCTGAGCGCGGTCTCGTACAGCACGAGGTGCTCCAGCGCCGTCAGCTCGCGCAGACGTTTCAAGCCGGCATCCGTCACATGCGTCTTGGGAAAGATCGAGCAGCCGCAGCTTGCGGAGTCGGCTGAGGTGAGCCAGCCCGTCGTCGGTCACGGGAAGACCGGCCAGGCGCAGCGATTCGAGATGTTCGAGGTGCGACAGATGCGCGAGCCCCGTCTCCGTGAATTCGCCGCCATGAACGACGAGTTCGCGAAGCGTCTCCCGCAGAGGCGCGAGGCGGGCGAGCGCTTCGTCGGAGGCGTCTTCGATTTCGATCGCGAGCGGCTCGCCGGTCTCCGCCAGCCGTTCCGCCAGCGGGGGAAATCGCTCGTCGAGCAGGCGTGCGCCCGAGATCGTCAGGTCGCGGTTCCAGAGGTCCGCCGACCACAGTCCTTGCTCGACTCCCTGCTTGAGCAGCCTTTCGACGCGCGAGGGCGGCCATTCCGAGAACTCGAGCGGCCCGGCCTCGGGGTTCTGGTTCTGCATTGTAGGCTCCTTCGCTTGGATCAAGTGCTAGGGCGCCGGAATCGGCTGTGGTGGAAGCGCCAGCGGCTTATCGACGTCGGCAGGAAGAAAACCGCGCGACGGCAGACTCGACGGAAGTCCGAAGGGAGTTCGCGGTAGGCCCACGATGGCGTCGAACGGCACGGTCCGCGGCGGCGGAGCCTTCCGCAGCGCGCGGGCCTGGTTCCAGAGATGCTGCGCGTCGTCCGTGTCGTTGGCGAAACGCACGGCGAGCAGCGCTCCCCACAGGTAGTAGTCGGTCCGCGCCCTCCCGACTTTTTCCAGTTCGTCGAGCCACCGCATGAAGCCCGGCACGTCGCGGGCCACGTAGAAGGACGCCAGCTGCCCGCTGTCGACGCGCAACTCCCACCCCGGCCGGCGCTGCGCGATCACGGCGGGATTGACTCCTCCCGTACCGGCCATGCCGGCAAGTGCCTCGATCTGCCGCCGCGCCTCGCCGGCGACCTGCGCCGCCTCGTTCGTGTCGCGCAGGATTGGCAGCAACATGCCGGCGGCGGCGACCACCTCGTCCACTTTGGCGACGCCGGTCTTCGGGGAATTCAACGCGTTGCGGTAGTTCTCGCGGGCCTTGTCGAGTTCGGCGGGATAGGATGGCAATCCGCCGGGTCGAACCGGAGGGCCGGGGCGATCCGGGCCGGGGCGAAACACAATATCGATACGTTCGCTGATCACCTTCCCATCCGGCATCACGGCGGTGAGCGTCAAGTGGTCGGGCCACTCGATTTCGTCGAAGTTGTCGAAGTGGAAGCGATCGGTCCCGAGGTTCACGACCGCGTTTTCGAGTCCCTGGACGTTTCGCGGATAGACGTACTGCGTCTCGTTGCCGGCGCGCACCACAATCAGATAAGGCCGCTCCCAGACCGGTTGCTTGTATCCCTCGAACGGCTGCCGGTCCCCCGGCCAGGCGTAGGCGAACCCGCCGAACGGCCCTTTCTTATGGATGAGAACGCCGGGGGTTCCGGGCATTTCGACGAACAGCCGGGTCGCCGCCCGGCGGAGCTCGACGCTCTGTCTGCCGCCGGTGTCGCGGCGGCGGGCGATGACGACGCCAGTCTCGGCGCCGAGCGTCGCCTTTGCGGTTCGCGACTGGCCGTCCCGCTCGAATCGCTGCGCGGGCGCGTCGATCGCGCCCTCGCCGGCGAGTTCCAGTTCGACTTCGGTTCCTCCGGGGCCGACCTTGCTCAGCGTCACACGCACGTCGAACGAGGGATGGTTTCCGGCCGCGGCAACCTCCATGCCGCAGTAGCTCATCAGTTCCTGGCCCGTCACCGGCGGCTGGCCGGCTTTCCCGCGAAGACGGTTCACGACGGCCAGCACGCACCGATCGACCCGCAGCACGCGCTGCGGCATCTGGTCCAGTGCCGCCCGCAGATCGTCGTCCGACAACGGCTGCGCGTCGGCCTTGAACATCTCACGCAAGCCGTCGAGGGTGAAGGCTGGCTCGGCGGAGTCGATCAACAGTTTCTTGAGATCCGCCGCGCTCAACGACGGATCGAGGGCGAGCATCATCGCCGCCGCGGCCGTCACCTGCGGCGCCGCCATGCTCGTGCCCCCCTTATCCGCGAGCACGATCCCATCGGGGGCGACAATTCGCGGCACGGACGCGCCGGGGGCGACAATCATCACGTCTCCGCCCGGTCCGGGGCGATTCGACTTCGAGTCCCACACGCGGTCGTTGTCGATGCTGCCGACGGTGACGAGATTCGGCAACGGCGTTCCGCCCGGCAGCAGGTTGTCGCCGTCGAGCAGCAGGTTGTCGTTCCCCGCCGCCGCGACGAACAGCACGTGGGGATAATCGGACATGAAATCGCGGTACTCGGCGAGCCGATCGGGGTGGGGTTTCGCGCGGCCCCAGGACATGTTGATGATGCGGCCGCCGCGGGAGATGATCTGCTCGAGCGAGTACAGCGCCTTGTCCAGATCCTCCGTGCCGCTGGCGTTGACGTGCGACTTGTGGATCAGCGTGAGTTTCTTCTTCAGGAGGCCGGCGACGCCGGCCACGCCGCCGTTCTCGGCATCGGCAGCGAGCACGTGGGAGACCTGCGTTCCGTGCCGGAATCCGCCGTCGCGAAGCTGCCCGGCCGTGTCGGTCCAAGGGTGCTCCATGCGATCCGAGGAACTGGGGATGACGAGGCGGATCGCTTTGAGCTCGTCCGCTGCGGCGTGCGTATTGACCGGGCTATCGACCACGCCGATCGTCACGTCCTGCGGAACGATGCCCAGCGCCGCGGCTCCGCTCAGCATCTCCCAGGCGTCTTCCAGGTGGATGATCTCATACGGCTTCGCCCGAATGCCGACGTACACCGGATCGTCCAGGATCCGGTGACAGCGGTACTCTTCGATTTCCTGCAGTGGGAACGCCCGAAGCACCGCTTCGTGGGCGCGGGCCGCGTCGAGAGTGGCTGCCAGCTCCGCTTCGGTCGCCGCCGAGGTCTCGATCTGATACAGCCGCCGCGAGCGCAACCTGCCGACTACCCGGCCGCCGAGCGCCGCGGCGACGGCGTCGGCGTCCGCCTCGGCGCGGTCCGGGTGGAGCACGACATCGATCACGTGCGGCGGCACGCGGCCCCACCGTTCGGTTTCAATCATCTGCTCGGGAGGGACGGCGAACAGCTCCGGCTCGGGATCGGCCGTGAACGGATCGGATTGCCCGTCCGGCAAATCGCGGCGATCGACGGACTTCTCGCCGCCGCGATCCTCCGGCGAGGCGTCGCGCGGAATCGACGTCGGATCGTCGTCCGGCGGACAGCCCACTGCGAATGCCAGAACGCCGACAGCTAGTACGGTCGATATCAATCGTCGAAGCATCGGCTTTCCTCCGCCGGAATCCGATCGCCAATTTCACCACGGACGGGATCGATCCACTCCGCTCCACGCTCGGGCAGCCGATCGTCGTGACAGCGCCGCGACGATCGCTCATTGTCGATCTGTTCGACATGCGTTGTCAAACGCCATTTTGCCGATGCCACAACGGAGCGGTACGGACGGCCCCGTCCGGCAAGCAGCGATACCGCGGGCGGCGATACTTCGTGCTGTGCGGCCCGACCAAAGGTCGTTGACGAAGGTGTTGTTCCGCGCCTCGTGGGGGAGTTTCATCGCGGGTCGCCGAAGGCCCGCACATTGGCGGGCGAGTCGGCCATGTTCAGGACGAAGTCGTCCATCGCCATCAATCGCATTCCCGCGTAGAACGCTTGCGGCGTCTCGGGCCGGCCCAATCGGCGGTCCGCTATTGGGACCAGCCGCGGGCGGCGCGGAGTTCAAATATCGCCATCCGTTAGGTTGGCAAGAAGCGCGGTTCCTCGCGGAGCATGAGCACCTCGGACTGGAGGCGGTCGATCTCCGCCCGCTGGCGGACGCGCTCGTTGGCGCTGTTCGCCGCCCAACTGCGGGTGTGGATCGCCACGAACCGGGCGAGTGCGATCACGTGCAGAACGGCCGAGCAGACAGTGGCCGGCCAGAACTTCGGAAGCGGGATTGGAGGAGGCTGCATGCGGTCGACTTGGGAGGGGAAAGAGGCAGCCACACAGAATAGCGTGCCGCGAGCTTTCCCGCTTCGCCGAGCCTCACGGCGCGCAGCCAAAGCGCAGCCAAGTGGGCGGACGTTTGCGGAAACGGCGGACATTGGCGGATGGATCGCTCGCCCCAAGTCGCGACGGATTGGACGTTTACGGACCCTTTTGGATGTCGGTAGCATTCACCCGTTCAGTTTGCAAATCCGCCATCCCCGGTTTGAATCCGGGCGGCGCCTCTCGACGACATCAGCGGACATGACCGGTCGCAAGTCGCCCAAGTCCTGACACTGTTCGGACTTGGGCGATTCTCGTTTCCGCGAAGCCGGAATTTCCGAACCGTCACAAACGGACACTGCCGGACACGCCACGTCGCCTTTCTGCGCAAGCGGGAGTATCAGCGGCGCAAGCGGCCGACCACCGTTGCCGAGCTTCGGAAGCGTGTTCAACGCCCCCGCCAGGTCGGCCTGCGCGAGGTGCGCGTATCGATCCATCGTCAGCGTGATCGTCGCGTGCCGCGCTAGCTCTTGCGCGGTCTTCGGATGCACGCCGGCGGACGCGAGGTGCGAAACGAACGAATGCCGCAGCGCGTGGAAGTCGAGGACGCGGCCCGCTTCATCTTCGGGGCGCATGAAGTCCGTTCGTTCGCGAGCCTGCCGCGCTTCGCGATCGTCGCCGCATTCATCGAGCCATGCCGCGCGTGCCGCTTCGAGATCGACGCGGAGCATATCCGCCGCTTTCGTCATCCATGACCCCGGCCACAACGACAGGTCGCGACCCTCGCCGCCCCGCCGATCGGCGAACCACGTTGCCAGGGAACCGGCCAGGTCCGCGTGCAACGGCAGCACGTCCTTCCGGCGGCGCTTGCTGTAGCCCGCCTCGACAGTCACGGTCGGCGGATCGGACCGCAGATCGAAACTCGACTCCGCCAGGCTCGCCAGCTCGTTCGCCCGCAAGCCGGTGAACGCGGCCACGCGGTACAGCATCGCGCGATCCGGGCCCGCCAATCCGCGAAACGTTCGCTGTTCGCTCTTGCCGAACGTCGCCGCGCTCGACTCCGCGGCGGCGATCAATCGGATCAACTCGTCGGGCGACAACGCCCGCCGTTCCCGACGAACGTCGACATCGGCGTTGAGCTTCGCCAGGTGGGCGAATGGGTTCTCCGGCAGCCGACGGGAACGAACGAGCCAGCCGCCGAACTGACGGCACGCCCCGGAGGCGCAGAAGCTGGCCCGGCACTGCGACCCGCGGCTCACTGCGAACTTCTATACCCACCTCGACGTGGCCGACTTGGAGGCCGCCGTGCGGCGGCTTCCGGGGATCGCTGCGGATCAGAAATCCGCTGGCGGGAACGAGGCCCGGATCGCCGAGCTTGCACTGATGCTTGCACAGATTTTTGCCATTTCGCGACCGGACGCGGCCGGCGATGTCCGCGATGCGGTCGGCGGTCGCGAAGAGGGGACTGATCGCAACCCTTTTGCGGAGAAGAAGATCGGCCGCAAGCGACCGCGATCGGCCGCCGATGACGCGAATACGCCCGGGAGGATTCGAACCTCCGACCTGCGGATTAGAAGTCCGCTGCTCTATCCGGCTGAGCTACGGGCGCGCGAGAGCTGGGGAAGACGGGGAATGGCTTGTCGAATCGTATCAGGGTCGGGCGGCGTCGCAAAGGCGGCCGCGAAACGGCGCGGCGGGCGGCCGCGGGATGGGTTGTCGTCGCGGGGGTCATGCGAATCCGGCCACGGGGTGCGGCTGGTAGGGATCTTCCAGCCGGGCCAGTTCCTGCGGGGACAGGCGGAGCGCGAGCGCGTTCACCGCGTCCTCGAGATGCTGCGGCTTGGTCGCGCCGATGATGGGGGCGGTCACGGCGGGCTTGTGCAGCAGCCAGGCGAGGGCGACCTGCGCTCGGGAGAGGCCGCGCTCGCCGGCGACTTCGCCGAGCCGGTCGACGACGGCGCGGTCGGCCGCTTCGGTTTCGGTGTAGAGCCGCTTCATCACGTCGTCCGATGCGGCGCGGCCGGTGGCCCAGCGCTCGTCCCACGGCCGGGTCAATCGTCCGCGGGCGAGCGGGCTCCAGGGAAGCACGCCGATCCCTTCCGCGGCGCACAGACGGAGCATTTCCCGTTCCTCCTCGCGGTAGAGCAGGTTGTACTGGTTCTGCATGGAGATGAACCGCGTCCAGCCCCGACGCTCGGCGAGATACAGGGCCTGACAGAATTGCCAGGCGAACATCGACGAGGCGCCGATGTAGCGGGCCTTCCCGGCCTTCACCACGTCGTGCAGCGCCTCGAGCGTCTCCTCGATCGGCGTCTCGTAGTCCCAGCGATGGATCTGATAGAGGTCGACGTAGTCGGTCCCGAGTCGCCGCAGGCTGGCGTCGATCTCCGTCAAGATCGCCTTCCGCGACAGTCCCCCTCCGGCCGGGGCGGGGCGCGTCGGGAAAAAGACCTTGGTCGCAATGACGACGTCGTCACGGCGGGTGAAGTCCCGGAGGGCGCGGCCGAGGATCTCCTCGCTCGTGCCGTCGGAATAGGAGTTCGATGTATCGAAAAAGTTGATGCCGGCCTCGAGCGCGCGGGCGATGAACGGCCGCCCCTCGTCCTCGGGAAGGGTCCAGGGATGGGCGCCGCGCTCCGGGACGCCATAGCTCATGCACCCCAGGCACAACCGCGACACCTTCAGGCCCGATTTGCCGAGATTGACGTAATCCATTCGAGAATCACCAGGTGCATGAGGAACACGAAGGATGGCGGGCGGCAGTCGCAGCGCCGGAGTAGAGAATTCGACTGATTCGATCGGGGAGGGGTCGGCGATTCGTCCTACGGTGACGGCGGCCGCAAGGTGATCTTCCTCGCGGCGGCGGCGGCGATTTTTTCGCGCGAATACAGCAGCGGGAAGTATTCTCCCTCGGCCCAGGGTCCGAACAGGTCGCGGTAGTGGGGGCTGTCGGGGTTGCCGGACTGCCCGGGGCTATTGGTGGCGCGGGAGTCGTCCCAGTCGGCGGTGTCGATGACGACGCGGAACGTGGCGCCCGAGGGCTGGCGGT
>JBBDNU010000204.1:0-11466 GCA_040877365.1 Planctomycetales bacterium
CGAAAAACACCGGCAGGGCCTTGGCGCAAATTCCGTGCCGAACGCTATTGGCAAGGCCGGGGGAGAGGGGACTGTGCACCGCGACTGCCTGCTGCCGACTGCCTGCTGCCGACTGCCTTCTGCCGACTGACCGCTGACCGCTGACCGCTCCACCACAAGGACGCCCCCCATGAGCGCCCCCCTCCGGCTCGTCCTCGCCATTCACGATCATCAGCCGGTCGGCAATTTCGACGGCGTGTTCGACGCCGCCTGCCGCGACAGTTACGCCCCGTTCCTCGAAGTGCTGGCCGACTATCCCGAGATCCCCGTCGCCCTGCACCACTCGGGAAGCCTGCTGGAGTGGCTCGCGGCGCACCGGCCGGAGTACCTCGATCGCGTGCGCGGGCTCGTCGAACGGGGGCAGATCGAGATTCTCGGCGGCGCCTTTTACGAGCCGATCCTCGCCGCGATCCCCGCCCGCGACCGCGTCGGGCAAATCGCGGCCTTCTCGCGATATCTCGAGCGGCTGTTCGGCACGCCCGTTCGCGGAATGTGGGTCCCCGAGCGCGTCTGGGAGCCGGGCTTCACGCACGACATCGCCCGGGCCGGCATCGAGTACACGGTCCTCGACGACTTCCACTTCCGCTGCGCCGGCCTCCGCGACGATGAGCTCACCGGCTATTACCTCACCGAGGACGAAGGCTCACTGCTCAAGATTTTCCCCGGCAGCGAGCGGCTGCGGTACACCATCCCCTTCGCCGACCCCCAGCAGACGGTCGACTACCTCCGCGAGATCGCCGACCGCCGCCCCAACGCGGTGATCGCCTTCGGCGACGATGGCGAGAAGTTCGGCACGTGGCCCGGCACGAAGAAGCACGTTTACGAGGACGGTTGGCTGCGGCGGTTTTTCGATGCGCTCCGCGACAACCGCGAATGGCTCAAGGTCGTTACCCCCGCCGAGGCGGTCGATCATGTGTCCCCCGTCGGGAAGATCTATCTCCCCGAGTCTTCCTACCGCGAGATGACCGAGTGGGCGCTCCCCACGCCGCGGCAAGTCGAGCTCCGCGACCTGATCCGCCGGCACGAGCACGATCATGGCTGGAGCGACCTGCGGCAGTTCGTGCGCGGCGGGTTCTGGCGGAACTTCCGCGTGAAGTATCCCGAGTGCAACGAGATGTACGCGCGGATGCTCGAAATCAGCCGGCGTCTCGAATCGCTCGACCAAAAGCGCGCCGACGATGCTCCGCTCGACGCCGCCCGCATCGAGCTGTACCGCGCGCAGTGCAACTGCGCTTATTGGCATGGCGCCTTCGGCGGGTTGTATCTGCCCCATCTGCGGAACGCGGTCTATCGGCATCTCATCGCGGCCGACACGCTCTTGGAACAGGCCGCCGAGCGCCCCCCGCAGTGGGTCGAGATCGAGGCGGCCGATTTCGACCTCGACGCCCGGCAGGAAATCCGGCTCGCCGGCAGCCGCCTCATCGCCTGGCTCGATCCCGCGCAAGGCGGACACCTCTATGAGCTGGACGTCCGCAACACGAAGCACAATCTGCTGGCGACGCTCGACCGTCGGCCGGAACCGTACCACGACACGATTCGCGAGGCGGTCAAACACCGGCACGGCGACGGCGACGGGCACGTGGCGAGCATCCACGACGCGGTCCGCTTCAAGCAGCCGGATCTCGACCGGCACCTCGTGTACGATCGCTGGCGCAGAAAAAGCCTCGTCGATCACTTCTTCCGGCCGGACGCGACGCTGGCGGACGTGCAGGCGGGCCACGGCGAGCTGGGCGACTTCGCCGCCGGCGTTTACACCTCCGTTCTGCGGCGCAGCGACGAGCGGGTCGAGGCGCGGATGACGCGGCACGGCCACGTCGGCCCGTATCGCATCCGCGTGACGAAGACGGTCGGCCTCTCGGCCGATGCCGCCAGCCGGCTCGATATCGCCTATGAACTCGAAGACCTGCCTCCCGACGTGCCGCTCGTGTTTGCGGTGGAGTTCAACTTCGCCGGCATGGCGGCGGGGGCGAGCGATCGATATTACTACGACGAGCACGGTCGGCAGCTCGGGCAGTTGGAGACGGCGCTCGAACTGGAGGACGCCTCGCGGATCGGGCTGGTCGACGAATGGCTCGGGATGGATGTTTCGCTCGAATCATCGCGGCCGGCCGCGATCTGGGCGCACCCCGTGCAGACGGTCAGCCAGTCCGAAGGAGGCTTCGAGCTGGTCCACCAGAGCGCCGCGGTCATTCCCCGCTGGGAACTCCGCGGCGGGGACGAGGGCCGCTGGAGCGTGCAACTGGCGCTCGCGATCGACACCTCCGCCGCCCAGGCCAGAAGCCTCCGCGAAGTGGGGGCCGAGGCGGCACTCCCGTAGGGAAGAATTGCTTTTCCGGCAATGCCGTCAAACAGCGAAATCGCGTGTTCATCGCAGGAGAAGAGGTGGAGCTATGAAGATCGCGTCCGTGGCCGAGGTCAAAGCCAGCCTCAGTGCGTTTCTGAAGGAGAGCGCCGCGGGGCCGGTCGTCGTCACCCGAAACGGCAAGGCGGTCGCGGTGCTGCTCGGCGTCGAGAATGACGACGAGCTGGAGCGGCTGTTGCTGGCGCATTCCCGAAAACTGCGGTCCCTGCTGGATGCGGCGGATCGTCGCATCGACGAGGGCGCCGGAATCAGTCACGACGAGTTCTGGGAACGGGTCGAGGCGGAGAGCCGCTCTCGAAGGCCGAGCGGGAACGCAACGAAGCGCCGATCGAAGCGTCCCACCTGACTCCGTCACGGGGCCGGCGGAACGTTGCGGTTGCTCATTGTGATCGCCACGACGATTCGTGGAACGATGGCCTACTCGAACCGCAGCAGGCCGAATGTCTCCGGGCGCGGGCGAGCGCTCCCCTCCGGCGTCCAGCTTTCGACGCCGACGGCGGGCATCACGCGGACCAGCCCCAGCCCCCACACGTCTCCGCGACCGGGCGGAACGGGGACCAGCTCTTCCAGCGGGATCGCCGCTTCCATCCGCCAGCGGTCTGCGCCAGCGTCGGCGGCGACGTACCACTGCGGGTCCCACGAGCGGTCCTCCCAGCAGGCGTCGGACGCGAAGCCCCGCTGATCGACGCCGAACGAATAGTACGTCGCATAGTCGCGGTCGATGTCGAGATGAATCCGCAGCGAGTCGTGCCGCGACAGGTCGGCGTCGTGCGTGCGGCCGGCGTGCTCGGGAGGATCGGCGGGGAGGTCGGGATGCCGCGGCAGGCTCGCGGCGATGTACAGGAACTGGCGATCGTAGGCGAGCATCACGAGGCCGCCTTCCTCGTTCGCGCGCGCCGGCTCTCCCACGCGGCGTAGCGGGATCGCCACCGCCGTCTGCCAGCACTCGTCCGACAGCAGCCCGTCGAGCTTCGGCCGCGTCGCGGTCCGGCGGCACACGCCGATCGCCCGCGGCGGGAGATTGTGGGGGAGCAGCATCCACTGCTCGGCCTCGGCGGCCTGCCGCCACGGGCCGTCCGCGCCGGTGCGGCGGAAGTGCTTGTGGATTTCCTCGACGGCCCGCGGCTGCCCCGTCGAGCGGAGCAAACTCGCCAGCGGAAACTGCACCTGCGGGCTGGTGTACAGGGCAGGGGACTTCTCGCGGACCAGCTCGGCCATTTTCAACGCGCGGGCCTGCCAGTCGCGCACCGCGCCTCGCCGCCACGTCTCGCGCCCTTCCACGCGAAGGGCCCCCTCCTGCGGAATCATCGCCAGCGGATCGAATGCGAGGCCATGTTGCCGCGGATCGCGCCCCTCCCGTTCGAGCTGCGCGGCGAGCAGCGACCGGTGCAGTTGTTGCACGACCGGCTCCTGGTTGACGACCACGGTCTGCTTGCGGGCCTGCGCGTGCCGGGCGCGCTGCCAGGCCGGTTCCAATCCGCCCCACAGGTGGAACAGCCAGCGCATCGTCTCGTGGCTCGCGGGCTGATCGGGATAGCGGCGGACGAGCTCGAGCGCGGCCGCCTCGGCCGATTCCCATGCGGAGCGTCGGCGATATTCGTCGACGAGCGCCAGGAGCGTCAGCGCCGCCTGCTCGTCCCCCATGCCCGCGACGTTCGAATCGACATGCGCCAACATCGCATCCGCATCCCCCCTCCGACGCAGATACTGCTCGACGATCGCCTCGATGTTCCGCTGCCGTTGGGCGAGCGCCTGGTCCGCTTCGAGACGGCTGTCGTCGAGGATCAGCAGCTCGCGGCGCGCCTCCGAGCCGGGGGCGAGCGCCAGCCCGGCGAAGAACGTGCCGGCGTGGTCGAGGACATTCCCCCCGACGCGGTCTGCGTCGTAGATCAGCCGATACGATTCGCGCTCCGCCGCGCGCTCCCAGGGCTGCGCCGGCTGTCCTGTTCCGGCATCCGGTCCCGGCGAAAGCAGCTTGTGCGCCCCCGCCGCCGCGGCGACCTGCACGGGCTTTCCCACTCGCGGCAACAGCTCGAATGGGTCGATCGAAACTTGCCCCGCACTTCCGGGTGGCAGCCTGGCGAACACCTTCCGCACGCGCCAGGGGTCCAACCCCGCCAGTTCCCGGTGCGCAATGAACCACGTCGGGTCGGCCGCCTGTTGGACCGCGTTCAGCACCGCCTGATTCAGCAGCCGCGTCGTCGCGTCGTCCTCCGGCGGCTGATCCAGGATCACGATCTCGGGCCGCCAGGTGCGCAGCGCGGCGACCAGTTGCCCCGGGAAGATTTCGGAGAGCCGGCCTTCCGCGCGGCGGTTCCAGTCGGCGATCAGCTTGTCGCGGTGCCGGTCGAGTCCTGGCCGGTCGATCGGGAACCGCCAGCCGACTTCGCCCGCCGAGCCGCCAGCGGCCGTGACCGCTTCCTCCAGGTGCAGATCGAGGTTCGGATCGCCGTCGCCCGTGCCGACGTCGCGGCGGATCGGCAGCATCACCACGCTGCGATATCCCTGCTCGGCCGATTCCCGCGCCACGAGCTGAAATGAGACGCGCTCCGGCCGCGCGTGGATCGACAGCAGCGCCGCCCGCCGCCCCTTGCCGCGCACCGCGTCCCACGTGCGGCCGCCGTCGTCGGTGCGCAGGATCGTCCCCAGCCCGCCGACCGCGAGGCCGGCGGTCTCGGAGCCGAAGGCGACGGCGTGAATCGGTTGCGGCTGCCCCGTGTATTGTTTCACCCACGACTGTCCCGCGTCGCGCGAGTGCCAGATCACGCTGCCGGGCGAGCCGGCGATCCACACGCGGTCGCCGCGGCTGGCGACCGCGCGGAAGTCGGTCACGTCGCGAAGCGGCTCCGGCAGCGCCTGCGCCGGAAGCTCCCACGACACGCCGCCGTTCGTCGTCCGCAGCACGAGCGCTCCGTCTCCCACCAGCCAGCCGGTGTCGTCGCGCTCGAGGCTCACGTCGCGCAAGCCGCGCAGCCCGAGGTTCGCCGCTCGCGGCTGCAACAGCCGCCCTTGCGAATACAGGGAAATTTCGCCGCCGAGTCCGACAAGCACGCCGACCTGCGGGCCGGCGAACGCCGCCCCGCGCCACGGGACGATCCGTTTGCCGGCGACCTCCTCCCACGTCTTTCCGCTGTCCTTCGTGAGGAATGCGCCGGACGGTCTCTCGGCGCTCGCCGATCCCACCGCCACGCCGTGCTGCATGTCGAAGAACCGGACGGACACGAGGCCCGGAAGCCGTTCGACCGGGAGTTCTTCCCAGCTCCGGCCGCCGTCCTGCGTCGCCAGCAGCACCGCGGAATCGACCCGCGAGAACGAGGCCGCGCCTCCGCCGGCGATCCAGCCCACCTGGTCCGTCAGGAAGCACACGCTGCGCAGCGGACGATCCGTCGGCGCCGGAACCCGGCCCCAGGTGCGGCCGCCGTCGGTCGTGTTCCAGGCGACGCCCCGGTCTCCCACGGCCCACGCGGTCTCCGAGCCGACGCACTGCACGTCGTAGAGGTTCGCGTCGTCGGCGAGCGGCGCGGGAACGGCGGCTTCCCGCGCCGGCGCGGGGGGCGCGGTGATCGCGGTCGCCGCAACCAGCCATGCGGCCGCGACGCCGCTCCGCCAGATCCTGCGAATCGGCATGGGGATGGGCTCCCGAAGTCTGGAGACGAGGGATTCGGGCACGTCGGCCGCCGGCGGCGGAATCCAGCGGCGCCTCGCGGGACCGGATTCTAGCGATATTCCCCCGAGCGGAAAGGGCGGTTCCCGCCATCGGAAGTAGGTCCCGCGCGCCGAGCGGGACCTCGGTGCGAGACCCCGCCCTCCAAATGCGCACCGGCGAGCCAATCCCAGCGGCCGGCATGCGGAGCGTGTGCTCACGGCAGCCACGTCCGTTCCGGCAGCCGCTGTCCCGCGCGCAGAGATCCCGTCCGGCGGACCGGGCCTGCGGCGGGTGAGCGATCATCCGCCCTCGCCGGGCGGGTCGATCCGCGTCACGAGATCCGCGGACGATTCGTCGGAAGTCGGCAGTTGGCCGCCGTCGTCGACGCGATCCGACCCCACGCTCCACACGACCGCCCCCGGTTCGTCCCGGCGATAGCGCAGAACTGCTCCCGCCTCGCCGAACGGATCGATCGGCAGCGCTTCGAGCGGCCCGCCGAGCAGGTCCTCCGCCCGTTCGGGAAATCGGGCGTCGCGCCGATGTGCCCGCTGCGCCGCCAATGCCACGAGCAACGCGCCCTGCCGCACCCGCTCGTTCAGGATCTCGGCATCGGCTTCCGAAATCGAAGGCAGCACGTCGTGCGCCAGGATCGACTCGTCCAGCCATTCCCGGATTTGCGCGACCGAAGGAGCGTCCGGTCGGTCCGGCGGCGGCTCATGCAGTCGCGGCAGCTTCCAGCCCACGGTCCCCCGCGCCGCGAGCGGCTCGCCGAGCTCTCCCCGCCAATTCGCGAAGACGTGCCGGACGACGCGGCGGCTATGCTCCGGCTCGTTCATGAAGTACAGCAGAACCCGCCCGAGGCCGTGGACGCTGCCTCCCCCGGCCGCCTGCGTGGGATCGTCCAGGCGCAGCATTGCGAGGCGATATTCCTCGCGCAGCAGCGATTCGGTCGCCGGAGTCAGCCGATCGTCCTGCTGCACGTCTTCGAGCGCGCGCTCCAGCAGCGCCTCGGTCACGCGGGGGTCCGCCGACCATTGTCGAATGCCGTACGCCGCCCGCTCGTGCATCTTCGCGCCGACGATCCGTTCGCGCAACAATCCGTATTGCCCACAATGCCGACTGCAACGGATCACGGCCCGGTGCCAATTCCAGGCATCTTCGACGTTCCCCTCGGACTGAAGCCGAGCTCCCTCCAGGCATGCCGCCTGCGCCAGGTCGAAGAGCCTATCGAAAAAATCAGCCCGCGGCAGCCGCATCTCGAGCATCGCTTCATCGAAGCGAAACCGCGGCTTGTCCGCGCCCGCCTTCCAGGCATCGAGCGCCGGGCGGTTCTTTGCAACCCACTCGCGGACGTTCGGCGTGGCGGCGTCCCATCCGCCTTCGACGGCGTCATCCAATTCCGACCGCACGAGCGCGTCGGCCTCGACGAGCCGATTCGCGGCGCCGTCGTAATTCCAGTACGCATTTTCATTCTCCTCGCGCGGAACGTCGGGACCGGCCGCGACGTCGCTGAACGGATCGCCCGGATCGGGCACTCCGCTCAACCGCTGATGGCGATGAACGAAAGCCGCAATCAGCGCCGCCGCCACGAACAGGGCCGGTGCGATCACCTTGAACTGCAGCAGCCCTTTGCCGCGCGGCCGCGCCGCGGCGGGGGCTGCGGGTTCGGCCGGCGGAGCGGATTCGTCGGGCGGGGCGGGCAAGGCGGCTTCCTGGGGAGCGCCCCCGGGCGCGCGCGGCGGATCGGATGGCATCGGAGTCTCGATTCGGGCGGGTCGCGGAAGTCGAAGTGAGTTTTGGCAGGCCGCGGATGAGACAGCCTCGCGGCCTTCCGCTAAGATACACCCCGCATCGAGCCGAGGCCAGCAAGCATGAAGACCATCCGCATCGGGAACGGCGCCGGGTTCTGGGGGGACAGCCGCCTCGCGCCGATCGAGATCGCCCGCGAGGGCCGACTCGATTACCTCACGCTCGAATACCTCGCCGAACTGACGATGTCGATCCTCGCGCACCTCAAGTCGCGCGACCCCGCGGCGGGGTACGTTTCCGACTTTCCCGATGTCGTCCGGGACCTGCTTCCCGTGCTCCAAGAGCAGCCCGGCCTGCGGATCGTCACGAACGCCGGCGGGATGCACCCCGAGGCGTGCGCGAAGCGCACCGCCGAAGTGCTCGCCGCCGGTGGACTTGGATCCACCATCGTCGCCGCCGTCTCCGGAGACGATCTGCTGCCGGCGATCGATGCACATCTCGCCGCCGGAGAAACGTTCGCGCATTTCGAGACGGGAGGGCCGCTTGGCGACGTGCGCAGCCGGATCGTCTCGGCCAACGCCTATCTCGGCGCGGAGGGGATTGTCGAGGCGCTCGGCCGCGGCGCCCGGCTCGTCGTCACCGGCCGCGTCGCCGACGCCTCGCTCACCGTCGGCCCGGCGTTGCACGAGTTCGGATGGCCGGGGACCGACTGGGACCGCCTCGCCGTCGCCACCGTCGCGGGGCACCTCATCGAGTGCGGCGCGCAATCCACCGGCGGCATGTATTCCGACTGGACCCCCGCGATCTCTCTCGGCGACGTCGGATATCCGATCGCCGAGATCGCCGAAGATGGCTCGTGCGTCGTCACCAAGCCGGATGGAAGCGGCGGCGCCGTCACCGTGGGCACGGTCGCCGAGCAGCTCGTGTACGAAATCGGCGACCCGGCGCACTATCTCACGCCGGACATCGACGCCGATTTCTCGCACGTCCGGCTCGAACAGGAGGGGACCGACCGCGTGCGCGTCGCCGGCGCGCGCGGCAACGCGCGACCCGAGCGATACAAGGTCTCGATGGCGTATCGCGACGGCTACATGGCCGCCGGCACGCTCGTGATCGCCGGCCGCGACTGTGCGAACACCGCCCGCCATTGCGCCGGCACGGTGCTCGAGCGCGTCCGCCGGGCGGGGCTTCTGCCGGAGCGGACCCATGTGGAGGTGCTTGGCACGGGAGACTCGCTGCCGGGAATTCCGCTGGTGCCAGCCGGAGAGCCGTGGGAGGTCGTGCTGCGGATCGCCGCGCACGATCCGTCGCGCGAAAAGGTCGAGCGGGTGCTGCGGGAGCTGGTGCCGCTCGTCACCTCCGGTCCGCCGGGCGTGACCGGCTACGCGGGGGGCCGGCCGAAGCCGCACCCCGTGCTCGCCTACTGGCCGACAACGGTCGCCCGCGAGCTCGCCCGCCCGAAAGTCACCGCGCGCACCGCGGAGGAGTGGAGCCGATGAGCGACGTGATCCGCCTGGGCGAGATCGCCCACGCCCGCTCGGGGGACAAGGGGAACCACGCCAACGTCGGCGTCATCGCCTACACTGCGGCGGGCTACGAGCACCTCGGCCGCGTGCTGACGGCCGACCGCGTCGCGGAGTTCTTCGCGCCGCTCGGCGTGACGCGCGTCGAGCGCTTCGCGCTCCCCGGCATCCACGCTTACAACTTCCTGCTGCACGACGCTTTGGGAGGCGGCGCCAGCCGTTCCTTGCGGACCGACACCCAGGGAAAAACGCTCGGCCCGGCACTGCTCGAAATGGAAATCCCAGGCAATCATTCATCATGGCTGACCCCATCTTCCGCACCGAAATCGCCGGCGGCGTCGCCCGCGTCACGTTGAACCGCCCGCAGAAGCGGAACGCCCTGACGCGGGAGCTGATTGGCCTGTTCGCGGAGAGCCTGGCGGCGATCCGCGGCGACGAGTCGGTCCGCCTGGTGATCGTCGCCGCGGAAGGCCCGGTGTTCTGCGCGGGGATGGACCTGGGAGAGATGCAGGGCCGGGCCGGCTCGCCGAACGCTGCCGAGGAATGGCGGGAGGACACGCGCGTCTATCGCGAGCTGGTCGAGCGGCTGTATCGCTTCCCCCTGCCGACGCTCGCCGTGTTGCAGGGACCGGTGCTCGCCGGGGGAGTGGGGATCGTGGCGGCGTGCGACCTCGTGCTGGCCGCGGAGGGGGCGTTCTTCGCGTTGCCGGAGCCGCAGCGGGGGATCACCGCGGCGGTCGTCGCACCGCTGTTGATCCGCCGCGCGGGAATCGCCGGGGCGTCGCACCTGTTGCTCTCGGGACGCAACCTCTCCGCCGAGGCGGCCATGCGAATGGGCCTCTGTCACGAGGTCGTCCCGGCCAGCGATCTCGACGCGCGAGTCAGCGATTGGGCGAGCTCGATCCTCACCGGTTCACCATCGGCGCTCGCGATCACCAAGCGGCTGCTGCTCGACGCGGCCGGCGACGCCTTGTCCGAGCAACTCGACGCGGCGATGGAGATCTCGGCTCGCGCCCGAGAGACGGCGGACGCCCGCGAAGGCCTCGCCGCGTTTCTGGACAAGCGCCCTCCGGCCTGGCAACCGCGCGGGGAATGAATCTCCTTCGTCGGCGGGGCATGCGCGCGAACCCCCGATTGACCTATCACTGTGTTGTCGAGTTGTCTTTCGGTGGCAGCCGTTCTTCGGCGGTGTCATCATCCGAGCGATGGCCGAACATGATGATGTAGACCACCAGTACGCCAGCGAATATGATTCCCATGAACGCGATCGACCACCAGTGACCCCTGGCGATGCGATAGATGAGCATCACGCCCACCAGAAGCGGCGCACCAACATTGGCGATGATGCTGATCCAGTCTGGCCGCTGCTGATCCGGCATCATTGCGATCATACATCTCGCGTGTCCTCATTGCTTTCCCCGTGCGGCTGCTTTTCCAGTGGAGGCGGTCGAGCTTCTCCGGTGACCACGGCGGCGGGAAGATCGGCAATGAACGTCTTTGCGAGTCGATGCGGCTATTGCTCGATCATCCCGATTTGGTCGATTTCGCCCTCGCCGAATTGGCGCACTGGCGGGACTGGAGCGTGCGGGACCGGGTGCTGAAGCTGTACGACGAGAAGCAGTTCGACGTCTCGGCGATCAAGCGGGCGGTCATCCGCTATTTCTTTCTGTGCGCCCGCGACGTGTCGGCGGACGCTAAAACCGACCCGCCGCACGCCGCCGAAGCAAAGCGGCACGTTGAAGAGTTCCGCCGCCGCGATCCGCAGTTGGTCGCGGACGTCGAGCGGTTTCTCGTTCTCTTCATCGAATGATTCACTCGGAACGTTCGGCCGTTCGAGAGCGAAGACGGTCGCCGGGACGATGTTCCCGGCCGACGCTGTACGGGAGGGATTTGCGCCCGTCGGGACGTCCGGACTCCCCGGCATCCGGGCGTGCGACGCGGTTTGTGATTGTGGTCAGGCGGCTCGGTTGTAGGTGCGGGTTCCGGTAGCGTGGTGGGGACGGCGGGCCCAGTAGAGGGTCAGGGGCCGGATGCCGCAGAGTTGGTCGGCGCGGAGTTGCAGCAGGGCCTCGCCGCCTCGGAAGCTCCAGAATTTCGGCTCTCCGCGAAGCCTGTTGAAGGCGTGCGGTATCCCCCAACATCTGGTG
>JBBDNU010000205.1:0-11382 GCA_040877365.1 Planctomycetales bacterium
CCCGTTCCGGTCGGCACGCGCGCCTGGTCGCCGTCCACCTGGATCGGGTCGGCGAGGATGCTGCCGGACAGGAACTGCGGGCCGTTGAGCGCCGCCGGGCGTTCCAGCCGGTACGCGCCGAACAACAACAGCGACGCGGCGAGCGACAGGTCGGGATCGGTCAGGCCGCTGGCGAAGAACAGCAGTCCCTCCGCCTCGATGAAGTCCATGATGCGGGCCGCCTCGGTCAGTCCGCCGCACCGCGAGACCTTCATCGCCACTCCGTCCAGCAGCCCCAGGCGGTGGAACTCCTCGAGATCGGTGCGGGTGACGATCGGCTCGTCCATCAGGATCGGCAGCGCCCCTTGCTGCTTGAGCCGCCGGAAACCCGAGAGCCGGTTCGGCCGCAATGGCTGCTCGAACGCGGCGACGCCGAGGTCCGCCAGCCGCGGCGCGAGCGACAGCGCCTGCTCGATGTCATATCCGCCGTTCGCGTCGACCCACAGGAAGGCCTCGGGAGCGATGCGGCGGACTTCGCGGCACATCGCCACATCGAACTCGGGATCCGGCCCGACCTTGGCGTTGAAGTGACGGAAGCCGCGCGCGTGCGCCTCGGCGATCAGCTCCGGGATTTCATTGAGCGAGCCGGGGTCGAGCGTCCAGCTCAGCGTGACGTGCGAGTTCCCGGCGCGGCCCCAGCGCTCGCTCGCGGTCACTCCGCGGGCGCGGCCGGTGAGATCGAACAGGGCGAGGTCGATCCCCGCCTTGCAGATCGGCTGCCCGGTCGAGAACGAGGGGGCGATCGCGCGATCGAGCAGCCGGCGGATCCCGTCGCCGTCGAACGGATCCTGCCCGACGAGCGCCGGGCCGAGATGGCGGTCGATCGTCGTGCGGACCGTCTCGAGCGTCTCGTAACTCCAGGTGGGGCTGGGAACGCTCTGCCCCCAGCCGACGTTCCCCGAGTCGTCGGCGATCTTGACGATGATCGTCTCGCGCCGCGGCGGCGCCTTGCCGGCGAAGAACCGAAACCGTCCGGAGACCGGATACGAGACGGGGAAGCTTTCGATCGAGACGATGCGGGAAGGCAAGGTGGAATTCTCTCACGTCGCGGAAGAAGGTTCGACGCAAAGGCGCGAAGACGCAAAGAAGCGCAAAGGCCGGGATTTCGAGCTCATGCGCGCCGTTGCAGACTTCCCTTTCGACAGAAGGATCGATGACGGAAAAATGAAGAATCGCTCGTGGCTGCTCGAACTCATTTTTCTGTCCGAGAGTCTTTTCCTTTGCGCTCCTGTGCGTCTTTGCGCCTTTGCGTCGAAAATTGGTTCTTCCGAACACAAGGAAAACATCTAACCGCGGCGGGTGATCGCGAGCGTCGTCGCCTCTTTCGGCGCGATGCGGACCGCGGGAATCGTGACCAGGCCGTGGCGATCGGCGATTGCTTCGCCGCTGCCGCCGGCCGTGTTGGTCCAGGTGACGTTCTCCCCCGGCATGGGGCGGAACTGGCCGCAGCGGCGGGGGGTGACGTCGACCGTCATCTCGGCGGTGGCCAGTTCGTTCGAGAGCGCAACCGTCCATTCGTGCGGCGCGTCGCACACGTCCTTCCAGTCGAAGCCGAGGTTGATGCCTCCCACGAGATCGCCGTCGGCCGGGTCGCCGTTCCCCAGGTCGTCGTCGAGCGAGCTGTTTCCGAAGGCGGGATAGCTGCGGTCGCGGGCGAACTTTTCCGCCGGATAGTACTTGGTGATGAGCCGCCCCGCCGCGCCGCCTCCGCCGTGATTGCCGTTGTTCCACGAGAAGGCGAAGCCGTGGCGCCCCGCGGTGAGGGCGCGGACCATGTCGATGTTCTCCTGCCAGGTGGTCCAGCCGTCGTGGCGGCCGCAGCACCAGCCGACGAATGGGAGATCCCCCGGGTGCCCCGCGACGAACTTCGGGCCGTCCACGTGATCGTGGTAGCTCGTCTTGCCGTCCGCCATCAGGGCGGGGGCGTTGCGATCGAGCTTGCCCTCGAGCGCGACGGCCGGAACGCGGCGGACGCGACCGACCACCGGATAGATCGCCGCGAACAGCTCGGGATGCCGCAGCCCCACGTTCCACGAGCCGACGCCCCCGGAGGAGTTGCCTCCCAGCGTGATCCGCATCGGGTCGGCCCCGTACTTCTCGATCGACCAGTCGATCATCCACAGCAACTGCCGCTCGGTGAAGGGATACACCCGCGGGTCATCGTGGTCCGCCCATTGCGGCACGCACCAGTAGCCGAACCAGTAGGTCTCCATCGCCCGGTTGCCGCTCGGGTGCTCGAGGGCGTCGCGCGGCCGCAAGAGCAGCCGGTTCTCGGGCTTGCCGCGGTATTCCGAGACGGAGAACACGCCGGGCAGCCCATCGCGGTGTCCCATCTCGCGCGAGCCGAAGTAGAGATGGTAGTCGCCGGTCTCTCCCGCTCCGCCGCCGCGGCCGGAGCTGCCGTGCAGCGTGACGTGCAGCGGAAGCCCCCGCGCGCCGGTGATGGAAGTCCGGTCGGCCGCCGTCCTGCGGTCCTTCGAATCGTAGAGCTTGATCGGCTGGATGGGCGCCGGCTGCTCGTCCACCGGCTCGGCAGTCGCGCTTTGCCCCGGCACGATCGCAGTGACGGGATTCAGCTTCTCGTCGGTGGCCACGACGGCGTAGTAGGCCCGGCCCGCTTTCCGCACGGTGTGCACGGCCAACCCGCTCCAGGGAGACAGCGGTTCCGCGCCTGCTTCGATCACGCTGTACGGCTTCTCCGGATCGAGACGGTCCGCCATGAAGAACGCCGAACCGAACAGCTTGGCCGAATTGTTGAGCACGCCGCGGCAGCAAAGTTCCGCCTGGCCCAGGTTCTCGGGCGTGATCGGCCGGTCCGAGCGGTAGAGGGCATAGCGAAAGTTCGCGCCGGCCTCCCCCTCGGCCGCGTCGCGCCACGTGACGAACGTCTGCCCGTGGCGGTGCGCGGCACGGATTTCGGTGACGGAGCCGTCGTCCGCTGCCGATGCGATCGAAACGCCCCAAAGCGCCACGAACATCGCGGCGCTGACTATGAATGCCTCAACGCTGCGCATGAGTCGAATTCTCGGCAATCGGAGAGATTTTGCGGAACGCATTCTTGAAGATCAGCGGAGATCGGCATTCCTCCCGCACCCTGTGGCGAGGCTGGCGGAAATGGGAACACTGATCTCCCCCATCACCGCTGATTCCGTTCGCGGCGTTCGGTACCAGCCGAATCGTTCACGCCCCCATCATCGACGTCGGATGGGGGCGTTGCATCGTCGGGCCGGAGCAGGTTTCGACCGCCGATGACCAGCAGCACGATTCCCAGAACGACGATCAGCGGTCCTTGCCAGGCACCTTGCGGAAAGGTCGGCTCTGTGCCGAACCCGTTTGCGGCGATGAGCAGGGCCCGCGGGAATCATGACGATCCCGATCACGAGGAGTCGCAACATCTCAAGCTCCTGTCGTCAGTGAGTAGGGTGCGTCAAGGCTTTGCGCGGACGCACCGATGTCACGGGAATGTCTGCCGCGAGCAATCTCGATGCTGGCGATTCGGTGCGTCTGCGCTTCGCTTGACGCACCCTCCTCGTTCTTCAATCTGTGAAATCTGTGGACGACTTCCTTCCTTTGCCTGGATGCCGTCTTCGCTCGTGAAGTAAGAGGAATGTCCACAGATTACGCAGATTACCCAGCCCGGCAGAGCCGGAACCAATCCCAATCTTCTGTAGTACGGGAGCCACGGCATCGACCTCTGCGCCCTCCGCGCACTCCGCGGTTCGGATCGTTCGGGACGATGCGGGCGACGTCTTTCAACCGCAGAGAGCGCCGAGGGCGCGGAGAAGAACTCGGCCGGACGCGGAACCATTCGAAATCGTTCCACCACAAATGGAACGGATGAGCACCGATTTCATTCGTCATCAGGTCGATCAGTGAAATCCGTGGTCGAAAATTTGCGCAAGATTCGAAACTCCGTGGCCTTTGTAGTACGGATTTCGAGAATGAAGGAACAACGCTCTTCGATCTATCGGACATCTGTGAAATCTGTGGACGACGGCCCAGTGCTTCTCGTCATCCGCGAGAAATTCGGCCTCATCGAGGCCGGCGATGAAGCGCGCAACGCGGCGTCCGGCGAGGACGATGTCGAGAGCGGTCGCACCATCATTGGACATACACGGTCGTCGCGTCTTCGAGGATGCTGCGCCGGCGGATCCAGTTCTCGCTCTGCTCGACCGTCTCGCGTTGGACAAGATCGACTTCGCGCCCGAGCAATTCGCCGAGCTCCTGTTCGGCTTCGATCATGTCCCACAGTGTCCATCGCGCATCGGCGTCGAACGCGACAAGCACGTCCACGTCGCTCTCCGGACCGAAGTCGTCTCGGAGAACCGAGCCGAACAGCGAGAACTCGCGGATCTTCCACTTGCGGCAGAATGCCTCGACGCGCTCCATCGGCAGGTCGATGTGAATGGCAGGCATTGCGCCCCCGAGGATCGAATGATGGTCCCATCCGCCCATCGATTTTAGCAGTTCATCAATCCTCCTGCAGCGCCTGCGATTCATCCTTCCCCTGGCCGATGCACCACAGGTGCTTCCAGGTGCGGATGAAGATGTCGCCGTTCGAGATCGCCGGCGAGGCGTTGACGTGCTCCTTGAGCTCGTTCTGCGCGAGCAACTGGTACTTCGGGCTGGCAGCGAGGACGATCGTCGTGCCCCGCTGGTCGGTGATGTAGAGCTTGTCCCCCGCGTGGACCATCGAGCCCCAGGCGGTGGTGCCCGGGCGCTTGTCGAGCTGCTCCTGCCACAGGTCTTCCCCCGTCTTCATGTCGAAGCATTTGGGGACGCCGCCGTCCGCGAGAAGGTACAGATAGCCGTCGGCGATCACTCCCGATCCGACGCGCGCGCCCCCTTTTCCCTGCCACGCGCGCGACTTCTTGATCTCGCCTTCCCCCTCGATGCGATAGGCGGTGCTGTTGAGGACCGCCAGCCCCTCGCCGTACAGCGGCGACATGTAGATGAGATTGCCGGCGCCGGCGGTCCACCACAGCTCTTTCCCCGTGAGCGGATCGAAGCCTTTGAGCTTGCCGGGGACCACCGGCAGGATGAGCTGGTCCTTGTCGCCGACGCGGGCGACGATCGGCGTGCTCCAGGAGCCGAGGAACTTGCCGTCCTTCCCCGAGTCGCCTCCCGGCTCGTCGTGCTGCCACTTCTTCTCGCCGGTCCGCTTGTCGAGGGCGAGCAGGAAGGTCCGCTCGCCGGGACTGCACCACTGGATGACGAGGTCGCCGTACAGAATCGGCGACGAGGCGTTGCCCCACACCTGCTCGATCCGGCCGACGTCGTATTTCCAGAGCTCGTTGCCCTCCATGTCGTAGCAGACGAGACCGGCGGAGCCGTGGCTGGCGATGACCCGCTCGCCGTCGGTGACCGGGGTCGCCGAGCAGAACGGGTTGGTGGCGTGCGTCGATTCCGGCTCCTTGTAGATCGTGTCTCGCTGCCAGAGGAGCTTGCCGTCCCCGCGGTGGAAGCACATCACCGAGCGGCGCTCGGCGACCGCCGGGCCGCCGACCGACGTGCCGGAGGGAAAGTTCTCGGGCCTCTGCGGCGGCCACGAGCTGCGCTGCGAGGCCTGCGTGATGAACACGCGGTCGCCCCACACGATGGGCGACGAGTTCCCCCCGTCCGGCAGCGCGACCTTCCAGCGCACGTTCTCCGTGGCGCTCCAGGTGACGGGGAGGTCGCTTTCGGAGCAGAGGCCTTGCCCGGTCGGCCCGCGCCACGCCGGCCAATCCGCGGCGGCGGCGATCGTCGTCCCGAGAGCGGACATCAACAGGCAACAAGTCGCGCGGAACATTGCGAAGGCTCCTCGATGAATGACAGGACTTCCAAGAACGCGACCCCGTCATTCCCGCGCCGGCGGGAATCCAGTCCGTCGTCCGCGCCGCCGCTGGATGCCCGCCTGCGCGGGCATGACGCGCCGTCGCGAACTTGGAAGTGCTGAATGGTTACTTTGTAGCGGAATTCGCAAGAACTCCGACGGACCGGCGGAATTCTAGCGAATTCCGCTACGACCGCAGGAATGCGGTCACTACGAACCGGCTCAATGCTTGTAGATCTTGTGCTGCGGCCGGCCGGCGAGGATTTGCTCCTTGCCCCAGTCCGTCACCTCGCGGAAGGCGTCGCTGCGGATGAAGTCGGTGAAGGCCTGCTCGTCCGACCATTCGCTCGTGATCAGATACGAACTGCCGTCGCTCACGTCCTTCCACAGCGTCGAACTGGTGTGCCCTTCGGCCGCCTCGAGCGCGGCGATCACGGAGGCGAACATCTCCTCGAACACCTGCTGCTTGCCTTCGATGACGCGGTAATTCATGCCGACGGTGATCATTGCGGAGTCGCTCCGTAAAGTTCTCAAGAGGATCCATCCGCCGCGGAAGACCGGTCCCCGCACGCGGAATCATTCACGATGATACCGGTTGACCGGCCCGAGAGCGACCGGCACGGGAGTTGGGAGGGCAGGGCGTCGCTTCAATCGCTCGTGAAGAGGTCGCACGGCCGGAGCGTCGCCTGCGGCCGGCATAGCGGGGAGAGTTCTTCGTCGCCTTCGAACGTCCGCAGACTCGAGTAATGTCCGTCGATCGGGTCGCGATGGACTTCGATGCACTCTCGGCGAATGTTGATCACTCAGTATTCGGCGATTCCGGCCGCCGCGTACAGTCCGGCCTTCTCGCCCCGATCGTAGGCAAGGCTCGAATCGGCCACTTCGATCAGTAGCTGCACGTCCTCCGCCTGCGGATGGCGTTTGCGATAAGATCCCGGCCGATACCAGACCACATCCGGTTCAGGCACGCTTTCGAGGGAGGGGACTCGCAATGAAGACTGGATTCGCACATCGCCAACTGCCGCAGGAAGATGATCCGTGCTCCAACGAGTCAGATAGGATACCACCCAGTCATGCGCCGGTCCGATTGGACTCATTTCGCGGATCTCCCCCCGAATGAACTCGACGCGCCGACGCCAACGACCGTCGAACATGCCGGTGGCCACCATGTCCTCGTAGTCTTCCAACGTCAGGCGAATGCCGGTGTTCATGAACTTTCTCGTCGAATCCGGAAGTCGAAGCGCGCTCCCTGTCGGTCGCGGCTAAACGATCGCCTCCGCTTCCCGCAGCGAGTCCGGCGGCGTGAACTCGAACCGCGTCGACTTCGCGAAGAACTCCAGCGGGTTGTCGTATACGATCTTCCTGATCGCCGCTTCGGAATTCCCGCGGCGGCGCAGCTCCATCATGAAGTCCGGCACCGCGAGAGGGTTCGAGGGGCCCCAGTCGCCCGCCGAGTTGACCATGATCCGCTCGTCGCCGTACGTCTCGATGATGTCCGCCGCCCGCGCCGGCGTGCACTTGGTGACGGGGTAGAGGGTCATCGCGCACCAGAAGCCGCCGTCGAGCGCGGCCCGCACGGTGTGCTCCTCGACGTGGTCGATCAGCACGCGGTCGGGGTCGAGGCGGTCGTCCTCCTCCAGCATGTCGATGATCATCCGCGTCCCCTTGTGCTTGTCGCGGAGATGGGGCGTGTGGATCAGGACCAGCTCGTTGGTCTTCGCCGCGAGGTCGAGGTGCTCGCGGAAGATGGTGCATTCGTTCGGCGTGTTCTTGTTGAGGCCGATCTCGCCGATCCCGAGCACCCCCGGCTTGTCGAGGAACTCCGGGATCATCGCGATCACCTCCCGCGACAGCGAGACGTTCTCCGCCTCCTTGGCGTTGATGCACAGCCAAGTGAAGTGCTGCACGCCGGATTGCGCGGCCCGCGTCGGCTCGAAGTCGGTGAGCTGGCGGAAGTAGTCGCGGAAGCCGTCCACGCTGCCGCGATCGAACCCGGCCCAGAAGGCCGGCTCGCTGACGGCGACGCACCCCATCCGCGCCATCCGCTCGTAATCGTCGGTGACGCGGGAGACCATGTGAACGTGGGGGTCGATGAAGTACATGTTTGTCAGTTGTCAGTTGTCGGTTGTTGGTCGTCGCGCGTCATCCAAGCCCACGGGCCACGCCCCGTGGGATTCCCGGCCTCGTCACCGATTCCAGCCGGCCTCGTATTCGTCGCTGAACACGAGCTGGATCCGCTCCGCCCGATCGGGCTTGCCGTCGGCGAGGATCGCGAGGCACTGCACAATCCCGGCGAGCCGCTCGTCGTCCGCCAAGCGGTCCGCGGAGTCGGCGCGGTCGATGCGGTCGAGCGCGGCGGCGACCTCCAGCAGCTTCGCGCGGACCCCGAGGAAGCAGGCGTCGAGGACGGCATCGGCCGAGCGAATGGCGGACATCGGCGGCATCTCCCAGGCTGCGAAGCTCGCGACGATTGGTTTTCCGCCTTCAGTGTTTCCCGACGAGAGACGGAAATCAAGCCGGGACAGCCGGCGGGAAGCCTCCCGCCGGGTTCCTCGCGCGGGGAATCTCGCGCCGCCCCAGGGGACCGCGCTGATCGCCGGCGGTCATTGGCCGCCGGTCATCCGGAGCGAATGCAAGGATCGTGCGGGTCGCGCGGATCGCAGCGCCGTCATTCGAGGATGCCTGCCCGCCGGCCGATGTTATTGAATGGAGCATTCCACACGCTCAGCGAGCGCGCGGCGCGATGTCCGATCCCCTCGCCAAGACCTTCGAGCTGCTCTCCGCCAGCCCCAGCGGCCACGCGGCCGAAGTGCTGCAGGCCGGGCTCCGCGTCGACGGTCCCGCGATTCGCGGCAAGTCGGCCCAGGCGCTGCTCGAGCGGACCGGCACGCGCGGCCACGTCGAGGTGATCCGCCACTGGGACGAACTCGACGAGCATGTCCGCGCTGCTCTCGAACGCCGCGCCCGGCATGTCGAGCCTGCCTTGAAGTATGCCGTCGAGCACGGCGACGAGGGCCTCCGCCGCCACGCGATCGAGATCGCCTGCCGCGTCGAAGCCTACGATCTGTTGCCGGTCCTGCTCCGCATGCTCGACGCCGAAGAGCCGCAGGTCGCCGCCGACGCCGCCGAGGCGCTGCGCGACCTCACGAACCGCCTGTACGAGCACTTGACTCGCAAGGGGGGCGGCGCGAAAAGCCCGCGCAACCTGCCGCACGTGCGAAACCAGTTCCTCACGGCGCTCGATCAGGCGGCGACGCGGTTCGCCGCGTTGCGCCGGCCGTTCGACGTCGTCGAACCGATCCTCATCCTGGGGGACGCGGAGCACTTCGCCGTCAAGAAGGCGCTTTGGCAGGGCGCGCCCGGCTGCCGCGAGCTGGCCGGGCGGATCCTCCTCACCAGCCGGCACCCCGGCGTGATGCGACTGGTCCTCGATTCGTTCGGCAGGAACTACCCGCACGCGCGGGCGTTCGAGGCGATCTCCCGCCGGGACGATCCCGAGTTCATCTGTTTCCTGCTGCGGGCGTTTCCGAAGAGGCCGTCGAAAATCCAGCAGAAGAACTTCGCCCAGGTCGAATCCGTCGCCTGGCTCGACCCGTTTGCGGGGAGATTGGAGACGGTTCCGACCGGCCTTCAGCCCGCCCTCGTCACGTTCGTGTCGGCAGTCGGCCTCCCCTTGGACATGAAGCTGGCGGTGCAGGAGTGGCTGTTGCGGAACGGCAGCCCGGAGGGCCGCCTCGCCGCCGCGGGAGTGCTGGGGAACCTCGACGAATCGGCCGTGCAGCGGATCGTCCACGACGGCCTGGCCTGTGTAGACCCCGCCGTCCAGGCCTGGGCCACGGGACAGTTGCGGACCTATGGCGGGCCGGAGGCGTTCAGCCTGCTCATCGAGCGGCTGGACAGCCCGCTCGATGAAGTCCGTGCCGCCGCCCGTGAGGAGCTGCACAGCTTCGACTTGCACGTCATGCTGGACCTGCACGAGCAGCTCGAGCCCGTCATCTGCCGGCGGGCGGGCGAGCTGCTGCTGAAGATCGATCCCGATCTCGTCGCGCTGCTCGAGGCGGAGCTGACCGGGCCGGTCCGCCGACGGCGGATCCAGGTCGCGCGGGCGGCGCAGAAAATGGGGCTCCAGGAACGGATCGTCGGACCGCTGGAGTGGATGCTCGAAGACGACGACGCGCTCGTCCGCCGCGTCGCCGCCGAAATCCTCGCCACGATCTCCTCGCCCACCGTCGACGCGCTGTTGAGACGCGCCGCGGAGGACCCCAGCCCACGCGTCCGCGAGACCGCCGCGCGGGCGCTCGACCAGAGGCAATGGTCGGACCTTTTCACCCCCGCGCCGCAGGTCGAGAACGAACCGCGATGACGATGCCGTTCCATGCGATCATCGCCAGCACGAGCGCCGTGAGCCGGTCGTTCAACAACCGCCCGACCGCGTCCCTCGAAACGTGCTGGTATCTGATCGCCGCCGTGGCAGGCATCGCCCTGGTGTGGATCGGGCTGTATGTCTGGGAACGGATCCGCAAACAGCTGGCGCGGCGGGACGCGACTCCCCTCTCGCTGTTCCGCGACCTGTGCGCCGCTCACGAGCTGGGCCGCAACGAGCAGGCGCTGCTCGAAACCGTCGTCGAGCGGAACCGGTTGGAGCACCCCGCGGTGGTCTTCGTGGCGCCGGCGCTCCTCCGCGAGATGGCCGGCGGCGGCGACGCCGCCGAGTACGCCCGGCTCGCGCGCAAGCTGTTCGGCGCCCACGCCTGACGCGATGTCGGACGTTCGGCAGACCGGGGCTTGGACTCCCACGTCGAGCGGCGTCTCACCCGCTCGTCCGCGGAAGTCCCGGACCGTGCTCCCGCCGCACTGCTTCGACGCGGCGGCGGAACGGCAGCAGCTCGTGCGGGTCGAATTGCGCGATCTCCTCCGGCCGCAGACCGAGCTGCCGGTATCCGAACCCCAGCGGCGTCACGTGCTCGATGCGGCAGCGGACGAACGACGTTTCGTCGCCGTTGTGCAGGCCGATCCAGAGCGGCGCCGCCTCGTCGATCGGCTCGTGGTGCAACAGCGACAGGCCGTCGGCGGAGATGTCGCGCGTGAGCACGGGGACCGCCCGCTCGAACTGGGGTTGGCCGTCGGATGAGCAGGGGACCATCCACACGACTTCGCAGAACGCGCCGCGCGAGGCGCGGCGGCCCCCCGACCGCACCTGGCGGACGTAGTGCCGGTTCATGTGGCCCTGCATGAGCCGCTTGACTTCATTCGTCCTCGTCCGCAGCCGGAAGTCGAACATCGCCGGGCCCTCGACTCGAAATCGTCTCGCCCGCGCGGGTGCGCGTCGCGACTGTGCAGCAAGACTATCATGTTCGCGAAACCGTAAGCGAGAGGAGTCGACCCCGGTGCGCGTCCTTCGGGCGGGGAGAAGTCCGGTCGCACCGATCGTGCGGGATTTGTCGCGGTCGGGGACGACTGCCAAGTTCGCGTCCCGGCCGGAACGTGAGACGCATTTCAAGCGGCGCCGGTTCCCGGAATCTCGCCCG
>JBBDNU010000206.1:0-54785 GCA_040877365.1 Planctomycetales bacterium
CGAGCAGCATTCCCGCGAGCGTCCGCCCCAGCCCCGTCTTCTCGCCGATGACGTCCGCCGTGCGCGCCAGCCAGGCGCCGGCGACGACGATCACCGCCGCGAGCGCCACGAATTGTAGGACGAGCGCGGCCATGGGGGCGGATCCTGCGGGCACGAGTGACGAGGGACGAGGGACGACGGCCGGACGATCATCGCAAACAGGGCGCGTTCGCCGACCTCTGCGGATTGACTCGGGTTGTTGCTTGATTCGTCTTTGCGATCTTCGCCATCTTCTGTTTCACCTTCCCTTGAACAGAAGCACGCGAAGGATCCAGCGCGGCGAAGCCGCAACCAAAGGGTCACGCGAAGGCGCGAAGACGCCAAGGATATGATGAGCCGAGGGGTTTACCCCCTCGGTGGGAACACGCGGGGCTTCAGAGGAATCTCGCGTCTCTGGTCCGGGTCGCCCGAACAGCACCGAGGGGATAAACCCCTCGGCTCCTTGGTTCAATGGGAATTCGCGCACGATGCGCGAATTCCAATCGTTTGCAGAGCGAAGGGACCGGAGTCAATCTATCGAGCTTCCCCGCATCGCCAAACGCCAACTCGTCACCGGTCATTTCTCTTCCCGCAGGCGCTCTTCCCAGCCGGCGGGGGGGCGGTCCGCGTCGTTGGGGATGATCGCGAACATCAGCAGCAGCCAGCCGACCAGCACGTCGTTCTGCACCGCCGGCGGCGGATCCGTCGCCAGGTCGCGATAGCCGGAGGCGATCAGCCACAGTCCCACGGCGATTCCCAGGAGGTGCGCCCACTGCGTCCGCGGATGGAAGGACGCCAGCGCGAGCACGATCACCGCGGCGGCGCAGCCGAAATCGTTCCACCACCATCGCGGCTCGTCCGGCGGATGGCGGAAGATGAACGGGCTCATCGCCAGCCAGCAACCGAACATCACCTCGCAGACGCGGGCCCACATTCAACCGGCCTCCCGCACGAGCTCGCGGGCCGCCTCTTCCGCGATCTCCGAAGGGCGGCCCCAGAAGGTGTCCCACACGACGCGCCAGCTCCGCGACTTCCTCCGCACGCGGTTCAGGAACAGCAGGCACGACCAGACCTCGTCGTAGGCCATCACCACCAGGACCAGCGAGATGACCGCGGTCACGATGCACAGGAAGCACCACGAGCCGACCACCGTCCCCTGCAGCGCGACGAGCACGGCGCTGACGATCCCCAGCGGGATCACGTCGATCCCGAACAGGACCACCATCCACGGGCGGTACTGCCACCGCCGCGTCGAACCGGCGAGGCCGAAGATCGCATCGCCGAGATAGGCGAACGCCCCGAAGGCCGCATCCGGCACGCGGAACCAGTAGTGCATCCGGTGGGAGACGTCGGACGTGAGCACGGTTTTCGTCTGGTCGCCGAACACGGGATCCCAGACCGTGTCGATCAACCGCCACTGGAACAGTCCCATGTAGACGGCGATCAGGAACCCGGCCGTCGCGATCAGGCAGATCGGGATCCGCTGCCTCCACGAGGAAGGGTTATAGTCCCACGGGGCGACCGCGACGTGCAGCGCGGGATGCCGCTTCAAGTCGCGCATGGTGGCCTTTCCAAGAGGCGCCGAACAATAGCCCGCAGCGCAAGCAAGGGAGAATCGCCATCGCGCTGTCGGTCGCGGGGAATGGTATGCCGGTCCGGCGATTCTTCCTCGCCGGCGCGTCGGACTGAAGGGTAGCTGAATTCGCAAGAATTCAGCCCGAATCATCTGAATTCTGGCGAATTCAGCTACAGGTTCATCGACGTTTCAGGCTTCGGCGTCGTCCGGATACCGCAGGCCGTTTTCCGCGTACCATCGCCGCGGATCCTGCTTCAGACGGCGGGCGATTTCCGGGAGCGTGTCCCGCAGGCGATGCCGCGGTTCCCATCCCAGCTTCGTGCGGGCGCGGGTGATGTCCGCTGCATAGTGCTGGTCGGCGAGATCCACCATCCACGGTTTGATGAACGGCTCCTCTCCTTCCGGCGCGAGCTTGTCCTGGACCCAGGCCCCCACCTTGGCGACGACTTTCGGAATGCGGATCGTCGTCCATTCCTTCCCGTGCAGGAGCTCGCCGATGCCGTCCTGAAGCTCGCCGTAGCTCATCACGTCCGGCTCGGCGATCAGGAACAGCTCGTGCGGCCCGAGCTGCGCCCGCCGCTCGACGACCCGCGCGAAGCACTCCGTCAGGTCGTCGAGGTGGACGAACGCCTGCCCGCGGTCCCGATTGCCGGGGAACATGTGGCTTTCGAGCTTCCGCTCGTAAATCCGGCTGATCTGCTGTGAGATCGGGAGCGAATGGCAGTCCTCGTCGTAGACGCCCGCGATCCGCAGCACGACGGCCGGGACGTTCCCGCGCTCGGAGGCGATCACCCGCTCCGCGTCGAGCTTCGATTGCGGGTAGTCCCATTCGGCCCGCGTCGGAGAGTTCTCGTCGATCCACTCCCCCTCGGTCGGCTGCATGACGAGCAAGCTGCTCGAAAACACGAACTGCTCGACTGCGAACGCCTGCAGCGCGTGCAGCATCCGCCGCGTTCCCTGCACAGTCAACTTGTCGTACAGCGGGCTCGGTTCGCCGCTGAAATCGTAGTAGGCGGCGAGATGGATCACGCTGGCGATGCGCTCCCCCGAGCGCTGCCGGATTTCCGCCAGGGCGGCCCGGACGCTCTCGTCGTCGGTCAGGTCGGTATTGATGAACTCGACGGACTGGGGGGGCGCCTGGGGCGGTTTGATGTCCATTCCGACGATGTGGTGACGCTCCGACAGCTTCTCCGCCACACGGGCGCCGATCAGCCCGCTGACTCCCGTGATGAGGACTGTGCCGTCGCCCGCCGCCGATGTTTTCTCGCTGGACACAGGCTGCTCCCGTCTCGTCGCGGATGCGACGACTCGTCGCCGCCATCACGCTATCGAGCGGCTGCCGAGCGAACAACCCGTGCTTTTCCGTGGCGCGAACCGGGGCGAACACCGCGCCGGCCTGCGGGGTTTCCCCAATCGCACCGCCGACGTCGACGCGCCACCAGCCCGCGATGCCAATCTTGATGTTGCGCTCTGGATTCCCGCCTTCGCGGGAATGACGGCATCGCCACTCGCGAAACAGCGCAACCTCAAAACTTGCGCGTCGGGCTGGTGTGAGACGTCGCGCTCGATCACGCAGCCGCCTTGATCGCGTCGGCGGGGCGGTCGGCGGCGACGTATTCCGCAACGATCTCGGCGAGCGCGCGGCGGGCGTCGGCGTCGGCGCCTGCGAGCGCCTGCTCGAGCCGGGCGAGGTGCCGCTGCACGCGCGCTTCCGGCGGAGCGGGGCAACGGGCGCAGAAGATCCGCTCGTGGATCCGCTCCGAATTGCCCTCGGCTTCGTAAAACAGCTCTTCGTACAGCTTCTCGCCGGGGCGGAGCCCGGTGAACACGATGTCGACGTCGTCGGGGTAGCGCGCGCCGGAGAGATAGATCATGTCCTTCGCCAGGTCGACGATCTTGACCGGCTCCCCCATCTCGAGGATCAGCACGTTGCCGGTGCGGCCGATCGCCGCTGCCTGGAGCACGAGTTGCACCGCCTCGGGGATCGTCATGAAGAACCGGACGATCTCGGGGTGCGTGACGGTGACCGGCCCGCCGGCGGCGATCTGCCGGCGGAAGGTCGGCACGACGCTCCCCGCCGAGTTCAACACGTTCCCGAACCGCACGGTGATGAACTGCGTCCGCGAGCGGACGGCCGCCGCCTGCACGTACTTCTCGCAGACGAGCTTCGTCGCGCCCATCACGTTGGTCGGGCGGACCGCCTTGTCGGTCGAGATCAGCACGAACCGCTCCACTTCATGCCGGTCCGCGAGGTCGACGACCAGCTTCGTGCCGAACACGTTGTTCCGGATCGCCTGCCGCGGGTTGTGCTCCATCAACGGGACGTGCTTGTACGCCGCCGCGTGGAACATCAACTGCGGCCGGAACTGCTCCATCACGCGGGTCATCGAGTCGCGGCAGGCGACGTCGGCCACGACGCAGTGCAGCTCGGCCTCGCATGCCGGCCGGGCGCGAAACTCGTTCTCGACGTTGAAGATCCCCAGTTCGGAGCGATCCACGACCACGAGCGACGCGGGGTTCAACTGGAGAAGCTGCCGGCACAGCTCCGCGCCGATGCTCCCCGCCCCGCCGGTGACGAGCACGCGCTTCCCCGCGACACAGGCGCTGATCCGCGTCACGTCGAGCTGCGCCGGCTCGCGGCGGAGGAGGTCGGAGATGGTCACGTCGCGCATGGTAAGCTGGTAGCGGCCGTGGACCAGCTCGTGGATCGCCGGGATGACGTGCGTCCGCAGCCCGGCCGCCTTGCACTTCGCGAGCACTTCCCGCACCGTCTTGCCGGGGACCGTGCTGGGGATGAGCACGTGCGAGGCGGCGAGCTTCTGGGCGATCTTCGGCCAGCCCAGCGTCTCGGAGTAGGCGCGGATGCCGGCAATGACCGAAAACCGTTCGCGGCAACGGTCGTCGATCAGCCCGACCACGCGGTATTCGGGGTGCGACGCCTTGATCGTCCGCAGGATGGCGATCGCCTCGCGGTCGGTGCCGTAGATCACGGCCCGCGGTTTCTGGCGATTCGTCAGCAGGGGGTACAGGTATTCGGTGTAGAGCCGGCGGGCGAGGCGGAGCAGGCCGATGGCCGGCACCGAGAGGATGCCGTCGATGAGGATGATCGACCGCGGGACCCGCGGTCCGATCTCGAGGCCGACGTTCACGGCGAAGAACAAGAGCGTGGCGGCGACCGCGGTCCCGCAGATCGAGACCATGTCCGACAGCGTCGCGTAGCGGAACGTCCGCCGCCATTCGCCGGTGAGGAACAGGGTCAGCAGCTTGACCGCCAGGAGCGACGGGAGCGCCGCGTAAAGCTTCTGCCGGTTCGCCTCGCTGATGACGAACTCGAACCGCAGCAGGAACGCGAAGTGAAAGCAGACGCAGTACACCGCCAGCGACGCCGGCAGATACAACGCCAGCCGCCGGAGCATGCGGAGCGTGCTGCGGAGGGTGGCGTCGCTTCCCGCGTCTTGCGGATCGCGACGAGTCGGAGGGGCGAACGGCCCGCGGGAAAAGCCCAGGCCGGACTCTTCGCCGAAGCCGTGTTCGTTCCCCCCCGAGGCGAACAGCTTGCTCGGTCGCGGCGAATCGTTGCCCGACAGCGTCATCTGGTAGGGACCTTCCGGGGGCGTCCGTCGCGGCGTCGGCGAACAGCGCGCGGGACTCTATCAGCGGCCGGACGAGGGGTCAATGCGAACTGCTCTTTGCGCGAATTGCGAACTCGCTATAGTACCGCCTCGCCGGAAAGGGATTTCCGTTGTCCTCTGGAGGAGGGGCCAGCTCGATGCCGCACGACGCCGTTTCGCTCGCGATGGTCGGATTGGGGGGCTGGGGGAAGAACGTCGCCCAGAGTTTCGCCCAGACGCAGCGCTGCCGGATGACGCACATCTGCGATTCGAGCCCGAAGTCGCTCGAGCAGCAGCGGCGGAACTATCCCGACTCGATCCCGACGTCGCGGTACGAGGACGTGCTCGAGGAACAGAGCGTCGAAGCGGTCGCCCTCGCCACCCCCGCCCCCGCGCACTATGAAATGGCGAAGCGGTCGCTCCTCGCCGGGAAGCACGTGTACGTCGAGAAGCCCCTCACCCTGCGGACCGATCACGCCGCCGAACTCGTCGAGCTGGCGGAGCGGCGGGAGCTGAAGCTGATGGTCGGGCACTTGCTCGAATATCACCCGGCGGTCGCGCTGATGAAGGAGCAGGTCGATTCGGGCGCGTTGGGCGACATCTACTACATGTACTGCCAGCGGCTGAACCTGGGGGTCGTCCGCCAGCACGAGAACTCCTTCTGGTCGCTCGCCCCGCACGACATCTCGATCATCCTGTACCTGTTCGAGGAGGAGCCGGTCCGCATCGTCGTCAGCGGGCAGGACATCCTCCAGACGGGGATCGAAGACGTCGTGTTCGCCAGCCTGCAGTTCCCGAGCGGCCGGATCGCGAACATCCACGTCTCGTGGCTCGACCCGCACAAGATGCGGAAGATGGTGCTCGTCGGCTCGGAGAAGATGCTCGTGTTCGACGACATGGAGGCGGCCGAGAAAGTCCGCATCTACGACAAGCGGGCCTGCGTCCAGAACGACGCGGTCGGGGCGATCGCCTCGATCGGCGTCCGGCACGGCGACATTCACATTCCGAGCATCTCGAACGAGCAGCCGCTGTTGATCGAGACGCAGCACTTCATCGATGCGGTCCTCGACGACACGCAGCCCCGCAGCGACGGGCGAGACGGGCTGCGGGTCGTGAAGATCCTCGAGGAAGTGGACCGGCAGCTCGCGCAGGGCCGGCCCAAGGTGCTCCGCCGCGCGGCGTGAACGGTACTTCTCCGTAGCTGAATTCGCCAGAATTCAGCGAACCAGCCTGAATTCTTGCGAATTCAGCTACTCCATATTCCGGCGAAAGGAATCGGCGGATGAGCGATAAGCCCCCCTTCGTCCACGAATCGTCCTACATCGACGACGGCGCGCGGATCGGCGACGGGACCTGCATCTGGCACTTCTGCCACGTGATGCAGGGGACCGTGATCGGCGAGAACTGCCGCATCGGCCAGAACGTGGTCATCGGTCCCAACGCGAAGCTGGGCCGGAACGTGAAGATCCAGAACAACGTCTCGGTGTACGAAGGCGTGGTCCTGGAGGACGACGTGTTCTGCGGGCCGTCGATGGTGTTCACGAACGTGCTCACGCCGCGGTCCGGTTTTCCGCGGAACCGCCCGGAAGATTGTCACCAGACGCTCGTCAAGCGGGGGGCGAGCATCGGCGCCAACGCGACGATCGTCTGCGGGAACACGATCGGCGAGTTCGCGTTGATCGGCGCGGGGTCCGTCGTCACCCGCGACGTGCCCGCGCATGCGGTCGTGTACGGCAACCCGGCCCGCCACCGCGGCTGGGCCTGCGAATGCGGCGTTCCGCTTTCGTTTCGAAGCGGTGCCGCGACCTGCGAAGAGTGCGGCCGCGACTACCGTCAGGCGGGGGAGACGTCGATCGTTCGCGTGGACGCCGTCCCGCCGGCGAAGGCGGCTTGACGCGGTTCGTTCGTTCCATGCTGCGGTGCGACGGCTGCGAAACCGCAAGCGTGCCTCCCCCGCTCGCGTAATTGCCTTCCGACCTCCGACCTATAATCTCCGACCTCTGGTCTCTGACCTCTGATCTCTGGAAAACCCCCATGGTCCCTCTGTGCGACTTGCAGCAGCAGTACCGGAACCTCAAGGACGACATCGACGCCGCTCTCCAGCAGGTGGCCGCCGACGGGCAATACATTCTCGGCCCGAACGTGAAGGCGCTCGAAAAGGAAGTCGCCGCCTGGTGCGGCGCTAAGTTCGCCGCGGGGGTCGCGAACGGGACCGACGCCCTGCACCTCGCCCTCCGCGCATTGCGGATCGGCCCCGGCGATGAAGTCATCACCACGCCCTTCACATTCGTCGCCACGACCGAGGCGATCGGCATCGTCGGGGCGACGCCGGTGTTCGTCGACATCGACCCGGCCACGTTCGAAATCGACCCCGCCGCCATCGAGCCGGCGATCACCGACCGCACCAAGGCGATCCTGCCGGTGCACCTCTATGGCCAGCCGTGCGACATGGACGCGATCATGGAGATCGCCCGCCGCCGCGGACTGTTCGTCGTCGAGGACTGCGCCCAGGCCATCGGGGCGCAGTGGAAGGGGCGGCAGGTCGGCACGTTCGGCGACGCCGGCTGCTTCAGCTTCTTCCCCAGCAAGAACCTCGGCTGCATGGGGGACGGCGGGATGGTCGTCTCCAACGACGAGGAGGTCTACCGCCGCGTCGAGATGCTCCGCCGGCACGGTGGGGCGGTGAAGTACCATCACTCGGAGCTCGGCCTCAACAGCCGGCTCGACGAGATGCAGGCGGCCATTCTCCGCGTCAAGCTGCCGCACCTGGCGAACTGGATCGACGCGCGCCGCCGCCACGCCTACCGCTACAACGAGCTGCTCGCGGACGTTCCGGGCCTCACCTGTCCGCAGGAGTTGACGACGGGAGGACTCGTTTGCCCCGGCGCCGACGACGATCATTCCGACTGCTGCCGCTCCGTCTATCATCAGTACACGATTCTCACCGAAGAGCGGGATGCGTTGATGCAGGCATTGAATGCGGCGGGGATCGGCAACGCGATCTACTACCCGGTGCCGCTGCACCTGCAGGAGGTCCACGAGTCGCTGGGGCATCCGCGGGGGGCGTTCCCGGCGGCGGAGTCGGCCGCCCGCCGCTGCCTCAGTCTGCCGATGTTCCCCGAGTTGACGGAATCGCAGCAGGACGCGGTGGTGAACTGCCTGCGGTCGTTCGCGGCGCGGCGCGGCGCGGCCGGAACCCAAGCGGTGCGGTCGGTCGCCTGAGGCGCCACGGGTGGCCACAACCAACGTTTCATTCGTAGCCCGACGCGCGAGGTTTGATGTTGCGCAGTTTCAACCAATGTGGGAGAATTTGCTGGCGATGGAGTGGCTGGGGGCGACTCGCCGCCTTTGCGCGTCATGCCCGCGAAGGCGGGCATCCAGCAGCTGCGCGGACGGCGAACGCACTGGATTCCCGCCTTCGCGGGAATGACGGAATCGCCACTCACGAAATAGCGCAACATCAAAACGCGCCAGCGAGGGAGAACCATCTTACCGGCCGACGACCTGCGGCAATGACGCTGCCACGACGATTCTCCCCTTGCTTGCGCTGCGGGCTGAAAACACGTCGCTACAAGCCGAAATGAACGTCTGGCTGATCCACCTCGGCGAGCTGCTGCCGATCGACGGGCCGTATCGCATCCACCGCTACGGCGTGCTGTCGCGGCTGCTCGCCGAGCGCGGGCATCGCGCGGTGCAGTGGGCGCCGACGTTCTCGCATCATCTGAAGCGGCAGCGGGCCGACCGCGACTGCACCGTGCCGGTCGAGAGCAAGTGGTCCCTCGAGCTGCTGCACGGGCCGGGCTATCGCCGGCACGTGAGCCTGAGGCGAATGCGGTTTCACGGCGAGATGGCGCGGGCCTTCGCGCGCCGTGCGCCGCGACTCGAGCCGCCGGATGCGATCCTCTGCTCGCTGCCCGCTCCCGAGATGTGCGTCGCGGCGCTCGATTATGCCGAGCCGCGCGGGATCCCGGTGATCGCCGACGTGCGGGACGTGTGGCCCGACATGCTCGTGGACGTGTTCCCGCGGGCGCTCCGGCCGGTGGCCCGGCTCCTGTTTCGCGGCTGGGACCGCCGGAACGAAACGATCTTCCGCCGCGCCGACGCGATCTACGGGACGTCGCAGGGGTTCCTCGACTGGGGGCTCCGCTACGCGGGACGGGGACAGCGTCCCGCGGACCGCGTTTTCCCGCTCGCCTACCCGCAGTCGCCGCTGTCGCCGGCGGAGCGCGCCGCCGCCGAGCGGCGCTGGGACGAGCGGGGCGTGCGCGACGACGGGACGTTCCGCGTCTGTTTTCTCGGCACGTTCGGCCGGCTGACCGATCCGGAATCGGCTGTCCGCGCGGCCCGGTTGTTGAAGAAGAAGTCGAGCGCGGACATCCGGTTCGTCCTGTGCGGCGACGGCGGGTCGCTCGCCCGCTGCCGGAAGGCCGCCGCTGGCCTCGACCATGTGCTGCTTCCCGGCTGGGTAGACGCGGCGGACGCGACGGTGCTGCTGGAGCGGTGCCGCCTGGGCGTCCTCCCGTACCGTCCGGGAATGAAGACGACGTTTCCGAACAAGCTGATGGACTACTTCCGGGAAGGACTGCCGGTCGTCGCGAGCCGGAGCGGCGAGCTGGCGGAGTTCCTCGAATCGCATCGGTGCGCCGCGCTCTATGCTCCGGGCGATGCGGCCGGTCTGGCAGATGCGATCTTGAAGTTTCACGATTCGCCCGACCTGCTGCGGGAGCGCTCGCAGGCGGTGCGGGCCGTCTATGCGGAACGGTTCGAGCCGGGCCGAGTATATGGAGAGGTCATCGCGGGCCTCGAAGCGTTCGCCCGTCCCGCTGGATCGCCCGGATGGCTGGCCCGCGCCGCCTAGCGACCGTAGCCCGCAGCGGCCGGCAAGGGAGAATCGCTCGTGTGGTCTCATCGCTGGATATGGTCGGCCGGGCCGGCGATTCTCCCTCGCTGGCGCGTCGGGCTGGGAAGAGCGGCTATATCCAAGAAACCCCCACCGCGATTCCAGTGACAGTGCTTCCAAGAACGCGACGCGCCGTCGCGACCTTGAAAATACCGAGTGAGGGAAAACGCATGTCGCACTCCGCTCCTTCCACCGCGCCGCGAAACGACGTCCACGGCTCGCGCCGGCAGCGCGAACCGGCGCCCCACGACGAAGCGGCCCATCTGGCGCTTGTCCGACGGTTCGGAGACCCGCCGCAGCGGGCGCTCCACGAGACCCTCGCGGAGTGGTTCAAGCGGGCGTTCGACTTCGTCCTGGCCGCCGCGGGCATCGTGGTGGCGTCGCCGGTGATGCTCGCGGCGGCGCTCGCGATCAAGCTGACATCGCCCGGGCCGATCTTCTATCGCGGGGTGCGCACCGGCCGGTACGGCCGGCCGATGTTCATGTACAAGTTCCGCACCATGGCGGTCGATGCGGATCGGAAGGGGGGGGACACGACCGGCACGCACGACCCGCGGATCACGCGCGTGGGGCGCTATCTGCGGAATCTCAAGATCGACGAGCTGCCGCAGTTGTTCAACGTGCTCAAAGGCGACATGAGCCTCGTCGGTCCCCGCCCCGAAGTGTATCAATACACGACCCGCTACACCGACGACGAGCTCCGCATCCTCGCCGCCCGGCCGGGCATCACCGACCGGTCGAGCATCGAGTTCGCCGATCAGCAGTCGCTGGTGGGGACAGACGATCCCGACCGCGTGTTCCGCGAGACGGTCCTGCCCCGCAAGAACGAGCTGCGGCTGAAGTACGTCGACGAGCGCTCGCTGATGGGCGATCTTGTGATCCTGTTTCGGACGGCGCTCGTCGTGCTGAGCAAGCTGCGGTAGCCGGACCGAGGGACCGTCGGGAGCATGTCAGCCCGCAGCGCGGCGGCAGTTCGAATCCGGCCGCCCTGTCACCGCAGCGCGGCTGCGGACGGGGTGCGGGCGAGGCGCTCTGCGCGGACCATGACCAGGCAGGGCGTCGCGTCGTCCGGCAAGTCGTCCGGAGCAACCGGCCGCAATCCGTGCCGCTGCGCCTGCCGCTCGATCAAGGCCCGCAGTTTCGGGGCGAGCCGGTCCGGAGTGCATACCACCAACAGTTGCGGGCGATGCTCGGCGATCGCCTCGCGAACGTGCTTGACGTGGTCGGGACACGCCGCCAGCTCCCCGTGCGCGTAATAGCCGATGCAAGTCGCCGCGGGATCGACCACGACCGAATCGAACGGTCCGTACTCCGCCCGCAACCAACGCCCGAGCGTCGCCTGCGACTCGCGGCCGGGGTGCGTGGTCGACAGGGCATCGCTCCAGAATCCGGCGGCCAGCAGCAGGGCGATCGCGAGCGCGGGGGCGAGCGATCGCGGGGCGACCCAGCCGCGGCGCCGCGCCCATCCGCCGACGCGGGAGGCGACCAGCAGCAGCCCGATTCCCGCGAACGGGACGAGCACAAGATACAGCGTCAAGAAGTACCGACCGTTGAACTCCCGCGATTCCCGGAGTTGGATCCACACTCCCCCCAGGAGCGACCACGAAAGCAAGGCGAGCACGAGCTTGGTCCGCCAGGGGAGCTGCCGCCAACTCGCGCACAGCCCGGCGAGCAGCAACAGGCAGTTCACCGGCTCGAGCGTGCTCACGAGCTTTCGCACGTAATGAACTTCGGGGCGATCGACGAACCCTCCCGTCTCTTCGACCGCGGCATGCGCTGCCGCCGCGATCGCCGTCGATCCGCGGGAGAACAACCCGCCGGGATGGCCGATGCCTGCCGTCGCGAACGGTGCGACGACGAGGCGGCGGTGGGAGGTCCTTTCCAACGGGGTGGCTGGCTTCGCCCGCGCGAGGTCCGAGTCGTGCAGCCAGCGCCAGCATTTCTGGAACGGCGCCAGTCGTCCCCATTCCCACTGCGGATGGTCGCGGAGGAGAGTCGCGTTGGCGGCCACGATGAACAACGGGGTCATCGTCAGACACAGCACCGGACCCGCGAGCAGCTTCGCATTCGAACGCCGACGGGAGGTTTCCAGACGGATGTCATCAATGAGATCGCTCCGGCGGGAAGTTTCCCGCCGGCTATGGGCGTTGCGAGCGAGGTGCAGGCAGGGCCAGAGGACCGCCGGAATGACGAGGACCCAGCCCTCGGTCCGCGTGTGGATCGCGAGCGCGACCGACGCGCCGGCGAGCGCGAACAGCCCCAATCGCTCCCGTTCGACCGCCTTCCAGATCAGCCACAGGCTCGTGCAGGCGAACAACCAGAAGGTCGCTTCGCGGATCGGCTCGACCCCCACTTCGATCAAGTCGGGATGGATCGCGTACAGGAAACACGCCGCGACCGCGACGCGGCGGTCGAATGCGGCCCGCACCCAGCCGAACATCGGCAGGACCGCGAGGCTCGACGCGATCGCCCCCCACAGCTTTCCCGCCGATTCCCATTCGAGTCCGAGCCGGTGCAGGGCCGCCAGGATCGGCGGGTAGACGTTCAGATTGAGATACGCCAGCGCCTGCTCGAAGTCTCCCGCTTCGATCGCGGCGGCCATGCGGATGTAGTAGTAGCCGTCGTTGCAGACCACGCCCAGCCGCCACGCCATCAGCAGCCGGGGAACGAGGCACAGCGCGAACAGCCCGAGCAGCACGAGCGAATCGCTCCGCAGAGCGCGGCGCAAGACGGAGGAGACCTCCTCGTGCGCGAAGGGGGCGGCCGGCCGCCGGGCAAGCGATCGATCGAAATGCGCCATGCGATGATCCTCCGCCGGCGAGGCCGCATTTCATTCGCCGTTCGCCTGGACGAGAAGAGGCCGCGCGTCGGCGACCCTCGCGGCAGCGGAGCGGGTTGATAGCATCCGCCGCCGGCCGAAGCAATCCCAATGTCCAGCGATCGTCCGGCCCTGCGTGGAGACCGCCGGCCCGGGGTGTTACCATCGAACCCGATTCGGCCCGAGTCTCGATCCAGCCGTGCCACGTTCCAGGAAAAGGAGTCGATCCATGAATCGAGTTTCGTTCGCGGCGGTCGCCGGGGCGCTCGGGCTGGTGGTGATGGCCTGCTCGTGGCCGGCGGCGAGCCAGACGGAGTCGCTTCCGGGACCGCTCCCCGGCGCTCGACCGGAGATCGACGCCGCCCGCTATCCCAGCCTGCAGGCGGCGATCGACGCGCTGCCCGACCAGGGGGGCGTCGTGCGGCTCCCGCCGGGGACCTTCGACATCGAGGCCCCGCTCGTCATCCAGCAGGCCGCCGACGTGCAACTGATCGGCGCGGCGACCGCCACGCACATTCGGAACACCAACGCCGAAGGGAAGCCGGCGCTCGTGATTCGGCCGAAACCGCGGCCGGACGGCCGAGCGGGTCAACCGCAATGGCGGGTGCATCTTTCCAACTTCCGGATCACCGGCAATCCGCAGAGCGGGCACGGCATCGAGGCCGTGCGCGTCAACGAGATCCACATCGAAGGCGTGATCGTCAGCAGGCACGGCAAGGACGGCATCCGCCTCGACGGCTGCTATGAAGATCCCCGCGTGTGCGACTCGCTGATCACCTACAACAAGGGGACGGGGCTGAACCTCGTCGCTTGCCACGACATCGTCGTCAGCGGCAACCAGTTCGAGGAGAACCAGGACGCCCTGCGCTGCATCGACAGCTTCAACCTGTGCATGACCGGCAACTGCCTGGACGACCACCTCGGGCACGGCGTGGTCATCGAGAACACCTACGGCTCGGTCCTCTCCGGGAACATGATCGAGGAGTGCCAAGGGACGGCCGTGGTCCTCGACCGCAACTGTTACGGCGACACCGTCTCGGCGAACGTCATCGCCCACAACGGGATGGGGGTCGATCTCCGCGACGCGCACGGCTGCGCGGTGAGCGCCAACACGTTCACGCTGATGCACGCGCACGCGGTCCGCGTCGGAAAGGACAGCGGGCGGATCGCGATCACCGGCAACAATTTCTCCAACAGCTTCGTCGGCGAAGAGCGGACGGTTCGCGGGGCGGGAGACCGCGACGCCGGCGGGCTGCTGCTCGAATCGACGTCGCATGTCGCCGTGTCGGGGAACGTGTTCGCCGGACTGAGCACCAAGGCGCTCGACCTCGCCGGCCGATCGAGCCGCAAAGTGCTGTTCGCGAACAACGTCCTCGTCGATGCGGCAAGCGACCATGACGACGAGCGGCTCGAGGATTCGCTGGTGCGCGGCAATGTGATCGACGGGAAGGCGGCGCAACCGTAATGGATGTCGAAAACCCGCTCAGCCCGCACGAGCGTTGGATGCGTTCCGCCCTCGCCGAGGCGCAGGCCGCGCTCGACGAGGGGGAAGTGCCGATCGGAGCGGTCGTCGTCCACGAGGAGCGGATCATCGGCGAGGGGCACAACCTCCGCGAGACGCTGCACGACCCCACCGCCCACGCCGAAATGATCGCCATCACGCAGGCGGCGGAAGCGCTCGGCTCGTGGCGGCTGCTCGACTGCGCGCTGTACGTGACGCTCGAACCGTGTCCGATGTGCGCGGGGGCCGTCGTGCAGGCGCGGATCCCGACGGTCGTCTACGGCACTCCCGACCCGAAGGCGGGCGCCTGCCACACGCTGTACCAGATCACCGCCGACGACCGCCTGAACCATCGGGCCGCGGTGCTGGGGGGCGTGCTCCGGGACGAGTGCCGCGGGATCCTCCAGGAGTTCTTCCGCCGGCAGCGAGCGCAAGGGAAGAAATAGGTCCGACCCGCCTCACCGGGAGACTTCGCCGTGACCGCTTCGTCCTCATCGGCCGAGTCGCTGACGAGCGCCCTGCGGGCGATTCATCGACCCGGCGAAACGGGGCTCGACAGTGCCTGGGTCGGGCTGGAGCCGACGTTCCAGACGCGGAAATCGGTCGAGAAGTGGCAGGCGATGTCGGACCAGCCCGGCGGAGAGGAGGACTACTTCGAAGACGGCTAGATCGCGAGGCCGAGATCGCGGAAATGCTCCCCCGCCGGCACGAGTGCCGCCGGACCTCGACGACCCCGCGCCGGTGCAGTATCGTCGCGATGCGGCGCCCTCCATTCGCGCGAGAGGAAGACGATGCAAAACGAGCCGGAACGTCTCCCGAGTCCCGACCGGCGGCAATTCCTCGGCGCGTTCGGCGCGGCCGCGGTGAGCGGGCTGCTCTTCGATGGCGGGCGGAATCCAACCCGCGCGGCCGACGACGCGCCCGACATCGCGTGGGGCGCGCCTCCCGATCAGCCGAAGAATCTCGCCCCGCAGGAGGCCGACATCGGCAGCCTGTACCCGGACGTGATGCGCCTCGCGGAGAAGAACGAGTTCCGCTACTCGTTCCTCGGCGACCAGTTCCAGTCACTCGACGAGTTCAAGAAAGCCGGGCGGGCGAAAGTCTTCGAGGCGCTCCGCTACCGGCCGGAGAAAGTCGAGCCGCGGGCCGAGATCGTCGACCGCGCCGACGCCGGCGACCACTTCCGCGAGAAAATTCTGTTCGACACCGCCCCCGGCTTCCGCATCGCCGCCTATGTCCTCATTCCGAAGAACGCAAAACAACCCGCCCCCGCGATCGTCGATCTCCACTCGCACGGCGGGATGTTCCTGTTCGGCAAGGAAAAGGTGATCGACTTCGGCAATGGGAAAAACCATCCGGTGATGGACCGCTATCACCGCATGAACTATGAAGGCCGGCCCACCGCGACCGCGCTGGTCCGCCGCGGGTACGTCGTCATCACGATCGACGCCTTCATGTTCGGCGAGCGAAGGCTGATGCAGGACGCCGACCTGCAGCACGGCTACGACCGCTCGAAATACTCGTTCGACCTCGCCTTCGAGTTGAACAAGCGCTGCCGGGCGGGCGAAGAGACGCTCGTCCAATCGCTGGTCTACGCCGGGCTGACGTGGCCGGGGATCGTCGTCTGGGACGACATCCGCACGGTGGATTACCTCGTCACGCGGCCGGAGGTCGATCCCGAGCGGATCGGCTGCGTCGGCATCTCGATGGGGGGCTACCGCTCGTTCTATCTCGCGGGACTGGACGAGCGGATCAAGGCGGCGTGCGTGACCGGGTTCATGTCCACCGTGAAGCCGATGATGAAGCGGCACGTCCTCAAGCACTCGTGGGTGCATTACCTGCCGACGATCCACGGCTACCTGGATTGGCCGGACATCGTGTCGATGATGGCCCCCAAGCCCTTGATGGTGCAGCAGTGCGAGAAGGACGGCCTGTTCCCGCTGGCGGGGATGCGGGAGTCGCTCGTGAAGATCGCCGGGGCCTACGAGAAGGCGGGGGTGAAGGACCAATTCCACGGCCGCTTCTATGATGCCCCGCACATGTTCTCGATCGCGATGCAGGACGAGGCGTTCGACTTCTTCGACGCGGCGCTGAAGAAATGACGATGCGAGTGACGCGGCGTTCGAGGCGCGTTTAGCCGCGAGCCGACGGCGAGCGCGCCCCACGGTCACGGTTGCGCGCGATAAGCCGCTGGGCAGCCGCCAATAGTTCGTCGTCCTCCACGTCCCAGATCGCACTGTCATCGGTGCGTCCCGCCGCCGTCACCAGGTTCGCGACGAGTTGGCCCATCCGCCACTCCGGGAACAGCGCCCGCAGTTCGGAAATGGCGAGGATGAGTTGTTCGTCTTGCGCGGTCTTCATCGGATCAACTCTCCAATCGACGGGAACAATCCGACGGGGACAGGAAGGTCGTCGATGACTTCCACCACAACGACAGTTCCTGGCGCGAGCTTCGCAATCCGCGTCGCCCGCGTAACTCCGTCGTTGATCATCAACTCTCCATCGGCGCCGCGACTGACTTCCAAGGGCGGCATTCCCTGAGCCGATGCGCCGAATCGAGCGATTTGCCGGTGAAATTTCAGAGGATCGGCGCCTGAACGCCGGGAATTCGGCACGCGCAAAGTTCTCGGATCAACGTCGAGAAACCTGCGGGGACTCATCATGACAGTCTATCACCGGATGTCCCGTAGCGGCAACCGCTTTCCGGCGTCTGGGGCCGACGCTGTTGACTTCATTTCGAACAAACTTTGCGTGCGGTGCCCGGACCGGGTACGATGGCGCGCACCAATCCACGCGGGCCGGTCCTTGTCGCGAGGAGCCGAATCATGGCGCGCCCATCCGTTGCCGTCACCGCGTTGATCGCGGCGCTGCTGCTTCCGCAGGCTGGTCGCTGTGAAGACGTCGACCGGCCGGCGCAAAAGGACGGCGGCCCCGTCGGGTTCATGGACCGCACCGGCAAGGTGGTCATCAAGCCGCAGTTCGATGACGCGCGGCCGTTCACGGAAGGGCTGGCCGCCGTGAAGAAGGAAGGAAAGTGGGGCTACATCGACCACTCGGGTGGGTTCGCCATTCCGCCGCGTTTCATTGAAGCGAAGCCATTTCGGGACGGGCTGGCGGCCGTCGCGGTCGTGGGCAAGGGGAACAGGAAACGCTGGGGATTCGTGGACCGCACGGGAGCATTGGCGATCGAGCCGCGTTTCACTTTTGCCTCTTCCTTCCAAGAAGGTCTGGCCTACATCGGATGGGCCGAGCCGGGCACGGACGAAGATCGGCCTGAACCGGGGCAATCCGGCCGCCGATCGGGCTACGTGAACATCGACGGAACGGTGGTCATTACTCTCCCCAGACAGCACGCCGGCGGATCGTTCTCTGAAGGGCGTGCTCCTTTCGTCATCCGGTTCGAGGAAGGTGGTAGTCGTTATCAGGCCGGGTTCATCGACTGCTCGGGACGGATCGTCGTCCCGGCGACATACCAATCAGTCAGTGCATATTCCGAGGGATTGGCGGCCGTCGAGAACGACGAGAATCTGTATGGCTTCATCAATCCTGCCGGCAATCTCGTGATCCCGCACCGATATTCCTTCACGAGGTGCTTCAGCAACGGCTTGGCTTCCGTCCTGCTGGAGGGCCGATGGACTTACATCGATTCCCAAGGAGGAGTCGCCTTTGCAGCAAAAGAAAAGCGTGATCGCGAAGGGAGCGAGTTTCAAGAGGGAGTGGCGCTTGCGCATATGGACGGGCGGGACGTGCTGATCGACGTCCGTGCCGTTCCGGTGACGCGATTCGACCCGCGCTGCGACGTATGGCCGCCTCTCCAATTCCTCGACTGGGACGAGAATCCGCGCCGAATCGCTGCCGCAATTTTCAGCGAGGGATTGATCCGCTTCGAAGACAGGACGGCGAAAGCGAATGGACGAACTCGAATGGGCTTTGTCGACCGCAACGGCGCCGTTGTGATCGATGCGATGTATCCGGAAGTCGGCGAGTTCTCGGAGGGATTGGCGCCGTTCTCCATCAAGGCGGGCGTCTTTCCGACGATTCCGGAACCCGCGGGAGTGCGAGGCGAATAGCCCAATCCGCCGGGCGCGCCGGCGATCGCACGAAACGACACGCAGTGGTTTGATCGGGAGCTTCTCGACATGCAGCGCCGCCCGCTCGTCCAGATGAATTTGATCGCCACGATCGTGGCGTGCGCATCGACGTTCTTGGCCGCCGCCGAGCCGCCGCGCGTCGTTCCCGGCAGGACGTGGGCCACGAAGTCTCCCGCCGAAGTCGGGATTGATGCGGCGCGGCTCAAAAACTTCTCCGACGCCGTCGGCGGCCGCGGGTGCGTCGTGCGCGGCGGATATCTGGTTCACACCTGGGGGGACCACGAGCGGCGCGGCGATGTCGCGTCCGCGGCCAAGCCGTGGTACTCCCACTTCCTGTTCGCCGCGATCGAGGCGGGGAAGATCGAGAGCGTGGATGAAAGCATCGCGAAGTGGGCGCCGCGGCTCAACGACATCAACGCGAAGCTCGATCACAAGGACGCCGCCATTACCTGGCGGCACCTCGCCTGCCAGACGTCCTGCTACGGCGTCGAAGAGAATCCGGGCGAGGCCTTCGACTACAGCGATTACAACATGGCCCTGCTGTTCGACCTGCTCTTCACCAAGGTCCACGCCGGCGATCGGGAGGCGGTCGATGAGCGGGCGCTGCGGCCGCTCATCGCCGATGCGATCCAATGCGAGGACCGGCCGACGTTTCTGGCGTTCGGTCTCAAGGACCGGCCGGGGCGAATTGCCGTCTCGCCGCGCGACTTCTGCCGCTTCGGATTGCTCTATCTCCGGGAAGGGGAGTGGAACGGGAAGCGGTTGATCTCCCGCGCGCACGTCCGACAGGCGATCGGCAGCGCCGTCCCCAACTCCGTGCCGCGCACGAAGGGCGAGGCGGCCGAGATGTTGCCGAACCAGCGCTCGATCGGCGGCGGGAGCAATCAAAGCGACCACCTCGGGAGCTACAGCTTCGCGTGGTGGACGAACGGCGTCGATCGCGACGGGAAGCGGCACTGGCCCGATGTGCCGGCCGACGCCTACGGCGCCTTCGGCCATTGGGGGGTGCGGGCGCTGGTCGTCATCCCCAGCCTCGACATCGTCGTGAGTTGGAACGACGCCCGCGTCAACAGCCGCGAGCAGGAGAACGAGGTTCTGGCAAACCTGGTCGCCGCGGTCCGTGAGAAGACATCGCTCGAAGACGAGAGAAAGACCGATTTCGATCCAGGAGCGACGCCGAAGAACGACCGCGTCGTCATCGATCCCGCAAACCCGCGCTGGCTGTTCCGCAAGGACGGCCGGCCGTTCTTCATGTGCGGCCCCGGCGACCCGGAGGACTTTCTCTACCGCGGCAGGCGCAATGCCGACGGCACGCGCGACGGCGATCAGCTCGCGATCATTCGCAAACTCGCCGGGACCGGCGCGAATTGCCTGTACGTGCAGGCGATCCGCTCGCACGGCGGCGACGGCGACCGCACGCACAATCCCTTCATCGACAACGACCCCGCCAAGGGGCTCGCCGACAAAGTCCTCGACCAGTGGGCCGAGTGGTTCGCCGAGGCCGATCGCCACGGGATCGTGATGATGCTCTTCCTGTACGACGACAGCGCCCGCGTATGGAACACCGGGGACGAGGTGGGGGACGCCGAGCGGGCTTACGTCCGTGCGCTCGTCAAGAAGTTCGGCCATCTGGACCATCTCGTCTGGTGCATCGCCGAGGAGTATCAGGAGAGGCTCTCGGCGAAGCGGGTCTCGAATCTCGCGGCGGAGATCCGCGCGGCGGGGGACAAAGACCACGCGATCGCGGTCCACAAGCTGCCGGGAGTGGAATTCCGGGAGTTCGCCGACGATCCGCACGTCGGCCAGTTCGCCATGCAGTTGGAAGCGAACTCTCCCGAGGAGTTGCACCGCCTGGTCCTACGAGCATGGAAGAATGCGGAGGGCAAGTACTCGCTGAACATGGCGGAGTGCGTGACGGGACACGGGAGGAAGCCCCGCGACGTGCTCCGCCGCATGAACTGGGCCTCCGCCATGGCGGGGGCGTACGTCATGGTCTACCAGATGGATGGGGCGAGCACGCCGGTCGAGCAGCTCGAGGACTGCGGGCGGCTGGTGCGGTTCTTCGAGCAGACCGACTTCCACAGGATGAGCCCGCGGGACGATCTCGCCGCCGGCGACGCGGCGTGGGCGCTCGCCAATCCGACCCCCCAAGGGGCCGACGCCGAGGAGCACAAGGCGAGTTACATCGTCTATGCCGCGAACCCCAAGGAGCGCATCGGGATCAAGGGCCTGCCCTTCGCGAACTACGAGCTGCTGTGGCTCGACTGCCGGACGGGGAAGACGGTGCGGGCGGGCGCGGCGCGGCCGGGACGCGACGGGACGTTCGAGCTGCCCGAGGGACTGACCGGCGACGTCGCCCTCTACATCCGGCTGCTCGATTTCGGCGTGATCTGAGCGAGGACCGCGTCGATGTCGGGCCGGGCGTGCGTCGTGCCGCCATCCGCCGTCATTCGCGCCACCTGCCCAGCGAAGATCAGGAACGCCCCCGGCAGCCGGAAAATATCGCCGCGAGGCATTCCCGGACGATTTCCGCGCAAGACGGCCTTCGTACCATGCCACCATGCCTTCGGCCCCATTACCTGCCGCAGCGACGCGCGTAGGAGGCCGAGCGTCTCGTAGAGACGACCCTCGGGGTCGGCGATGCGCGGCAGGTCGTCCAGGCCGAACCGCGCGAACAGCTCCCGCGCTTCCTCGTCGCGCATCAGGTGCACGAGCACGATCGCGACGCCGGCCGCTTCGAGCTCCGCGCGGCGCGCGGCCAGTTCCGCGAGCGTCTGCCGGCAGAAGGGGCAGCCCCCGTGCCGCAGGCAGACGATCAGCGCCGGCCCGCGCCGCGACAGCTCATCGAGCGATTCGCCGCCGGCGACGCGCCACTCCCGGAGAAAAGAGGAATCCACGGCTGTCACCCGCTTTCCAGCGTCAATCGAAACGGGAACACGCAACGTCCCTCGATTGTCGGCGTCTCGTCCACGATCGGCTCCCGCGCGAGCGCCTCGGCGTGCGCGATGAGCGCCGGCAGCGACAGTTCGATGGGCCGGGCCGATCCGCCGCACTCGTCGCGGACTTTCGTGAATAGCGCCGCGGCCCGTTCCGCGTGGTGTTTCACGCCGGCGGCGTTTCCCTCGCGGGCCTTGACCCCGGCGGCGGCGAGCGCGATCAGCCCCTTGAGCGCGTCGGCGGTCGGCCCGCGCCGTCCCGCCTCGTGCCACAGGTTCTCCCAGGCTTCGTGCGCCTCCCAGTAGTAGCCGTGGTTGAACAGGTCGAGTCCGTGCAGGAACTCGCGCGGCGGCGGGGGCTGGTCGCGCGCTCCGCTCCGCAAAGCCTTCGCGTCGCGGCTAACCAGGAGGGCGTCGCGGGGGGCGCTGGCGGGATGAGGCTGTTTTCCCGGCACATACGCGTACGGCGGGAACGGTTCGTCGGGAAGGTAGCGCTTCGGCGGGACCATCACGTCGATGATATCGCGGGCGGAAAATTCCGCACAATCCGTCGCCGGGCGGATTGCGTTTGCCAGCGTCCGTTCGGCAGACCATAATGGCGGGGGCGCTTGGCGCCGGCACATCTGGTTGCTTCTGCCCGTCGGTTTCGACGAGGAGGGTCGTCATGGCTGAGCCTCGTAGCGATGGTGCTTCGGTCGAGAAAACCGCGGCTGCGTCCGAATCGAAATCTGCGCCGCGCGCCGACGCCGCGCTCGCCGAGACGAGTCTGACCGGAAGCGCCGCCGCGCTGGATCAGACGATCATTCATGAGCACGAAAGCGCGGTCGGCGGCCCGCCGGCGAGCGCCGACGAAGCGCAGGCGGCGTCCGGGTCCGGGATCCGCAAGGTCTCGCAGCTCGGCGATTTCAAGCTGATTCGCCGGCTGGGCAAAGGGGGGATGGGCGAGGTGTTCCTCGCCAAGCAGGTCAGCCTCGACCGCAACGTGGCCTTGAAGACCCTCTCCAAGGAGCTGGCGCAGAAGCCGGACTTCGTGCAGCGGTTCCTCCGCGAGGCCCGCTCGATGGCCCGCCTGCTGCACCCGCACGTCGTGCAGATCTTCGCCGCCGATTCCATTCAGGGGGTGCACTTCGTCGCCATCGAGTACATCGACGGCCGGAGCATGCAGGACTGGATGGACGAATTGAAGCGGCTCTCCGTGGGAGACGCGCTGCATGTCGTGCTCCGCTGCGCCGAGGCGCTCAAGCACGCCCACGAAGAGAACATGGTCCACCGCGACATCAAGCCCGACAACATCCTGGTCACGCGCCGCGGGCTGGTGAAGGTGGCCGACTTCGGCCTCGCCAAGGCGGTCGACGAGGACGTGTCGATGACGCAGAGCGGCACCGGCCTCGGCACGCCGCTGTACATGGCCCCCGAGCAGGCCCGCAACGCCAAGCACGTCGATCAGCGGAGCGATATTTACGCCCTCGGCAGCACGCTGTACTACTTCCTCACCGGGCAGTTGCCGTTCACCGGCGAAAACACGCTCGAGCTGATCATCGCCAAGGAGAAGGGGAAGTTCACCAACGCCCGGCGGCTCGATTCGGAAGTCCCCGAGCGGCTCGACCTGATGATCGACAAGATGATGGCCAAGGACCCGGCCCATCGCTATTCCGACTACGGGGAACTGATCCGCGACCTGAGCGGACTGCACCTCGACAATCCGGGGCTGAGCTTCATCGCCGCGGAGGGCCGCGTCGAAATCTCCACGTCCGCCGGCCCGCGGAGCGGCGGGGCGACCCGCGTCTCGACGGGGACGACCGCGGCGACCGGGCGGCCCGCAGCGCCGGCGGGAGGAGCGGCCGCCGCACTCGAGAAGACAGTATGGCAGGTGCAGCACCGGAATCAGCAGGGGACGACGGTCGTGACGAAAATGTCGACCGAGCAGGTCCTGCGGGCGATTCGGGCGAACACGCTCGACGTGATGGCCCGCGCGCGGACTTCCCGCCAGGGAGACTTCCTTCCCCTCTCGCAGTTCCCGCAATTTGCCGATGCCATGCAGGGGCGGGCCGTGAAGTACGCGGCGGACCGCAAGTCGCAGGGGATGAAGGACCTCTACGCGCAGCTCGATCGCCAGGACCAGTGGCGCAAGAAGTTCCGCTGGCTACGAAATCTGGGCTCGAATTTGAAGGGCCTGGTCGGACTGGTCCTGTGGCTGGCGCTCATCGCCGCCGTGATTTACGGTGGATGGTGGCTCGCCGGGCCGAAGATCATGGAGATCATTCGCGGCGCGGGCACGGGCGGTTGAAAGGGGAATGCGATGTCGCCAAGTCGGATCGTCGAAATGTCGAAGCGTCGAAGGACATCCGCGACGCTTGCGGTTTCGCCCGTTCGGCGCTCGCCCCGCGCCCTTCGGATCCTGCTGCTCCTGCTCGGTGCGGCGGCGACCGCCCCCGCGGCCGCCGACCAGGTCCGGCTCAAGAACGGCACGGTCCTCGAAGGGACGCCCGCCCCGCTCAAGGGGCTGAATGCCGAGGCCATCCGACAGTTCCAGGGCCCGACCGACATCTACCCGATGCTGCTCATCGAGGACGGCGTGGTGCGATACATCGTGCCGCAGCGGCAGGTCGCCGAGATCGACCGTGAAGCCGAAATCTCCCGCTACCAGACGTTCGAGCTGTCCCACAAGCCGCAGGGACGGTCGGAGACGATCAAGTCTCTGGGGCGGGTCGACGCCCGGAGCATCTTCGACGACTACGGCCGGCGCACGGTCACGCTCGCGACGCCGCGCGGGCCCGTGCACGTCGTGCAGGCGATCACTCGAATCACCCCCCGCTCCGTCAGCGTGACCGGACTGACGCACTTCTGGGACCACGCCCTGCGGACTTCGTCGATCGACGCTCCGGTCCTCGATGCGATGATCCGCAAAGTCACCGATAGCGCCGCGGCCGGCGACCGGATGGCGATCGCGACCTTTCACTTGCAGTCCGGCCGGTACGTCGAGGCGGACCGCGAGCTGGAGGCGATCCGCGCCGAATTCCCGCCGATGGCCGAACGCACCGACGAAATCCGCGTCAAGCTCCGCGAATTGTGGGCCCGCAAGCTGCTCACGGAGCTTCAGCACCGGCAGGCAGCGGGGCAGCATCGCCTCGCTTACGAGGCGGCCCGCAGCTTCCCCACCAACAAGATGAGCGCCGGCGTGGTCCGCCAGGTCGAACAGATCATCGCCGGATATCACGACGCGGCCGATCGCGCCGAAACGACGCTCGTCCTGCTCGGCGAGCTGCAGGCCAGGCTGGAAGACCCCGAGCTGATCGCCCGCGTCGCCCCCATGCGTTCGGTCGTACGGGACCAACTCGGGCACGAGTCGCTCGCCCGCCTCGACCCGTTCGTCCGGCTCGCCGACGACGCGACCCTCTCCCCCCGCGAGAAGCTGGCGCTCGCGTATTCCGGCTGGATCCTCGGCGGCGCGCACGCGATCACCGATCTCGACGCCACGATCCGCCTGTGGGACGCCCGCTTCCTGGTGCTCGAATATCTCCGCAGCGAGGACGCCGGCCGGCGGAGCGAACTGCTCCGCGAGCTCGCCGGCGTCGAAAGCGCCGACGTGACGCGCGTCGCGCAGATGGTCCCGCTCCTGCCGCCCTGGATCGAGACGCCCGGCATTCAACCCGGTCGGCCGGAGCCGGTCGTCGCCGCGGGGGAAGGCTCGTTGCCGGCCGTCGAATACACCGTGCTGCTCCCGCACGAGTACGATCCGCAGCACGCCTATCCGCTGATCGTCGCGCTCCGCCCGCAGGAATTCACCGCCCGGAATGAAGTCGAGTGGTGGGGGCTGCTCCGCAAGCACCCCGACGACCCCGGTGTGCCGGGCCAGTCGCAGCGGCGGGGCTACATCGTCATCGCCCCCGAGTGGACCGATCCGAAGGCGGCCGAGCACGATTACGGCGCGAAATCGCATTACGCGGTGCTGCACGCGCTCCGCGACGCCCAGAAGCGGTTCCACGTCGACGCCGACCGCGTGTTCCTCTCCGGCCACGGCCTCGGCGGCGACGCCGCCTTCGACCTCGGCATGTCCCACCCCGATCTGTTCGCCGGCGTGGTCCCCATCGCCGGCATCTGCGACGGCTACTGCAAGTGGTACTGGCAGAACGCGAAGGAGCTTCCCTGGTACGTCGTCAACGGGCAGCTCGACCGCGACACCGTCGCCCGCAACGCCCGCGAGCTCGACCGGATGCTGCGGCACGGCGTCGATCTGATCTACGCCGAATACGAGGGGCGCGGCTACGAGACCTTCTATGAGGAGATTCACCTGTTGTTCGACTGGATGCAGCGGCATCGCCGCCGCCGCGACGTGAAGGACGTCGAAGTGATCGCGATGCGCCCGTTCGACAATCGCTTTTACTGGTTCCGGTCGGAGGGTTTTCCGGCCGCGATGATGCAGGCGAACGCGCAGGCCCTGGTCGGCGAAGCGTCGCGGGACCGGACGGCGGCGCCGCGGCCGCTCAAGCTGAGCGCCAGCATCAAGGCGGGGAACGTCATCTACGTGAACGCCGCCGGGCAGCGGACCACGCTGTGGCTCAACCCGCAACTGGTCGATTTCGACCAGCGCGTGCAGGTCCGCCTCAACGGCCGGCAGGTCTTCAACGACTTCCTCCGCCCCAGCCTGGAAACCATGCTCGAGGATTTGCGCCTCCGCGGCGACCGCCGCCAACTCTTCACCGTGCAGCTCGCGTTCGAATGAAGGGTCTCGCGCAACTCGACAAGTCGAGCCACCGCATCCGCCGGATGTTCGGCGAGATTTCCCCGCGGTACGACCTGCTCAACCGCCTGCTCTCCGGCGGGACGGACTGCTATTGGCGGTGGCGGACCGTGCGGACCGTCTCGCCCGAGGGGGACGCGCCGATCCTCGACGTGTGCACCGGCACCGGCGACCTCGCCCTCGCCTACTGGAAGCGGACCGCCGGTCCCGTCGTCGGGGCCGACTTCACTCATGGCATGCTCCGCTTCGCCAACGCCAAGCGGCCGAACGGGGCCGACGCCCGCCCGCTGGCGTTCGTCGAGGCCGACGCGCAGCGGCTTCCGTTTCCCGACGATGCGTTCCAGATCGTGTCGGTCGCGTTCGGCCTGAGGAACGTGGCCGACACGATGCAGGGGCTGCGCGAGATGACCCGCGTCTGCTGTCCCGGCGGCCGCGTCGCCGTGCTCGAATTCTCGATGCCGACGAACCGGCTGTTCGGCGGCTTGTATCGCTTCTACTTCCGGCGGATATTGCCGCGGATCGGACAATTGCTGGCCCGCAACCGGCAAGCGGCGTACGAGTATCTCCCGCAGTCGGTCGCCGAGTTCCCGCAGGGGAAGACGCTCGCCGCGATGATGGAGGAATGCGGTCTGGAGCAGGTGCGGTTCGAACCGCTCACGTTCGGCGTGGCGACGTTGTATTGGGGGCGGAAACCGAAGTCGGCTTGACGCGGACTGCTGATTCTCCAGCCAGAGTCGTCGCAGTCGCCGATCGATTCGCTTCGGGAGCGGCAGATCTCGCGCGACCAATTCCCGGTCGCCGCCCCCGTCCCACTCCGGCACACGGTCGCGAACCTCCGCGACCGCACCGCGGCCACTTTCGTGCTGCGGCCGCACCGGGGCTACTCTGCCCGCCGGATCAGGGAAAATCCGATCCGGCTCGCGCGGCGCGGCGCGTATGATGGATGTTCCGATCTGTGTCGGTTTTCCATTTCCGCCCCTGCGCAAACGCCGGGGGCAGATCCGAAGGCACAAGGAGCGGAACCATGAACGTTCGCGAATTTCTGGAGCAACACCACGTCGAATTCGGGACCACGCCTCATCGCACTACGTTCTCTGCGCAAAGGCTGGCCGATTGCCTCGGCGTGCCGGGGGACCACGTCGCGAAGACGGTCCTGCTGCACGTCGACGGCAAACCGGTCCTCACCGTGCTGCAGGCGACGCACGACGTCGATCTCGCGCGGGCGCGGCAGGCCCTCTCCGCCCGCAAGGTCGAGCTCGCCCCGGAATCGGAACTCGGCACGCTGTTTCCCGACTGCGAACTCGGGGCGGTCCCGCCGTTCGGATCGGAGTACGGCCTGACGACGGTCGTCGACGAGCCGCTGACGCACGACGACTACATCGTGTTCGACGGCAACAGCCATCACGAGGCGATCTCGATGAGCTACGGCGACTTCGCCGCGATCGAACACCCGCGCATCGCCGAATTGTCGCATCACAACTGAACGAGGCGGCGAGAATTGGTCGGCGACGCGCTTCCTCGTCAGCCTTCCACGGATGCGTTCGCCTCGACCGTTCCCCCCGAGGGGACGTAGGGGCGGTATTCGAGCATCTCCACGTCGAGCGGCCCGCGGATCCGGTAGCGGATGCCCCGCCATTCCACGACGCGCAGAAACCGCGCGGCCAGCGTCGCTCCGAAGAACACGAGCTGCGCGAGCGGCAGCGCGAGCGGAAACTTGAGCAGCATCGGCAGGGTCAGGGGCGTCGTCGGCTCGCCGCGGCAGGCGATCCGCTGCCGCATGTTCCGGTCGATCGCCAGCAGGCTGCACAGCATGACGGCGACGTGTGCGGCGAACCCGCCGGCGAGCCACCAGAACGCGACAAACTGGCCCGCGAGCGCGGCGACCGCCGCCAGCACGACCGGCACGATCGTCGCCAGACCGATGAGCATCCCCACCGCGAACATCGGCTTGCCTCCCGCGGGGTAATACAGCGAGACCCAGAAGAGCTGCCGCGTGATGAAGCGGAAGCACGACGCAAGGTCGGTCTCCTCGCGGTTGACCACGATCAGGTTGGGGATGTGCTTGAGCTTCAGTCCCAGCGCTTCGAGCGCAACGGGCATCGACGTGTCCTCGACCATCGCCCGCCGCCAGCGGTCGAGCAGCCCGGAGCGGCGGACGTCCGCCACGCGCAGCGCCATCGCCCCGCCCCACGGGATACGGTACATCCGCATGTAGACGACGGAGGCGGCGTTCCACATGTACCGCACCAGCGACCCCCAGCGGGCGGTGGCCGGCATGTACCACCGGTTCCCCAGCGTCGCCCCCACGGAAGGATCGGCGAGCGCCGCGACCATCTCGCGGAGCCAGTACCGCGGGACGATGGAATCCGACGCGCAGATCGCCATGATGTCGCTCGACGACTCGATCCGCCCGAAGAACTGCAGCAGGGCGCTGCACAGCAGGCTGCACGTGGGCCGCTTCTCGCGCAGCTCCTCGATGAAGACGTGTTCCGCCTGCCGCTCGCCCACGACGCGGCTCGCGACCTCCCACGCGGGATCGCGAACGCTGTCGACTACGATCCGCAGTTCGAAATTCGGATAGTCCTGTTCGAGCACGCTCTCGATGCCGCGCGCGAGGTGCGGATCGGCCCCGCGGACCGGCATCAGCACGGCCACCCGCGGGGCGGGGCCGTCCGGCAGCGGCGCTGCGTCGAACGAGCGCGCGTCGCGGACGTAGGCCAGCGTCGATGCGAAGCGCACCGCCGTCAACAGCAGCAGCAGGACCACGCAGCCGATCGCAAACGCCGTCACCTCGCACCTCCCCGTAGCTGAATTCGCAAGAATTCAGATGGTCCATCTCCTCGAAGCTGAATTGCTCCGAAAGTGAGCTACTCGACGGCGTTCGTAGTACGATCTTTTCATCCATGATCGCTGGAATCGCACGAGTTCGAATCGCTTCGGGCTGAATTCTTGCGAATTCAGCTACCGGCCGCTGTTCCATGACGAGCGGAGTGTACCAGTCGCGCGGAACGGCGTTCAAGCAGGCCGTTTCCACTTGATCGCTCCCGCCGCCGCGCTATGCTGGGAGGTTGACCCGGTCGTTTCTTCGATTCCATCCGGAGTGGCCATGGCTCGCGATCCCGTCTGCGGCATGGAAGTGGACGAGGCGACGGCGATCGCCGCCGAGCGCGACGGCCGGACCTTCTACTTCTGCTGCCCGCGGTGCCGGGAAAAGTTCCTCGCGGAGGACGAGCCGCAGCCGCAGGATCGCCACTCCTGCCGTTCCGGGCCTCGGGGAATCGCTGAAGGGCTGCCGGTCGTCGAGATCGGGAAGCCGGACCACGCGCAGGGCGAGGACCGCGCGCCGGCGGCCGCGACCCGCTACGTCTGCCCGATGTGTCCCGGCGTCGGAAGCGACAAGCCGGGCGATTGCCCGAAGTGCGGGATGCCGCTCGAGCCGACCGCTCCGCCGCGGCGCGGGGGCCGCACGATCTACACCTGTCCGATGCACCCCGAGATCGAGCAGGAGGGGCCGGGGAGCTGCCCGATCTGCGGAATGGACCTCGAGCCGAAGTTCGTCGCCGGCGCGATCGAAGAGGAGGACGATTCCGAGCTGCGGCGGATGACGCGCCGCTTCTGGATCTCGCTGGCGCTCACGCTCCCGGTGCTCCTGCTGGCGATGGGACCGATGCTCGGCGTTCCGGCGGAAGAGTGGGTCGGCGGGCAGGCCGTCTCCCGCTGGCTGCAACTCGCGTTGGCGACGCCGGTCGTGCTGTGGGGCGGGTGGCCCTTTTTCGTCCGCGCCGGCCGCTCGCTCGTCACGCGGAACCTCAACATGTTCACGCTGATCGCGCTCGGGACCGGCGCGGCGTGGTTGTACAGCGTGATCGCCGTGCTCGCGCCGGGCCTGTTTCCCGAGGCATTCCGCGAAGCCGGCCCCCACGGGCACGGGTACGTCGAAGTGTACTTCGAGGCCGCCGCGGCGATCACGGTCCTCGTGCTGCTCGGGCAGGTGATCGAACAGAAGGCCCGGCAGCGCACGGGAAGCGCGATCCGCGAGTTGTTGTCGCTCGCCCCGCCCACCGCCCGCGTGCTCCGCGACGGGACCGAGCGCGAGGTGCCGCTCGAAGAGGTCCGCGCGGGGGACCGCATCCGCGTGCGGCCGGGCGAGAAGGTCCCGGTGGACGGCAAGCTCGTCGAGGGAAAAAGCTCGATCGACGAATCGATGATCACCGGCGAGCCGGTCCCGGTGAACAAGCAGCCCGGCGACCCGGCGATCGGCGGGACGGTCAACCGCACCGGCTCGTTCGTGATCGAGGCGGAGCGCGTGGGGCAGGACACGGTGCTCGCGCGGATCGTGGACATGGTGGCCCAGGCGCAGCGCAGCCGGGCGCCGATCCAGCGGATCGCCGATGTCGTCGCCGGATGGTTCGTGCCGGCGGTCGTGCTGGTCGCGGCGATCGCCTTCGTCGCGTGGGGAACTTGGGGACCGGAACCGCGGCTCGCCTACGCGCTCGTCAGCGCGGTCGCGGTGCTGATCATCGCCTGCCCCTGCGCGCTGGGGCTGGCGACGCCGATGTCGATCATGGTCGGCGTGGGGCGCGGCGCGCGGGAAGGGGTGCTCATCAAGAGCGCGGAAGCGCTCGAGACGCTCCGATCGGTCGACACGCTCGTCGTGGACAAGACCGGCACGCTGACCGAAGGCCGCCCGCGATTGACGGAGATCGTCGAATGTAGGGTGGGCTGTGCCCACCACAGCGAAATTGAGGCCGCCTCGCACAATGCTGGTGGGCACAGCCCACCCTACTTCTTGCGCCTCGCGGCGGCGGTCGAGCGCGGCAGCGAGCATCCCCTCGCCGAGGCGATCGTCGCCGGGGCGGAGGAGCGCGGGCTGTCGGTCCCGGCCGCCGAGGAGTTCGAATCGACGACCGGCGGCGGCGTGTCCGGCCGCGTCGAAGGGAAGACCGTGCTCGTCGGCAAGCCCGAGTTCCTCGCCGGGCAGGGCGTGAGCGATCTGGACGAGCTGATCGAGCAGGCCCGCTCCCGGCAGGAGCAGGGGGAGACGGTGATGTTCGCCGCGATCGACGGCCGTCCCGCCGGGCTGCTCGTCGTCGCCGATCCGATCAAGGAATCGACCCCGGAGGCGGTCCGCGCGCTGCACGCGCTCGGCCTGCGGATCGTGATGCTCACCGGCGACAACGAGCGGACCGCGCGGAGTGTCGCGGCGAAGCTCGGCATCGACGAGGTCGAGGCGGGCGTCTCCCCCGAGCGAAAGACGGAGCGCATTCAGCAGTTGAAAGCCGAGGGCCGCCGCGTCGCGATGGCCGGCGACGGCATCAACGACGCCCCCGCGCTCGCCGCGGCGGACGTCGGCATCGCGATGGGGACCGGGACCGACGTGGCGATCGAGAGCGCCGGCGTGACGCTGGTGAAGGGGGACCTGCGGGGGATCGTGCGGGCGGTGCGGCTGAGCCGGGCGGTCGTGCGGAACATCCGCCAGAACCTGTTCTTCGCCTTCGTGTACAACGCGCTGGGGGTGCCGATCGCGGCGGGCGCGCTGTACCCGTTCTTCGGCTTGCTCCTCAGCCCGATGATCGCCGCCGCCGCGATGAGCCTGAGCTCGGTCTCGGTCATCGGCAACGCGCTGCGGTTGCGCGCGACTCGGCTGGCGTGAGTGCCGCAGGACCTAACCGGACACGGGGAACCGGCGTCGGTTTCCGACCGCCCGTTCGCTTGAAACCCCTTGGCGGTTTTGCCATAGTTCACCCTCTTGCGGCGGGCGACCGGCCGATTTCCCGCAGTTGTTCTGCGTTCGCGGAGCGCGCCGCCTCGCTGCCGAAGCCTGTTGCCGAAGACAAGGACGACGGACCCGTCGCGATGAGCGTGCTTGCGGCCGTGGACAGCCTGGGCGATCTGTTCGAAGAGACGTGGGGACTGTCCTCCGGGTGGACGCTCGCGCTCGCGGCGTTCGTCCACGCCGTCATCCTGATCCAACTGTTCGCCGTCGCGCCGCTGGTGTTCGTGTGGCTGGAGCGGAAGGTCTCGGGGCGGATTCAGGACCGGCTCGGGCCGACCCGCGTCGGCGGCCGCTTCGGCTGGCTGCAAGGCCTCGCCGACGGGATCAAGCTGATCCAGAAGGAAGACCTGGTCCCCACGGCGGCGGACGGGATGCTGTTCCGCATGGCCCCGTACATCGCCTGCGTGGCGTCGTTCGGGGGGTTCATGGTGCTCCCCTTCGCCGACGGGTGGGTGGCGGTGGTCTCGGACATCGGCGTGTTCCTGTTGTTCGGGATCCTCTCGCTGGAAGTGCTGGGAATCATCCTGGCGGGATATTCCAGCGGGTCGAAATGGTCGCTGTTCGGCGGGATGCGCGAGGCGGCGCAGATGGTGAGCTACGAAATCCCGCTCGCCCTGTGCGGGCTGATCCCGATCGTGGCCTTGGGGACGCTCAACCTGGGGGACATCGGCCGGATGCAGTCCGGGTGGCTGTTCCCCAACTGGATGATCTTCCACGACCCGTTCACGTTCCTCGCGTTCTTCGTGTTCTTCACGGTGGCGACGGCCGGCTGCAAGCGGGCCCCGTTCGACCTCGCCGAGGCCGAAAGCGAGCTCGTCGGCGGGTTCCACACCGAGTACAGCGGCATGCGGTGGATGTTCTTCTACATGGCCGAGTACGGGAGCATGTTCCTGGTGAGCGCCGTGGCGGCGTACCTGTTCCTGGGGGGCTGGCACACGGGGCTCGCGCCGCTCGATGCCGGGATCGAGTCGCTGCGGGGCTTCGGGCGGAACACCATCGTCGAGGGCTTCTCCGTCGGCAGCTACGTCGCGAACCTGATCTTCATGGTGGTGCTGGTGACGAAGGCGTCGCTGCTGGTGATCGTGCAGATCTGGGTGAGGTGGACGCTCCCGCGGCTGCGGATCGACCAGGTGATGCAGACCTGCCTGAAGTACCTGCTGCCGATGAGCTGCGCGCTGTTCCTCGGCGTGGCGGTGTGGCCGTTGCTGCTGGCGAACGCGCTGGGGCGGACGTCGCTGATCGACTGGCCGGAAGGCTGGTCGCGGCCGCTCGGGGAGCGGGTGCCGCGGCGGGCGGCGGCCAGTGACGAGTTGCGAGTTACGAGAGTGCGGAGTGCGGAGCGCGGAGTGCGGAATGCGGAACCATCCGGCGACTCCGCATTCCGAACTCCCCATTCCGAACTCGTGACTCGTCACTCGTCACTCGTCACCTCCTCGAATGGAGGCGCCCGATGAACGGCGATCAGGGCCCCTCCTTTCTCACGCTGTTGTTCGCGGCCGGCTCGTGCGCCGGGGCGATCGCGGTCGTGCTCAGCCGGAACGTGGTGCGGATGGCGTTCTGGCTGATCGTCTCGCTCGGCTCGGTGGCGGGGCTGTTCTTCCTGCTGCACGCCGATTTCGTCGGGGCGACGCAACTGTTGATCTACGTGGGCGGGACGGTCGTGCTGTTGATTTTCGGCGTGATGCTCACCGCGAGCGGGCCGCTGTTGAAGATTCCCACCTCGCCCGCGGAGACGTTTCTCTCTGCGGGGATCGGGGCGCTGTTCCTGGCGATGATCGTCTCGACGGTGGGCGCCGTCGATTGGAAAGCGGCGGCGGAGACGATCGCCAGGCAGGATCCCGCCGCGGGGCCGCCGGTGTCGGGAGAAGGCTACAACGCCCCCGAAGAAGGGAACACGCTGCGGCCGATCGGGGCGGCGCTGCTCGGCGTGCGGCCGGACCGCGACCTCGGGCGCGAGCCGGGGCCGAACGGATCGATCGCGCTGAGCACCGGCTATCTGTTGCCGTTCGAGATCGCGTCAGTCCACCTGCTGGTCGTGCTGATCGGCGCGGCTTATCTGGCGCGGGCGAAGCGGCGGCGGGACCGCGATTCGGGAGAGTCGATATGAACGAATTGCAACTTTATCTGCTCGTGGGGGCGGTGCTGTTCGTGTGCGGGGTGGCGTGCATGACCACCAAGCGGAACGGCATCGGCGTGCTGATGGGGGTCGAGCTGGTGCTCAACGGGGCGAACGTCAACTTCGTCGCGTTCTCGCGCTACACGGCGCTGGGGCTGGACGGGCAGATCGTCTCGCTGTTCGTGATCGTGCTGGCGGCGGCGGAGGCGGCGGTCGCCCTCGCGATCGCCCTGAACTTCTACAACAACCACCTGACGATCGACGTGGACCGCGGAGATCAATTGAAGGGGTAGCTGATAGCTGTCAGCGATCAGCTATCAGCTTTCAGCCAAACCGCTGATAGCTGAACGCTGATAGCTGAACGCTGATAGCTGATAGCTCGACCATGACGCTCGCCGAATATCAATCCCTGGGGACGCTGCTCCGCAACCTGCTGACGGTGGCGTGGCTGCTGCCGTTGGCGGGCTTCGCCGTCGAGATCTTCGGCGGGTGGTGGAGCGACCGGCGGAGCAAGGCGGCGGGGTATCTGGCGGTGGGCTGCATCGCCGCGGGGTTCCTGTGCAGCGCGACGGCGCTCGTCGCGTGGGGGACGCAGACCGACTGGGGGCGGGAGCACGTCCGGAGTTCGGAGTTCGGAGTTCGGAGTGCGGAACACGGAGTCGCGCAGCACGCCCCCACTCCGCACTCCGCAATCCGCAATCCGCATTCGGACCAGGATGCCGGGGCCGCGCCGCTGGGCGAGCCGCACTCCGCGGGCGCGCACGCGCACGTCCCGATGCGGCCCTTCACCGGCGCGTTCTACACGCTCGGGCGGTTCGGCGACCTCGAGATCGGCCTCGACTGGCACATCGACAGCCTGACGCTCGTGATGTTCGCGATGGTCACGCTGATCGCGACGTGCATCCACGTGTTCGCGATCGGCTACATGACCGGGGAGTTGACGGACGACTTCGAGGACCACCAGGTCCACCTGCCGGGAGGCCGGCACTTCCATCGGCCGGGGCGGTTTCCCCGGTTCTTCGCGTTCATGTCGCTGTTCTCGTTCTCGATGCTGGGGCTGGTGATCGCGGGCAACATCTTCATGGTGTTCGTGTTCTGGGAGCTGGTCGGCATCTGCAGCTACTTTTTGATCGGCTTTTATACGGAACGCCGTTCGGCGAGCAATGCCGCGAACAAGGCGTTCATCATGAACCGGGTGGGGGACTTCGGGTTCCTGGTCGGGCTGATGATCCTGATCACGTCGTTCGGGACGTTCCGGTTCGTCGAGCCGGCCGATTCGACCGCGGCGCAGGCCGGGCTGTTCCAGCAGGTCCGCGACGCGGAAGGGCGGCTGGTGGTGGAAGGCGAGTCGCCCGCGGTCGTGCTGCACGACGCGGAGGGGCACGTGGCCGCCGATTCCGCAACCGGCGAACCGCGCACGATTCCCTATTGGCTGCTCGTCGCGGCGGGACTCGGAATCTTCGCCGGCTGCATCGGCAAGAGCGCCCAGTTCCCGTTGCAGACGTGGTTGCCCGACGCGATGGAAGGCCCCACGCCGGTCTCCGCCCTCGTCCACTCGGCGACGATGGTCGCGGCGGGCGTGTATCTCGCCGGGCGGTTCTATCCGATGTTCACGCCGGAAGTGCTGCTGGTGATCGCCTACGTGGGGTGCGTCACGCTGTTCGTGGCGGCGACGATCGCCATCGTGGCGACCGACATCAAGCGGGTGCTCGCGTTCTCGACGATCAGCCAGTTGGGCTACATGATGCTGGGGATCGGCGTGGCGGGCTGGGGGGCGGGGCTGTTCCACTTGATCACGCACGCGTTCTTCAAGTCGCTGATGTTCCTCGCCGCGGGGAGCGTGATCGTCGCCTGCCATCACGTGCAGGAGATGCCCCGCATGGGGGGATTGTGGCGGAAGATGCCGATCACGGCGTTCACGATGCTCGTCGGGGTGATCGCGATCAGCGGGCTGGCGTTGCCGGGCTTCACCCCCTGGGGGCAGGTCATCGCGTTCTCGGGGTATCACTCGAAGGACGCGATCGTCGCCACCGCGCTCGCCTACGCGAACCTGAACCCGCTGCACTTCGTGCTGTTCCTGGTCCCGCTGGCGACGGCGGGGATCACGGCGTTCTACATGTTCCGGCTGTGGTTCTATACGTTCGCGGGAGAGCCTCGCGACAAGCACGTGTACGACCACGCGAAAGAGTCGCCGTGGGTGATGACGGTCCCGCTGATCGTGCTGGCGTTCTTCGCGGCGTTCTGCGCGATCGACGGCGAGAGCGGGCCGCTGTTCGAGACGATGTCCCGCAGCGAGCCGGCGGGGGTCGCCGTCGAGCAGTGGGGGACGCATTGGGGCGCGGCCGGCGTCACGCTCCCCGGGCACGACGACGTGAGCGGCGTCCATAAGCAGGCCGGGATGTACGCGCTGCTCGTTGCGGCACTGGGCACGCTGCTGGCGTGGCTATTGTACGGCAAGCGGGTGATCGACCCGGCCGACATCCAGCGGCAGTTCCGCGGCCTGCACGGGTTCCTCGCCGCGCAGTGGCGGTTCGACGACCTCTATCAGTTCGCGTTCATCCGGCCGGTACACGTCTTGGCGCGGTGGTGTACGGCGATCGACCGGCGGGTGTTCGACGGGTTCCTGCACGCGGCGGCGCGGAACACGGTCGACGTCTCCCGCTGGGACCGCCGCTTCGACGAGGCGATCGTCGATGGGCTGGTCAACCTGCTGGGGACGGCGACGTTCGCCACGGGGCGCGCGTTGCGGCGGGTGCAGACCGGCCTCGTGCGGCAATACATCGTGTTCATCGCGGTCGGCGTGCTGACGCTGTTCGTGGTGCTGTTCGTGGCGTTTCCGAAATAGCGACTAGTGACTAGCGACTAGAGTCGCTGATTTCTGATTTCTGATTTCTGACTTCTGACTTCTGACTTTGGCTTCCCATGGACATCGGCCTGCTCCTCACGCTCATCATCTTCACCCCCACGTTCGGGGCGTTCGCGCTCGCGTTCTTCGACAAGAAGGCCGAGGAGCCGATGCGGTACTTCGCCCTGACGGTGACGATCATCACCTTCGGGCTGACGCTGCTGCTGCTCGGGCAGTTCGACTCGAGCGCGGCCGGCATCCAGCCCGCGGGGGGTGTGTCCTACGAATGGATCCCTTCGTGGAACATTCATTACCGGCTGGGCTATGACGGGATCGCCGTGCCGCTCGTGCTGTTGACGAGCTTCATCAGCCTGCTGGCGATGCTCGCCTCGTGGAACATTCAGAAGCTGGTGAAGGGCTACCTGATCCTGTTCCTGATCCTCGAGACCGGCATGCTGGGGGTGTTCCTGGCGCTCGATTTCTTCCTGTTCTACGTGTTCTGGGAAGTGATGCTGCTGCCGATGTACTTCCTGATCGGCATCTGGGGCGGGCCGCGGAAGGAGTACGCGGCGATCAAGTTCTTCCTGTACACGCTGGCGGGCAGCATCCTGATGCTGATCGCGATGCTGATGTTCTATTTCGGCAGCGCCCCGGAAGGCTCGGGACTCGCGCGGTCGTTCAACCTGATGGAACTGGCGCGGATCGCGACGGAGGGCGGGTTCTCTCAGCCGATGCAGATGACGGCGTTCGTGCTGCTGTTCATCGGGTTCGCGATCAAGATCCCCAGCTTCCCGTTCCACACCTGGCTGCCCGACGCGCACGTCGAGGCCCCCACGCCGATCAGCATGATCCTGGCCGGAGTGCTCCTCAAGATGGGGGGCTACGGGATCCTGCGGATCGCGTTCCCGCTGTGCCCCTACGGCACGCAGTGGGCCGCTTACACGCTCGTCGTCATCGGCGCCTTCAGCATCATCTACGGGGCGCTCGCGGCGATGGCGCAGACCGACTTCAAGCGGCTCGTCGCCTACAGCTCGGTGAGCCATATGGGCTACGTGCTCGTCGGGATCGCCGTCTGGAAGCTGAACGACGCGGGCGGGCTCGCGAACGAGAGCGGCTGGATCATGGGCATCAACGGGGCGATGTTCCAGATGCTCGCCCACGGCGTGTCTTCGGCGGGCATGTTCTTCATGGTCGGCGTGATCTACGACCGCGTGCACCATCGCGACCTGAACCAGTTCGGCGGCTTGTCCGGGCTGATGCCGCTCTACAGCGGATTGGCCGCGGGCATCTTCTTCGCCGGGCTGGGGCTGCCGGGGTTGTGCGGGTTCATCGGCGAAGTGTTCGTGACGCTCTCGGCATGGAGCTATTCGCCGATCCTGGCGATCATCGTGGCGTTCGGGGTGATCCTCACCGCGGGCTACATCCTGTGGACGATCCAGCGGGTGTACCTCGGGCCGGAGTACAAGGGGCCGCACCCGGAGGGGATCACGCCGATGAACGGCCGCGAGGCCGTGATCGGCGGGACGCTGCTGGCGTTCGCGATCCTGCTCGGGGTCTACCCGCGGATCCTGTTCGACATGATGGAGGCGACCACCGGCGGACTGGTGGCGCAGATGCAGGTGGGATACGACAACGCGATCCGCGTGGCCGATGCGGCCCGCGAAACGGCGCGCGAGGCGGTCTCGGCCCTCGTGAAGTGAGAAGAGAGTTTTTGTTTCAGGCCCGGAGGGCCGTCCGGCAATAGCCCCGTCCGTCAGGACGGGGAGGCACATCCAATATCGACGGCAGAGGCCCGAAGGGCCGACAGGACCATCGGGAGAATCGTGTCGGTCCTTCGGACCTGCGGATGATCGAGACACGGCTCCCCGCCCTCACGGGCGGGGCTAATCCCTGCCCGGTCCTACGGACCTTTCGAACCTCTAAGTGCGACTATTTTCGCTCGCAGGCGACTCGATGACCTTCTCGGCACTGCTCGACAACCTGATCGAAGAGACGACCCGCACGTCGCTCGGGTGCTTCGCGCCGGAACTGGTGCTGTGCGCCACGGTCGTCGGCCTGCTGCTGTTGCGACTGGTCGATGCCGACCGCTGGTTCCCGACGTTCTGGCTGGCGATGATCGGTTCGGTGGGGGCGTTCGTCGCCGCGTACTTCCAGTTCGCCGCCCTGCAGGAGGCGGGCGCGATCGGTTCGCAGGAGTTCTTCACGGGACTATTGGTCCACGATCAGTTCACCGTGTTCTTCCGGCTGTTTCTGCTGCTGTTCCTGATCCTGATCATCGCGCTCACGGTGCTCTCCGGCATTCCCGACGTCGAGGACGGTCCCGACTTCTACTCGCTGCTGCTGGGGGCGACGATCGGGATGATGCTCATGGCGAGCGCCAACCATCTGCTGATCGTGTTCCTCGGGATCGAGATCGCCAGCGTCCCGAGCTACGTGATGGTCGGCTTCCTCAAGGGCCGCCGCACCGGCAGCGAGGCCGCCCTGAAATACGTCGTCTACGGCGCGGGGGCGGCGGGGGTGATGCTGTACGGCATCAGCCTGCTGTCGGGCCTTCTCGGGACGGCGGAGATGCCGTTGCTCGCGGCGCGGCTCAACGACCTGGTCGCCGGGGGCTCGGCCGGCATGGCGGACCCGGTGATGCGGACGGCGGTGCTGGCAATCCTGATGGTGCTGGTGGGGCTGGCGTTCAAATTGTCGATCGTGCCGTTCCACTTCTGGTGCCCGGACGCCTTCGAAGGGGCGTGCGCCGAGGTGGGAGCGTTCCTGTCGGTGGCGTCGAAAGGGGCGGCGTTCGCGCTCCTGGTGCGGTTCTGCCTGGCGTTCGTCGCGGGGCCGGAAGGGGGCGAACTCACCGCGGAGTCGGCCGCCCGGCTGCAGAGCATCTACCTGCACCTCGGCGTGGGGCTGGGGGTGATCGCGGCGGTCACCGCGACTTTCGGCAACCTGGCGGCCTACGCGCAGACGAACGTCAAGCGGCTGCTCGCCTACTCGACGATCGCCCACGCGGGCTACATGCTGATGGCGGTGGGGGCGATGATGGTGCTGCGGCACGCTCCCGAGTCGGCCGGGCTCTCCGTGGCGGAGCGCGAGACCGGCGCGGTCGGCGCGCTGGAGGGGCTGCTGTATTACCTCGCCGTGTATCTGTTCATGAACCTGGGGGCGTTCGCGATCGTGGCCCTCATCCGCAATCGCATCTACAGCGAGGAGATCGCGGACTACGCGGGGCTGGCCTACGAGACGCCCGCCCTGTGCGTGGGGATGCTGATCTGCCTGATCAGCCTGGTCGGGCTGCCTCCGCTGGGGGGGTTCGTCGGCAAGTTCATGATCTTCGCCTCGCTGTTCGACGCCGGGAAGGCGCACTGGTCGATGTGGGCGGTCCTCGCGATCGGCGGACTCAACACGGTGTTCAGCCTGTTCTTCTATCTGCGGGTATTGAAAGCGATGTTCCTCGAGCCGCGCCCCGCGGGGGCCTGCGACGCGCGGATCCCGTTCCTGTCGCTTCCCGGCTGGTACGTGGCGCTCGTCTCGCTGCCGATCCTGGCGCTGGGGATGTCCCCCCTGATCGGCTCGCTGAGCGCGATGGCGCGAAGCGTGGCGTCGGTCGTGATCCGCTGAGCGTTCTCCCGATCCGATTTCGACGCAAAGACCCAGCGCGGCGAAGCCGCAACCGAAATCCAATTTTTCGACGCAAAGCCGCAAAGAGCGCAACGGGTCGCAAAGAAGAAAAAGAAGAAGAGGGAAGAAGCACGAGGTTGAGAACCACGAAGACGCCATGACACGAACGAGACGCGCGCCGTCGGAGCAGAGTTCTCGGGACTTTCGTGCTACCGCGCCGAACCGCGGGATGAAGGCTCGATGAAATGCAACTCATCCATTCCAGCCCCTTCGCGCCCTCCGCGGGCTTCTGTTCGACCGACATGCCTGCCGCAGTCGAGCTCCGAACCTCCGCGTCCTCGGCGGTTCGAACGTTTCGAAGCGGTGAAGCCGAAAGCTCTCGACCGCAGAGAGCGCCGAGGACGCGGAGAAAGCTGGAATTGGGGCCCAGGCGAATACACCGAGAGGCAGTTCACCACGGATGGCACGGATGACCACGGATTTCTGCTGTCATCCGTGCCCATCCGTGAGATCCGTGGTCGAGAGTTTCTTGAGCGCGCGGGTGAAAAGTGGGACCGGCGCGCGCACCATCCGGGATCGCCGCCTGAAAAATTCGCGCAAAAAGAACAGAAGTGAAACGTTTGCAGTGCAAAGGGCGCGAAGGTTCGCAAAGAAGGAAGACGGAAGACAGCAAAACAGGCAAACGCTGCGAGAAAAAATGAAGTAACGTGGCGTCAACGACGGGCGCGCCAGTCGCCCGTCATTTTCCGGTCCCTTTGCGTTTCTTTGCGCCCTTGGCGTCTTTGCGTCAAAAATCCCGACTGGACGATCTTGCGATGCCTGACCACGCCTGCGACGCCGTTCTCAACCGGGTGCTGGTCGATCTCGGCCGGAGCCTGTTGCAGTACGTCGGCGAGTGCTGGCCGTGGACGCCCGAGTCGGAAGAGGACGTGCGGCGGGCGCTCGACGGACTCGTCGAGCGGCAGCGCGAACAGGCGGCGCGGCTCGTCGAGCTGCTCTCCCGCCGCGAGTGGCCGATCGACTTCGGCGCCTATCCCACCGCGTACACCGACCTGCACTACATCGCGCTGGACCACCTGTTGAAGCTGCTCGGGGAGAGCGAGTCGCGGCTGCTCGAAGAGGTCGAGCGGTCCGCCGCCGAGTGCGCGGGGGACGCGGCCGCCGCGGCGACGCTCGCCGGCGTGGCCGCCGCCCAGCGGGAGATCGTCGAAGAGCTGCGGGGCCTCTGCCGCGGCGAAGCGGCCCTGCGCTCGCTGTAGGACGAGCCTTCCGTGATGCGGCGCAGCGGGGCCTTCCGTACTGCCTTCACTCTTCCTTCTTCATCCCATCTCCGCGAACAGCCGCTCGGTGTCTTCGCGGCGGCAGAGGGAGGTGCCTTCCGTCATCACGGCGGCGGCGCCGGCGGCGACGGCGAAGCGGGCGGCGTCCCGCAATGAGCGGCCGCGCGCGAGGCTGAGCACGAAGCCGGCCACGGTGCTGTCTCCCGCCCCGACTTTGCTGCGGATCGGCACGGTCGGGGCGCGGACGTGCTCGACGTCGTCGCGGGTGACGAGCAGCGCGCCGCCGCGGCCGATCGAGACGAACACGATCTCGGCCCGCCCGGACTCGATCACGGCGCGGGCCGCCCGCACGATGTCGCGGTCCTCGCGGATCTCCTCATCCGCAAGCTGTGCCAGCTCGCGGAGGTTCGGCTTGATGAGATACACCGGGCACTCCAGCCCCCGGCGAAGCGCCGCGCCGCTCGTGTCGAGAACGACGCGGCAGTTGTCCGGCGCGCGGCGGGAGATCTCGGCGCAGAAGTCGTCGGGGAGACCGGGAGAAAGGCTCCCGCTGACGACGAGGTACTCCGTTCCCTCATCAAGCTCCGCAATCGAATCGAGACAGGCGCGGGCGTCCGCATCGGAGAAGGTGGGGCCGGGCATGCCGAAGCGGTACTGCTGCCCGGTGAGGTTCTCGAAGACGATGAGGTTTTCGCGGGTCATCCCGGAGATGCGGACCGGGGCGTGCGGGACGCCTTCGCCGTCGAGAAGCTGGTGCAGCATTTCACCACTGTGTCCCCCCTTGGTCCACAGGGCCAGCGCGTCGCCGCCGAGCGTGCGGATGGCGCGGGCGACGTTGAGCCCGCCCCCGCCGGGGTCGAACCGCGGCTCGTCGCAGCGGAGCTTCCGCTCGGGAACGACCTGATCGACGCTGGTGCTCTTGTCGATCGTGGGATTGAGGGTCAGCGTGACGATGCGCATGCTCATTTCCCGCGAATCGCCCACAGCGAATCGTAGCTTCGCAGGTAGATCGTGCCGTTCGAGATCACGGGCGACGCGGCAAGACTCTCTCCGATCTGGTTCTCGGCGACGATCTCGAATTTCCGTCCCGCCTTGACCACCGTCACCTGGCCGTCGCGGGCTGAGAGATAGACGTGCCCGTCGGCGTACACGGGCGACGCGCGGTGCCGGTCGCGGTGCGTCCGCTCGTAATAGACCTCGGCGCCGGTGTCGGCGTCGAGCACGAGCAGGTTGCCGTTCTCGCGGCAGAGATAGACGAGGCCGTCGTGGATCAGCGGCGAGGGGACGTCGGGCGTGTCGGTCAGGCGGAACCAGACGCGGGCCTCCTCCTTGTCCGTCAGGTTCCCGTCGTAGCCGGGACGGAGCGCGAGGACCGGTCCGTTCTTCGCCGTCGGGGCGACGATGATGCCGGGGGCCCAGCCGGGGGAGGCGACCATTCGCAGCGTGGTGTGATAGGGGCGTTTCGGGTCGTCGTGCGGATTGAGCCCGCCGCTCCGCCACAGCTCGCGGCCGGTCGCGAGGTCGTGCCCGATGATGTAGTCTCCGCCGTGCGTCACGAGGAACTTGTGCGTGCCGTCGTCGTAGACGATCGGCGACGTGTAGGCGTGCTCGTTCTCCTGATAGGCGCCGGTGTCGCGGGGCTGCTTCCAGAGTTCCTTGCCGGTGGCCGCGTCGAGCGCGACGACGTAGGCCTCCTGGGTCTGGGCGCGGCCGTCGCCGTGGATCACTTGGACGAACAGCCGGCCGTCGTCGAGCACCGGGGTCGAAGTCATGCCGAACTGGATTTCGAACCGGCCGTAGCGGTCCTGGAGGTTGAACCGCCAGACATTCTTGCCGTCGAGATCGTAGCAGCCGATTTCGCCGTTCCCCATGAAGGCCCAGACGTGCTTGCCGTCGGTGGTGGGGGAGGGGGAGGCGGAGTTCCCTTCGTCGCCGCGGACGTCGCGGTTGCCGGTGCCGAGTTGCCGCCGCCAGCGCTCCCGGCCGTCGGTCCCGACGCACAGAAGGAGCAGCTTGTCCTCGTTGGCGGCGGCCTGTCCGCGTCGGTCCCCTCGGCCGCCGGTCGCCGGAGCGGCCGGCGGTCGCGCACCGCCGGCCGGCTCGACGGTGGTGAGAAGGATTCGATCTTCCCACACAACGGGGGTCGCCCCCGCCGGTCCGGGGAGCCGCAGCTTCCACGCCACGTTCTCCGTGGCGGTCCATCGCGTGGGAAGGCCATTCTCGGACGAGATCCCCCGCTGCCCCGGCCCGCGCCAGGTCGGCCAGTTCTCGGCCGACAGCGGCGCGACGGCCACGGTCATCACGAAGAAAATCGCAACCCCCATCCGCCAGCGGCGCAAGCTCGGCATGATCGTCACCTCGTCCAGAAGAACCCGGTCGCAGAACGCCCTCCAGTGTGCCGGGAGAGTGCGCGGGCGTCAACGAACGGCTCCGCAGCACGCGCGTCGATCTCACCGCTTCCTGGATCGCGCGGTTCCACCACCGGATTTCGGAACTCGGCGGTTCTTCCTTCGCCGTTTCCCGATCTCCGCGACGAGTTCGTCGACCGTCGGCTCACCGAGGATCTGGTCCCGTTGCTCGACGTATTCGCCGGTTCCGGTCGTGAACTGATCGAGAAAGCGGGCCGTATTGGCGGCGCCGATTTCTCGACACAGCACGCGGATGGCGGTGGCGGTGAGTTCGGCGAGCGGCTGTCGGGCAAGGGTCATGCCGATGACTCTTGAGCTAGTTCCAGGGGAGAAACGACCTTCACGGCAAGATCGGTGCGGCGATTGGCTTTCTTGAGGAGTCGATCGTCGCAGGTACAAAGGTAGTCTACGTTCGCCGCCTCCGCGCAGGCAATATGCAATGCATCGAATGCCTTGAATCCGCCCTGTTCGAGGATCTTGGCCCGGCCCCTGACCGCGTCGGTCACGGTGATCACGTTCGAGGCGCGTTCGAGAACAGCCGCGATGAATGCACGTCGTTGTGGATGCGGTGTGCGGTCGTTCTCGAGCACCAGCACCTCGGAAGAAACATAGGCAGCGGCTCCGACTTCGCACCGTTCCAAGATACCGAGAACCGCCTCGGCCTCGAGGGCGATGCGAAGTTCCGACTTGTCGTCCAGCGGACGATTGAGAGCACAGGTATCGAAGTAGATTTTCACGCGGCCAGTCTAGCACCGCATTCTTGCACATGCACCGATGCGTCCACGGCACGGGGCACGGCACTCCAGCATCCGCGCCTCACCGCTCGTTGGCGTCGCGCGCGCCGGCGTGCTAAGCTGACCGGCGTTCCGCCCGCGACTCTCGACCCTCGACCTTCGACCCTCAACCCTCGACTCCCCATGAAATCCTTCTTCGCCGCCCAGTGGCAGGACAAACCGAAACGCATCGACGTCGCCAACCCCTTCGACGGATCGGTGATCGACACCGTGCCGCTCGGCTCGGCCGACGATGTGGACCGGGCGCTCAAGACGCTCGTCCGCGGGGCCGAGATCATGCGGAAGATGCCCGCCTTCGACCGCGCCCGCATCCTCCGCCGCGCGTCCGAGATCATGACCGCCCGCCGCGAAGAACTCGGCCGCACGATCAGCGCCGAGGAAGGCAAGATCCTCGCCGAGGGGCTGTTCGAGGCGGACCGCGGGCGGGACACGATCGAGCTGTCCGCCGAGGAGGCCCGCCGGCTCTCCGGCGAATGCGTGCCGCTCGACGGCGCTCCCAACGGCGCGGGAAAAGTCGGCTTCACGCTCCGCGTGCCGTGCGGGATCGTCGCCGCGATCACGCCGTTCAACTTCCCGCTGATGCTCGTGTGCCACAAGGTCGGCCCGGCGATCGCGGGAGGAAACGCGGTGATCGTCAAGCCGGCGAGCGACACGCCGCTCTCGGCCCTCAAGCTCGTCGAGATCCTGCTCGAAGCGGGGCTGCCCCCCGAGGCGATCGCCTGCATTACCGGTCCCGGCGGCGAGCTGGGCAAGGCGATCTGCGCCGACCGCCGCGTCCGCAAAATCAGCTTCACCGGCAGCTTCGAGATCGGGGAGACGATCTGCAAGATGGCCGGCATGAAGCGGGTCACGATGGAGCTGGGAAGCAACAGCCCGGTGATCGTCATGGACGACGCCGACCTCGACAAGGCGGCCGACGCGATCGCCAAGACCGGCTACGCCAACGCCGGCCAGACCTGCATCTCCGCCCAGCGCGTGCTGACCGCGGGCAAGGTCAAGGGCGATTTCCTCGACGCCCTCCGCCCCCGCGTCGCGGCGCTGTCGGTGGGCAATCAGTTCGCCGCGGAGACGAAGGTCGGCCCGCTCGTCCGCGAAGCCGACGCGAAGCGCGTCGCCGAGTGGATCGAAGAAGCGGTCGCCGGCGGGGCGAAGCTCGTCATGGGAGGGATGCGCGAGGGGGCGCTCTGCACGCCGGCGATCCTCGACGACGTCGATCCCGAAATGCGCGTCAGCCGCGAGGAGCTGTTCGGCCCCGCCGTGGCGATCACAACTTTTTCCGACATCGACGAGGCGATCCGGCTGGCGAATTCGACGCGGTACGGCCTGGCGGCGGGGATCTTCACGCAGGACGTGGGCCGCGCGTTCAAGTTCGCCCGCGAGGTCGAGTCGGGGAACCTGCACGTCAACTGGAGTTCCCAGTGGCGGGCCGACCTGATGCCCTACGGGGGCCTGAAGCACAGCGGCCTCGGCAAGGAAGGCCCGCGGTACGCGGTCCGCGAGATGACGGAGGAGAAGATGGTGGTGTTTCATCTTTCGGAATGACAGTACTTCCCGTCATTCCCGCGCAGGCGGGAATCCAGCCCGTCGTCCGCGCCGCCCTTGGATGCCCGCCTTCGCGGGCATGACGCAGGCCCGCCGCGAGGACATCGTGGTGCAGGCCGCGGACGGCACGGAGTTCCTGCTGACCGCCGTCGACGACTTCGACGAGGAAATCGCCCTCACGCGCCGCAACGAGAAGCTGATGGCCCTGCTCGACGAACGCGCCCGCCAGCCGCAGACGACGAGTCTGGCGGACGTGAAACGCGAACTCGGCCTCTCGCTCGAGTGAGTTCACCCGCCCCACACGGAGCCGTCCCCATGCGTTCCGCAAGTCTCTGGCTGGGATGCGTCCTCGCGATCGTGATCGCCGCCGGTTGCGAACGCGCGCCGGCGCGGGTCAGGATCGTGGTCGAGATGCCGGGCGCGGACACGGAATTCGTCGACAGCGAAATCGCCCAGCCGATTCTCGACGATCTATGGACCATTCCGGAACTGCGCGACGTTCGTGCGCACAGCTATGGAGGAAGGGCGGAGTTCTACGCGACTTTCGATCGGTCGGCGGACCAGCGGGCATTTCTCTCGAAGCTGACCGAGCGGCTGCGAAACATCGAGAGGCTGCCCTTCGGAGCGGAGGATCCGGTCGTCGAATCGCTCGCGCCGGGCGACTTGATCCCCATACCGCCGAAGGGCGACGCGCCGACGGTGCGGATCCGGCTCGATCGCGACCGGGCGGATGCGTTAGGCCTTCCAATCGGCGAGGCCGCCGACCGGATGACGTCGCATGCGCAACAGATTACCGACACACTGCGCGAACGCGGCGCGGCGGCAGCGACCGAGGAGCTCGAACGGCTGCGGTCCACGACGATCCGCGTGGGCGACGCCGACGTCCCGCTCAGCGAGTTGGCCACGTTCGAAATCGTGACGCAGCCGATCTGCATTGCCCGCGACCGGGACGGAATCGAAGTGCCTTCCTTCGACCAATGAGTGCCGCGTTCGCAGTTTCGCGGCCGAGTCGGCGTTGCCCTACTCCGGCGTCGGAGAATAGACTTCATACAGAATGATCCCGGCGCATCACCCCGTCCTGCGGCAACATTTCTTCGGTTCGCGAAATGGCCAGGAAGCGGGACATCCGCCAGATCGAGGCGGTCGCGCGCGAATTCGACATGACCCCGCAAGAGCGCCGCGAGTTCGGCGATTATATTGAAGAGTGCAAGCGGCGAGGCGATCGGGGTTCCGGGCCGGACGGCGACTTCGACTACCACGAGTTGCGCGGCAAGGTGCCGGAGTTCCGTGGCGAACAGGAATGAACATCAACGTTATCGATCTGAGCGAAGCGCACGAATCGGCCCGCGACGACCTGTCGGGGTTGCATGCGTACCTTGCGCAGTTGATCGGCCAGCCGTTCCGATTCGCGCGAGTCTCGTACGGGGATGAGTTGACGCTGCATTTTGGCGACCTGCGGCCCGGAAGCGCGCCCGCGCGGTCCCACGCGCTCTACGGCGCGTACGTTCTCGGAGTGCGCGCGTCGCCATGGCTCCTGAAGTCGGCGAACCGTTCCCTGATGCTGAATTCCGAAGGGGCCGTGCCCTCCGCGTCGGGGACGATCGGCAAACGGGAACTGGAGACGGGCGAATACATCGCCTCCGAGAGCCCGGTATTCGAGGCAACGCCCTTCATGATCGCTCCGGTCGACGCGATCGGGCTGAGGCTGCGGATGGCTGACGGCAGCGAACTCGAGGTCGTTCCCGGGCCGCCGGCGCCGGACGAACCAGAAGATGAATCGCTGCCCGAAGTGGCCGATTGGGAACTGTTGTCGCCGGCGGGGCACTTGAGTGTCGGGCCGAAGCTGCGTTGGTGGTTCATGCCAACGCAACCGACAAAACCGGCAATGCGCCCGAGCGAAGCCGCATCGATTGCGGGCAAACAGATGCGGGCGAAGAAATCCACGAAGTCGCCGGAACTCGGCGGCAAGAGAATTCGTCCTGGAAAGGGCAAGAAATCCGCCAAGTCTGCTGCATTCGGCATCGAGCCTGAACGCCCTGCAAAGGGTAAGAAGAAGTCCGCGAAGCACGGGATCAAGAAGCGGCGCACCCGAACCCGCAGCAGGAAGGTTTAGGTCAAGCGCGGGCGCGACAGCACCCGAACCCACAGCCACTCGGAAAAATACGCCACCCGCTCGCGCGCTCGCGTCGCCTTTCTCTTCCGCCGCGTCCGGAACGGGAACAGGTCGGTGCTAAAACGGCCGCGCGATGTCCGACAGCGCGAACGGGCCGAAGGCCTGGCCCGCTTGCGTCGTCTGCCAGACCGTGTCGGAACCCGCGTCGAGGCACGTCAGCCGTCCGCCGCCAGACGCGCAGGTGTCGAGGCACAGCCAGCCGTCGAGCGTGACCGGTTGCCCGTGCTGCTGCGACGTGTGGCCGCAGACGATGCGCTTGCCCGAGGGGTGCGGCCGCTCTTCGCCCGTGAGGTGCTTCCACAGCAGCCAATCCGGCTTCTGCCGGTCCAGCGGCACGCCCGGTTCGAGGTTGGCGTGGACGAAGATCGTGTCGGCCGTCTCGAAATACGGCAGGCCGTGGCGGAGGAAATCGAGGTGCTCGGGAGGAATCCGATCCGGCCGCCCGCCGTAGGAGGCGAGCGCTTCCATACCGCCGAACTGGAGCCAGGCGGCCATCCACCCGCCGCCGTCCAGCGCGCGGAGCAGCATGTCCTCATGGTTGCCCTGCAGGAAAACGAGCCGGCACTCGTCGCGGAGCGCGAGCAGCCGGTCGATCGCCTGCTTGGTCCCCGGCCCCCGATCGACGACGTCGCCCAGGACGACCACGGTGTCCTCAAGCGTCGGCCGCACGCGCTCGAGCAGTGCGTCGAGCGCGACGTGGCAGCCGTGAATGTCGCCGATGGCGAGGGTGCGAGGGGAATGGATCATCATACAGGATGGGGAGCATGCCTCGTCCCCTCTCCCCCGGCTCTGCGGGGGAGAGGGTCAGGGTGAGGGGGAGACCACCCCTGTTCCAAACTCCGCACGCTAATAATCCCGCCGGTGCACCCGCCCTTGCACTCGGCTGGGCAGGCCCATGATGCGGAGGAAGCCTTCGGCGTCGGTCTGGTTGTACGAGCCCCCCTTCTCCATGCTCGCGACGTCGGCGTCGTACAGGCTGTTGGCGCTGGTGCGGCCGGCGATCATCACGTTCCCCTTGTAGAGGGCGACCTCGACGTGCCCGGTCACCGGCCGCTGCGTTTCGCGGATGAACGCCAGCAGCGCGTCCATCTTGGGGACGTACCAGAAGCCGTAATAGACCATCTCGGCCACTTCGGGGGAAATGCGGTCGCGGAGGTGGGCGAGGTCGCGGTCGAGCGTGAGCTGCTCCAAGGCGCGGTGCGCCTCGTAGAGGATCGTCATGCCGGGGGCCTCGTACACGCCGCGGCTCTTCATGCCGACGAAGCGGTTCTCGACGATGTCGATCCGCCCCACGCCGTTCCGCCCGCCGATCGCGTTGAGCGCCTGCACCATTTCCTTCGCGGAGAGCTTGTTGCCGTCGAGCGAGACCGGCACGCCGGACTCGAAGCCGATCGCAATCGTCTCCACTTCGTCGGGCGCGTCCTGCGGCGAGACGGTCATGCCGAAATCGACGACGTCGAACCCCGCGACGGCCGGGTCTTCGAGCTTCCCCGCTTCATAGCTGATGTGCAGGCAGTTCTCGTCGGAGCTGTACGGCTTCGCCGCCGTCGCCTTGACCGGGATCCCTTTCTCTGCGCAGTAGGCGATCATCTCGGTCCGCCCGGGGAATCGAGTGCGGAACTTCTCGATCCGCCACGGAGCGATGATCCGGATGTCCGGCTCGAGCGCCTCGGCCGCCAGTTGAAACCGGCACTGGTCGTTCCCCTTGCCGGTCGCGCCGTGGGCATAGGCGTCGGCCCCGACTTCCCGGGCGACTTGCAGGCAGACCTTCGAGATCAAGGGGCGGGCGATCGACGTGCCGAGCAGGTACACGCCTTCGTACCGCGCCTGCCACTGCATGACGGGAACAGCGAAGTCGCGGCACAGCTCCTCCTGCACGTCGATCAGCCGCGACGAGACCGCGCCGTGGTCGCGGGCCTTCTGGAGGATCGCCTCGCGGTCCTCGCAGGGCTGCCCGAGGTCCACGTACACGCAGTGGACGTCGTAGCCTTCGTCCTGCAGCCAGCCGAGGATGACGGAGGTGTCGAGGCCGCCGGAATAGGCGAGAACGCAACTGGGCATAGGAGTGACTGGGGACCAGGGAATAGGGACTAGCCGGAGCGAAGATTATACGGGGCGCGGATCGCATCAACAAACGTTGGACCGATCCACAGCGGGCTTTCGGCCTCCACCGAAGACCGCACGACAGGCGACGGCGGTTCTGCTAGTCTCTACTCCCTAGTCCCTCCCTGGGAGACCGCCATGAGCACGCTGCGCGTCGGCATCATCGGGGCGGGGGGCATCGCCGCCAAGATGCACCTCCCCGAAATGGCCGCCGTCCCCGACGCCGAAGTGGTCGTCGTCGCGGGCCGGAAACAGTCCCGGCTCGACACGATCCGCCGGAAGTTTGGCGTTTCCCGCTGCACCCGGAGCTACGACGAGGTGATCGACGATCCCGAGATCGACGCGGTGATCGTGGCGGTCCCGCACCCGATCCACGTCGAGTGGGGACTGAAAGCGCTCGCAGCGGGGAAGCACGTCTACATGCAGAAGCCGCTCTCGACCTCGCTCGACGAGGCGGAGCGGTTCGTGCAGGCGGTCGAGGCGAGCGACCGCACGGTCCTGGCGCTGCCTTACGTCTCGATGCCGTGCCTGCTCGCCGCCCGCGAAATGGCGCGGGCGGGCAAGCTCGGGACGGTCTCGGCGGCGCGGTGCCGATTCAGCCACGGCGGACCGGAGGTGTACTACGCGGGCATCCAGCAGATCCTCGAAGAAGAGCCGGCGGATGCGCTGTGGTTCTTCGACGCCTCGCAGGCGGACGTCGGCGCGCTGTTCGACATGGGGGTGTACGCGATCGCGATCCTGGTGACGGTGTGCGGGTCAGTGAAGGCGGTCACCGGCCGCTGCACGACGGTCGCCAAGCCGACGCGGCTCGAGGACACCGCGGCCCTGCTCCTCGACTTCGAGAGCGGCGCGCTGGGCGTGGCCGAGACCGGCTGGTGCGACGCGGCCCGCACGGGAGAGTTCTCGATCCACGGCACGGAAGGGAAACTGACGAGCGACGTGGAGACGCTCACGCACTGGCGGCCCAGCTCGCGGGTGGACGAAGACGCCCCGCCCCTCGTCGAGCCGGTCGATCTCGCGGATTACCCGGTCGAGAACTCGCACCAGCACTGGGCGGACTGCATCCGCCGCGGCGTTCAGCCTCCTCTGTGCAACGCCCGCGCCGCCCGGCACATCACCGAAATCATGCTCGCGGGTGTGCAATCCTCGCGCCAGGGGCGCACGGTGGAGGTGCGCTCGCGGATGGAATGACAGTACTTCCCAAGAACGCTGTCCCATGGAAGCGCCGGTGCTGGCAGCATCGGCTACGAGTGATTCACGCTCCCCTTTGCGCTGCTTTGCGCCTTCGCGTCTTTGCGTCGAAATCCTTCGATTCGCATCCGGTGGCATCAACTGCCGAGACGATCCAGCATCCGCCGCGCGACGCCCGCAGGATCCTCCGCCGCGCAGATTGCGGCGCTGACCGCGACGCGCGTCGCGCCGGTGGCGAGGACGTCGCCGAGATTTTCGGGACCGATCCCGCCGATCGCGAACCACGGGAGCGAGATCTCCGCAGCCGCTGCGCGCACGAAGTCGATCCCCGCGAATGCGGCGAACTCCTTCGTTCCCGAGGGAAACGTCGGGCCGACGCCGAGATAGTCGGCCCCGTCGAGCACCGCCTGCCGCGCCTGCTCGATGTCGTGCGTCGAGACGCCGATCAACCGCCGCGGGCCGACGATCCGCCGCGCCTCGCGGACCGGCAGGTCGTCCTGCCCGAGATGCACGCCGTCGGCGTCGGCCAGGGCGGCGACGTCCGGCCGGTCGTTGACGATCAGCAACGCCCCCGCCTCGCGGATCCATTCCCGCACCCGACGCGCGTGCTCGAGCAACTCATCGTCGGCCAGCGACTTCTCGCGAACCTGGATCATCCGCACGCCGGCCGCGAGCGCTTCCCGCGCGACGCGCTCGACACCGACGGAGCAACTCGCCGCGGTCAGCAATAGGCACAGGTCGCAGCCGGCCAGCCGCTCGCGAGCCGAGTCCGCCGCGAGGATCGCCTTTTCGAGCGTGTAGGCCCGGTAGCGCAACCGGCCGAACTCCGTCGCCGCGACCGGATCGAGCAGCTTTCCGAATTCCTCGAGCGTCCGCAATCCCTCTTCCGCCCGCCGCAGGTTCGCCCGCACGACATCCAACGACACGCCCCGCGCCGCTTCGGTCGCGGTCGAGATTTCCGTCCCCACGTCGCGGAGCGTATCGCGGGCGGCGATCATCCCGGACGCCTCGAACCCCGCCAACCGCCCGGCCAACTCGTGCCGCAACTCTTTCAGCAACCGCGAGATATGACCGTCGTCCAAGACGAACCGCGCATAGTCCTCGGCCACGCGCAACCCTTCGCGCACGCGGTTGGCCGCGGCATCGAGAATCCGAAACGTATCGGTTCGCTCGGTTTCCACTGGTTGCAACGACTCCGCATTTTCCTGAACCGGTTAGCCGCGACCCGAAGCCTCACGGCGCAACCGCGAGCGTAGGGGCGCGTGCCGGGGGAAATCAAGGGGAAGCCAGGTCTTCGAGAAACAAGGAGGGACGGTTAGCCGCGACCCGAAGCCTCACGGCGCAGCCGCGAGCGCAGGGGGCTCTAGGCCAATTGGAATCTTCTTGACATTCGCACATGACCGCAGTTAGCCTGCACGCATGCCTCGGCATTCGCGCATCCCTCCCGCGCGGGTATTTCCACCACATTCTCAATCGAGCCGTGGCGGCTGGAGATGTCCGGCCCCCAAAAGAGGGCTCAAAAAGAGCTGCCCCTTTTTCGCGCCTTTTCGCCCCCCCAGACGCTTCAACGGCGTTCGCCCAGCCTGTCGAAGAATGGTCGCCACGTCACACCCCGTGCCAGGAGAGTCGAAATGTTCCACCCGATCCGGACGTTGCTGAGCATCGTCGCACTGGTCTCGGTGTCGTCGACGGTGCCTGCCCGGGAGGAGCAGCCGGAGCGCGGGACGCCCGTCACACGCGATCTCAGTGGCGTCGAGATCCTCGTCGCCCCGTTCGACGCCACGGTGAACCGCACGGTTACGCAGGCGGAGACGGCGGCGAAATCGGCTCAGCAGGGGTGGGCGGATCATCTCAAGCGGCCGGTAGTCGAGAAGAACTCGATCGGAATGGAACTGGTGCTGCTCCCGCCAGGGAAGTTTTTGATGGGATCCACGCCGCAACAGATCGAACAGGTGTTGAAGGCCGACTCGTTTTTCCAACAGGAATGGGGAGATCGGGAACAGCCTCGGCACGTCGTGACGCTGACGCGCCCATTGTACGTTGGGAAGACGGAGGTGACGCAGGGGGAGTGGTCGGCGGTAATGGGGACGACCCCCTGGAAAGGAAATGCATACGTCCGGGAAGGTGCGAACTATCCAGCGACGCTTGTGAGTTGGGATGACGCGCAGGCGTTCTGCCGAAAACTGAGCGAGAAGGAGGAGAAGAAGTATCGGCTGCTGACGGAGGCGGAGTGGGAGTACGCCTGCCGGGCGGGGACGAACACGAAGTGTCATTTCGGCGACGACGCGGACCTGCTGTGGGATTACGCCTGGTTCCACGAGAACGCCTGGGACATCGACGAGAAGTTCGCGCACTTGGTGGGACAGAAGCGTCCGAACAGCTTCGGTTTGTACGACATGCTGGGAAACGTATCGGAATGGTGTCAGGATAGGCACGATGGGAAGTACTACGCCAATTCGCCGGCGGAAGATCCGCCGGGCCCGACCGATGGCTCGGGCCGGGTGGTCCGGGTGCTCCGGGGCGGGAGCTGGAGCGGCAGATCGGTCGTCGTCCGGTCGGCGACCCGCTCCCACACCGCGCCGGTGTACCGGTACGACTTCGTGGGCTTCCGCCTGTCCGCAGTTCCGTCAGGTCAGGACGAGTAGCGAAGAGGCGATGGAAAATGGATGGAAAATGGGACGCATGGATGGAAAATGGGACGCAGCTCTTTTCGGCCCCCTGCCGATCGCGAGAACCGCGATGCGCGGCAA
>JBBDNU010000207.1:0-1982 GCA_040877365.1 Planctomycetales bacterium
CTCGCGCCGAAGTACATCGCGGCGGTCCCCGACGACCTCTTCAGCGGCAAGCCGCTGATCTACCGGCCGACGGAAGATGGTAGCGGTTATCTCCTCTACAGCGTCGGGCAGAATGAAATCGACGACGGCGGCAGCGCTGCGGCGGACGATGACGGCACCGGCGACGACCTTGTGGTCCGCACGCCCACCCCGGAGGCCGGCACGCCATGACCAGTCCCATCGACACCGCATGCTCAATCGTAGCCCGACGCGCCGGTTTTGATGTTGCGCTGTCTCGTGAGTGGCGATGCCGTCATTCCCGCGCAGGCGGGAATCCAGTGCCTTCGCCCTCCGCGCATCTGGTGGATGCCCGCCCCCGCCTTCGCTGGGGGCAGGCGCCGCACAGCAAACGATCGAATTTCGCGCATCGTGCGCGAATTCTCCATTGGACCGAATTCTCCATCGAACCAAGGAGCCGAGGGGTTTACCCCCTCGGTGCTCTTCCGGCGAACCGGATCAGTGACGCGAGATTCCTCCGAATCCCCGCGTGTTCCCCACCGAGGGGATAAACCCCTCGGCTCATATATCCTTCGCGTCTTCGCGTGACCTTTGGTTGCGGCTTCACTGCGCTGGGGGCATGAGGCGCAAAACAACAGCGCAACATTAGAACGCGCTACCGAGGGAGAACGACCTATGCGGCCAAAATCCAACGACAACCCGTGCCTTCTGGAGGTGCCTCCCTGGCTTGCGCTGCGGGCTGGTGTGCGGTGGACGGGAGCTGCTTTGATCGCCGTCTTGATGGCGGCAGGGATCGCCTCGGCCGCCGACGCGCCGCCCCCCGCCGCGAAACCGTCGAAGCTGCCGTTCACCGTCTCGAAGGAGACGACCCACATCACCGAGCCGCTCCGCGCGGACGGCTCGCCGGATTTCGCCGCGGCGCTCGACGAGCGGGCGAAGCAGGGGGTCACGCCGGAGAACATCCGCACTCCGGACAGCGCGAAGGAATGATTCCTTCGCATCATTTCTCGAAGCGAAAGGGTTTCGCGATGAAGAAGAAGGCCGCGAAGAAGGGGACGCAGCGGAAGGCCGCCGCTTCGAAGAAGGCCGCCGCCGGGCGGAAGAAGCCGGCCGCCAGGCCCTCGCCGAAGAAGAAGGCCGCGGGGCGCCGGCCGGTCCGCAAGGCGACGCCGAAGAAGACCAAGCCCCGCCACCAGGGGCGCGAGGCGCCGGCCCCCGTGCCCCGCCGCGCGTCGCAGGAGCTGCCCGGGGCGCAAGCGACGGTCCGCACGCGGCCGCCGGAGACCCCCGCCGAGATGGCCCGCTCGGGCCTCGAAGCGTTCGACGCGGGCGAGCTGGGCCAGGCCCGCCGCAAGCTGATGGAGCTGGTCGAGCACTTCGACGGGCGGAAGTGAGACATGCCCGAAGAAGTCTTCGATGTGGTCGATTCCGCCGACCGCGTGGTCGGTCGCGCGCCGCGGTCCGAGGTGCATGCGCGGGGGCTGTTGCACCGGGCGGTGAGCGTGTTCGTGTTCGATCCGGCCGGCCGGCTGCTCGTGCAGAAGCGCACGGAAACCAAGGACGAGTTCCCCGGCCGCTGGACGTCCTCCGCCTCCGGGCACCTCGCGGCCGGAGAAGATTACGACGCCGCGGCCCCGCGCGAGCTCGAGGAGGAGCTGGGACTCCGTCTCCCCCTGGAGCGGCTCGAGAAATTCGCCGCCGGGGCGGAGACGGCCAACGAGCACACGGTGCTCTATCGCGCGGTCGCGATCGGCGACGAACTGTTCCGCCCGGATCCGGCGGAGATCGCCGAGGTCGCCTGGCGCGAGGTGTCGGAGCTCGCCGCCGAGGTCGAGGCGCACCCGGAGCGGTTCACGCCCCCGTTCCGCGTGCTGTTGCGGTGGTACGCCTCGCGGCACACCAGCCCGCAGCGCAAGTTTTGATGTTGCGCAGTTTCATCCAATGTGGGAGAATTTGCCGGCGATGGAGCGGCTGGGGGCGACTCG
>JBBDNU010000208.1:0-10821 GCA_040877365.1 Planctomycetales bacterium
CTTCAGAATTTCAGTTTTGCGTGGCAAAACTGAAATTCTGAAGCCCCGACCCCTCCCTGTTCATTCAGGCCAATTGGTACTCCGGCAGCAGCATGATGGCATGCGTGACGCTTCTCAATCGCAACGCGTAGTTGGCGGCTTCCGCCGGCGTGCGCAACGATTCGGGCGGTTTGCCGCCCTCCGCGTGTTCCGTCAGCCTCTTGCGGACTTCGGGCGCGACGTCGCCCTGGAGCAAGAGATTCAGAAGGAAATCCACTTGCTTTTCGGCATCAGTCCCCGTCTCGTCGATCGTCATTGCCGCAGGGTCGATCTTCGATTGGAACACGTCGTCGCGGCCTCCGACGAGCCGTTCCGCGAGGTTGTGGCGGGCGACGAGCGTGGCCGAGTTGATCCACGCCTCGCCGCCGTCCCAGCCCTTCACGTTGGGCGGGGCGAACAGCGCTTGTCCCAACCCTTCCATCGCGGTGGCGAGCCCTTCGACCGGCACGCGGGCGTTGAAGCTCTGGAGCGCCCCGACGACGTACTCGACCGGGCCCTTGATGCGCGCCCGGTACGCGTCGTCCGAGAAGAAGATCCGCGAGCGGAGGATGATTCCCAGGCAGTCGGCGAGGTCGAAGTCGGTCTCGCGGAGCCGGCGGGCGAGCGGCTCGACGAGGGCGTCCGGCAGCGGCCCCGCCTCGCTGACGAACTCGCGGAACAGCTTGCGCGCCAGGAAGCGGGGACAGGCGGGTTGCTCGAGCACGATCCGCACGACGTCGTCGCCGGCCCATTCGCCGGTGCGGCCGAGGACGGTCTTCTCGCCGTCGTCGTGGAGCGCGTCGTTGAACAGGAACTCGCCGCCGGCGGCCCCCCAGCCGGTGAAGGCGCGGGCCGCCTCGCGGATGTCCCGCTCGGAGTAGTTGCCGACGCCGAGGCTGAACAGCTCCATCAGTTCGCGGGCGTAGTTCTCGTTGGGGCGGCCCTTGACGTTCTTGTTCGTGTCGAGCCAGACGATCATCGCCGGGTCGTGGCTGACGTCGTGCAGGAGCGGGCCGAACCGGCCCAGCGCGTGCCGGCGGAGGAGCCGGTTCTGCGCGAGCATCGCGGGCATGCTCGCCACCTTGGCGATGCTCGTCGCGAAGTGATCGTGCCAGAACAGCGTGAGCCGCTCCCGCAAGGGGTGCGGGGTATGGAACATCCGGTACAGCCACCAGCCTTGCAGCTTCTCGACCGGCGGCCCGCCGAAATAATACGGCGCGGTCGTCTTGGAAATCCTCCCGCCGAGCGCGTCCATCAGGTCGTCGAACTCGGACAGGCCGGCGTGGCCGGCGAGCAGCCGCTCGACCGACGCGTCGCGTCCTTCCGCGGCGGCCTGCTTGAGCCGCTCGTGGGGCTTCTGCGATTTGCCCCCGACCCCGACCGGCTGCGCCGGGAAGCCGAAGGCGGCCCGGCGATGCAGATGGGCGGCCCACTTCAGGTCCCACGGTTCGGCCGGGGCCGGCTGCCAAGCCTCGGCGGGGTCCCAACCGGCCAGCGGTGTGCCCATTGCATTTCTCCCCTTCAGACCGTGCGACCGGGGCTCGGTTCCAGTGACCCCGTTTCCACTTTCGGAGCAATTCCGTAGCTCAGAACCCGATCCCCAGAAACAACAGCGGCGCGAACGACGCGAGCGCGTACAACTCGACCCCGTTCAGATTGAAGGGCATCGGCAATGAGGAATAGGTCTCGAACCGCAGGCTCTTTCCGTCGTCCACGGCGACCGTCACGTTGTGCGTGAGCTTCTCGACGACCGCCTGGCTGTTGGGGAGCATCGAAACGTCGAAGCTCGATTGCTGGCCGGAGAAGGCGCCCACCAGCGAGCCGAAGAACGGGGCGATCGACAGGACCGACGAGACCGACGGGCGCGGATCGCCGACCTGGATGCTCGTGACGCGCACCCCGCCGGCGTCGCCGCGGGCCTCCTGCACGAGCCGCTCGACCTCCGCCGGGACCTTCCAGGTGGTCAGCTTTCCGGCGGCGCGGTCGAGGAAGCCCATCACCGGCTGCGGGTAGAACGACGTGACGAGCCACTTGTCCCGCACCGCGTAGGTGATCGCGAACGGGAACCCCTGCTCCGCGACCCGCACGATGTGCAGGTCGGTCTCGCCGTGCTTCTTCGTCCGCACGCTGATGTCCGTCCCGGTCGCGGCCCGCATTCCGCCGAGCAGCTTTTCGATCGACGCGAGCGCCTGGGCCTCGTCGCGGACCTCGACGGCGAACGTCATCCCGAGCATCAGCGGGCCCTCGCTCGCGCCGCTGTACACGGCCACGTTCGAGCCGAGCGCGGCGAACAGATCCTTCCGCAGGTCGATCCCCGCGGCGGTCTCGAATTCCTTGACCGCCTCCAGCGCCGAGGGGGCGTTCGGATCGACGAGCTTCAGCCCCGTGTCGAGCGCCGCGAGGATCGCGTCGTAGTTCCGCTCGAAATCGAACCGCGACACCGCGGCCGAGACCGTGTCCGGCGGCAGCGGCGGCAGATCGGCGAGCGACGCCTCGCCCGGCGCGGCCAGCAGTTGCAGCAGCCCTTTCCGCGGCTCGGGGGCCTCGACGAACACCGTGCTCCGCTGGTAAGTCCCCTCGAAACCGAGGTGGAACGCGAAGCCGTGCAGCCCGCTCAGCCCGAACTCGTCGAGCAGCGCCTGCCCCGGCGGGAACACCATGGGAACCAGCTCGAAGATGCGCTTCGTGTCGCCGAAGCCGCGGAGGTACGTGTCGTACTGCTTGAAGCCGGCCAGCCGCGCCAGCGCCGGGTTCGCCGACAGGCTCTTCCGCTTCCCATCGACGAGGGCGAGCGTGTGCTCGATGGGCTGGCTGCCGATCGTCAGCAGCACGTGGTCTCCTTCCTGCCAGCAGCGGGCGGCGATCGGCGTAGCTACCCCCCAGACGATCTCCATCACCTTCCGCTTCTCGCGCTCGATCTCCTTGACCTCGCTCTCGGTAAGCATCGCCAGCACGCGGAACCCGGCGAGGACGGCGTCGCGGTCGGCCGCTTCCTTGGCGTCGGGGAAGACGAAGGTGATCTGCCACTGCGGCATCGCGGGGTTCGGGTCGTTGATCTCGGCCCCCAGCGCCACGCCGTGCCGGTCGAGGTAGTCCCATAACTGCGGCAACTGCTTGAGCGAGGCCTGGGCGGCGAGCAGCTCGTCGGGCTCGCCCCCGCGGAGCAGTTGCTCGCTGAGCGCCTCGGGGCCGAGCGCCTCCTGGACCGCGGTCGCCACGTACTTCCACAGGGGGCCGAACTCGTTTTCCAACAGCCCGGCGAGCGTGGTCTTCTCGTAGGCCGGGCGGTGCGACTTCAAGCCGTCGTAGCGGAGATAGACGGCCGACTCTTCAGCGAGCAGCGTCTCGGGGGGAGCGGCGAGCGCCGGCCCCGCCGACGCCAGAAGCAACAGCGCGAGCAGCGCGGGCCAAAACCGGCGACAGCGAATCGGACGCATGGTGGACTCCACGGCGGATGAACGGATGAGCTTGAGAAGGAGCGAACGATCCGGCGTCGCCGAACGTCCACGCCCTGCAGGCTAACCGCCGCGGAGCGCCGGATCCAACAAAATCCGGGCGGAGCGGGAGGAATTTCCCGCATCGCTCGGAAACCGGCGGAAACCGAGGCGGAATCATTCCGCCGGAGTCGCGTCATCATCCCGTGAAAGGCCCGCCACCCACTCCCGATGTTTTCGGATTTCGTCCGCCACATGTCGAACGCCGGCGTTCGGATGCCGGTCGAACTGCGCGAGGAACGGCTCGACCTGTTCCGGTTCGATCAGGTCGGCGAAGATCAACTCCTGCAGGGCGGAGGCTCCGCAGGATTGGATGTATTCATCGGGATCGTTCAGAAATTCGTCGATCCACGGAATCACCGATTCGTCGGCGATCGTCCGCAGAAGTTCTACCGCCACGCGCCGCCGACGGCCGGGATGGTTTTTGTAGATCGTGCAGCAGCGTTCGATGGCCGCCCGTGGCCGCAGCGCCAGCCGTGCAAGTTCCGCGCCGGCCGAGAGACTTGATGTGCACTCGACGGTGGAGTCCGCATATGCTCCGACGTAGAAATCAACGCTGGCCGCGAGCCGTACGTCGCCGATGAGGCGCGCCAATGCTTTGGCAGCATCATGCGAACTGATGCCGGATCGAATCCCCAATTCCGCGGCGAGTGCGGCCCAGTCGATCGGAGTGTCGGCGTTCATGCGTCGTAGATTCGTCTGCTTCCATTCGCACCGCAACCGTGCTGGCGACTTCGCGTTGATCAGCATACGGCGATCGCCATGGTAGCGAAATTCGTCCGCGCGCCGTCGGAATTCTTGCGAATTCCGCTACGGGACTGGGCGGCCGGCGCGCTATAATCGGTTTCTGAGCCGCGGCGGCGGCCGGTTCGCTGCGGCGCCGATTCATCTGCGGATGAGGAACGTCCATGTCCACCGCCACGCTTCCCGAATGGGACATCGCGCAGCCTCCGCCGGTGCCGGTGCGCCGCTTCACGGTCGAGGAGTATCACCGGCTGATCGAGCACGGGCTGCTGACGGAGCAGGACCGCGTCGAACTCCTCGAAGGCTGGATCACGCCGAAAATGGTTCACAACCCCCTGCACGACGGGACGCTGGATCTGGTCAACGAGGCACTCCGCAGGCACTTGCCCGATGGATGGCGGCTCCGAATTCAAAGTGCGATCGAGACCGGGGACAGCCAGCCGGAGCCGGATGTCGTGGCGGTTCGTGGCGACGCGCGGAGCTATCTGCACCGACACCCGGCGGCGGACGACATCGCCCTCATCGTCGAAGTCGCCGATTCGTCGCTATGGATCGACGCCGGCACGAAAAAGCGGCTTTACGCCCGGGCCGGCATTCCCTGCTACTGGATCGTGAACCTTATCGACCAGCGACTGGAAGTTCACATGGACCCCACCGGCCCGTCCGCCGAACCCCTCTACCGCGACGAGCGGCGGTTGACGAAGGCAGAGACCGTCGCGCTGCTCCTCGACGGCCAGGAGATCGACCGCATCGCCGTCGCCCACCTGTTGCCGTGATGCCCGCGGATTCAATGCGGAAGAGCGTTCGTAGTGCGAGCTTCAGCTCGCACTACGAACGCTCGCCGAGCGGGTGCCGACCAATCACCGCGGCTTCGTCAGCGTCGCCTTGAGTTGGACCGTCTGGCCGTCGCGGAGGACGGTCACCGGGACTTCGTCCCCCGGCTCGAATTTGCGCAACGCGAGATCGAAGTCGCTCAGGTTGCCGATCTTGTGCGGGCCGAGCTGCACGAGGAGATCGCCCGGCTTGATGCCGGCCTCTTCCGCGGGGCTGCCGCTCGCCACGCCCGAGATCGCATACCCCTCGGCGTCGGTGCCGAAATCGGGAATGCTGCCGAAGTAGGGGCGGTTCCCGTCGCGGAGCACGTCGCCGGCCTGTTTCGTCTCGACGAAAGCGGGGCGCTCTTCGGCGCGGGCGGTGTCGAGCACGACCTGCTCGACGAGATCGACGACCCGCCGCATGCCGGCGAGGTTGATCTTCTCCCAGTCGTCCGAGGGTCGGTGGTAATCGCCGTGCGTGCCGGTGAAGAAGTGCAGGACCGGGATCTTCTTCATGTAGAACGAGGTGTGATCGCTCGGCCCGACGCCGGCCCCCTTAAGCGTGAGCTTCAGGCCGTCCGCGCGGGCGAGCCGCGCGACGAGCGGCTCCCAGCGGGGGGACGTGCCGCTGCCGAAGATCGTCAGCTTGTCGTCCTTCAGGCGGCCGACCATGTCCATGTTGAACATGGCGACGGTCTTCTCGAGCGGAAAGATCGGCTCGCGGACGTAACGGGCCGAGCCGATCAGCCCCCGCTCCTCCCCGGTGAAGGCGATGAACACGATCCGCCGCGGCAGCTTCTCGTCGCGGGCGGCGAGGCGGCGGGCGAGCTCGATGAGGGCCGCCGTCCCGGAGGCGTTGTCGTCCGCCCCGTTGTGGACCGCCTTGACTCCCGGCGCGAGCGAGCCGGCCCCGCCGAGCCCGACGTGATCGTAGTGCGCGCCGACGACGATCGTCTCGTCGGCGAGCGGCCCTTCCCCTTCCAGGACGCCGATCACGTTTTTGACTTCCGCCTGAATCCGCTCGATGGTGGCCGCGCCTTCGGCTCGCCAGTCGGAAAGCTCGAAGCTCGCGGGCTTGAGTTCGGCGTCGATCCGGGCTTCGAGCTCGGCGAGCGATGGCTTCTCCGCCGCTGCGAGCAGCCGGTCGCACGCCTGCTGCGAAATATGGAAGATCGGGGTGGTGCGGTTCTCCTCGTCGGTGCCGTAGCCGAACTTCATCAGCGGGTCGTCGTCGATCTTCTCCCCCTGCTCGGCGAGTTTCTTGCGCTGATCGAACAGCGCGGCGAGCTTGTTCCGCGCCTCGGTGAGCGCCGCGTGGTCCTGCGGATCGACCTGCACGAGTTTCTCCGCCGCGGCGACGATCCGCTCGTCGGCCTGCGCGGATTTCGCTGCGTGCTTGTCCCGGAGTTCGCGGCTGGAGCAGGGGTCATTGACGAACAGGATCGCCGCCGCTCCCTTCGAGTAGGCGTTGGCGAGCTTCGCCCGGAGCGTCGCGTGCTGCGAGAGCATGCCGTGCGGTCCGGAGAACGGGGAATCGGCCGCGCTCTGCCGCGGCACGCGGCGGAGGATGATGACCGCTTTCCCTTTCAGGTCGAGATCGGCGAGGTCGCGGTACGCGGGGTCGTCCGATTCGATCGCATAGCCGCCGAAGGCGATTCCCGTCGCGAACCTTCCCGATCCGCCGAACGAGCAGGTGGTGAAATCGACGCCGTGCGCGAGCTCGACGGTCTTGCCGTCCGGTCCGGCGAAAGAGAGCAGGTTAGGCTGCCCGAGCTTCGTCTCGGCGACCATCGAGAACGTCTGCCAGGCGTTCCCCTGCACGCGCTGGACGTCGAGCCCGGCCGCGGCGAACTCGCGGCGGATGAACTCGGCCGCCTGGTCGAGTCCTTTCGTCCCCACGCCGCGACCTTCCAACTCGTCGGACGCGAGGTAGCGGACGTCGTCCCGCAGCCGGGCCTGCACGGCCTCGGCGGTCGAGGTCGCGAGGGCCGCGTCGCCGGCGGCCGAGAGCGGGAGCGGCAGAATCGCCAGTCCCGACAGGACAAATGGGATGGAGGAGAGAATGGTGAAGCGGGCGCGGCGCATGAGAGCGTTCACCTGTCGAGGAGGGTCGCGAAACCGCAAGCGATGTTTCGATTCTACGCGATCGGCGGGCGCGGCGGCCACCGTTGCGGGGCCTGGGCGTCAGCGGGCTTCGGCGGGTTCCAGCGCCCAGAGGCCGCGGCCCGCGGCGCGGGCCTCCTCCTCGGCGGCCTCGAAGCGGCGCTTCATGACGGCGCTGTAAGGGAACTTCGTGACGGCGACGCTGTACCCAGCGCGAACCAGCTCTTCGTTCAGGGACCGGTCTTCCACGTAGACGTAGGCGAGGATGCGGCGATAGCGGTCGCGGCGTTCCTTGTCGAAGCCGAGCCGCACGTCCTTGTCCTCCACGAAGCCCCGGGTGAACTCAGCCGCCTCCACGCCGAGCGGCTCGACGGGCCGGTCGGGGTGCTTGGTTTCGGGCGTATCGACGCCGATCAGCCGAATGCGGTGCCCCGCTTCGAGCAGCAGCGTGTCGCCGTCGATCACCCGCTCGACCCGCCACGTCCGCGCGGGGTCGTACGAGAATTCCGCATCCGGCGGCGGCTCGGGGGGCGGCGCGAAGAACAGCCGGTACGCGACGAACGCCGCGACGAGCAACAGCAGCATGAGCCGCCGGCCGCGGGAACGGGGCAGCCGGCGAGGAGCGCGACGCGGAAGAAATCGCACGAACCGGCATCCTTGCGTTCGTGGAAACGGACCCGTAGGACGGATTGCCAATCCGTCCGCCATCGTGGGGCAGGCTTTCCAGCCTGCCGCCGGCTCACTGGCTGACTCGGACCACCAGGCAGACAAGGATGTCTGCCCCACGGGAGTAGGACGGATTGCCAATCCGTCCCACGGCGATCAATTCTCGCTGAAGTTCAGCCGCCGCAGCGACTCGCGGCCGAGCGGGTCCTTCGCGAACTTGCGATGGCAGTGCGGGCAGAGGTCGAACCGCAGGTGCTTCGTCCCGCAATCGTCGAGCGGGACCTTGCCGGTGGCTTCCATCTCGGCGATCGCGTCGGCGATCTCCTGGAGGTGGTCGACGTCGAGATCCTCATCGCCGATCTCGTCCGCATCGAACGCGGGGAAGACTTCCATCTTGACGACGAACCGCCGATCCCCGAGCTGCCGGCCACAGAGATCGCACGAAAAGTGCAGCATGAGCCCCGAATCCTTCCCGACTGAAGGACGACCGATGAGTCCGATGAATTTCACCCCGTTCCGTTCACTTTCTCGATTTAAGCAGAAATCGCGAAAAGGGGAAAGTCCATCCGCGGGAAAAATCGGGCCCGGAAATCGGGAGTCGGGATTCAGCGCGCGGCGGCCGGGACCGGCGCCGCTTCGTTCGGACCGAACAGCGCGTCGAGCGTTTCCAGCAACTCCCGGCAGCGCGGCCGCAATTCGAGCGCCGCGATGAAGGTCGCGAACTCGTCGCGGCGATCGTGCGGCATTTCGGGACGGGGCGAATCGAGCGCAGCGGTTTCCGTGAGGCTCATCGTGCGGTTGCTCCAAGTGCATCTTCGGTGAGTCGTGACCCGCTCGGCGACTGGCGAAGGCCGATGCGGCATTGCGGACAGGCGCGCTCGTCGCGGGAGGCTCCCATCCGTGAAGGAACATAGGTCGTCACCCGCGGCCCGGCGGATCATGGGGATCGACCCGATCGAAGAACCGCCGATTCCACGAGCCTCCGCCATCACGAACCGCACGACCGGACCGATAGCCGGCGGACAACCGTCCGCCGGCGATTCGCCGACACGCCCCCGCCCATCGTGCGACCGCGTGAGGAAGCGAAACCGCGAGAGCGAGCGCCGGCGGGAAGTTTCCCGCCGGCTATGGTGGATCATTTGCCGGGCAGCCGGACCACGCCGTCCCAGTCGGGCGGGGCGCAGCGGTTGTGCTGGGCGATGACCAGCGCGAGGAAGTCCTGCGCCTGGTCGTCGGCGGGCATGTCGTGCAGGCGGCGATACGCTTCCTCCCATCGGCCCGCGATGAAGTGCTCGACTCCTTCCTCGTACCGGCGGAGGTGCTCGTCGGTGAGATCCGGCGTCTCGGAGAGCGGCCCGAGCAGCTCGTGCACGTCGATCGGCGACTCCATCCCATAGGGCAGCACCCGCGCCAGCTTGCGGACCCGGCCTTCCTCGGCGGGCATCCGCTCGCGGACGATCTCGGCGGCGGCGGCGTCGAGGGCGATCGGCACGCGCAGCGGCTTGGTCATCCCTTCCAGCCGGCTGGCGAGGTTCACCACCGGCCCGAACACCGTGACCTTCACCTGTTCGCTGGTGCCGATCTTCCCCGCCACGGCCCGCCCGTGCGCGATGCCGATCCCCATCCGAAAGTTCCGCAGCGGGTAGTCGGCCCGCTCCTGCGCCTCGGCGAACGAGCGGCGGATGGCCAGCGCCGCGCGGCAGGCGTTGATCGGCGATTGGTCCGAGGCGAACGGCCAGCCCCAGAAGGCGAGCGCCGCGTCTCCCTGGAAGTCCCCCGTCACTCCGCCGTAATGCAGGATCCAGTGCGTCATCACCCCGAGCGCCCGGCTGACGCGCTCGAGCAACCCGGGCAGGTCGTCGGCCGCCTCCTCCGCCTGCTGGCTGAAACCCCGCAGGTCGCAGAACATCACCGTCACGTCGCACTCGCGGGGTTCGAGCAGCTCGGAGCCGAAATCGTCGCCGAGTGCCGCGAGAATGGGAGGCGCGAAGAACTGCCGGAACCCGGCCCGCTGCCGTTCCAGCTCGTTCAACCGGCGGACCGTTCCCACGATCTCACAGACGAACTCGGTGAACTTCACGTCGGCGCGAAGCTGGCCCCCCTCTTCGGGCGGAATGCGGCCGCTGGGGAGCGGCGTGCCGAGCCGCCCCGCCACGTACACGCCCCACGGGCCGGCGGCCTGCTCGGCGACGGGAGTGCAGTAGGCCCAGTCGAACCCGGCGACGGCGGTGTAGTCGTTGGGCGCGGCGGAGTGCGTTTCCCATACGTGCAGCACGCTGCGTCGCCGTTTCGTGAGCGCGTCCCCCACGAGCCGCGCGCTCGGGCGGAAGGCGCCCGCCGTCGCCCGCCGCCGGTCCCAGTGCAGCACGCGGACCGCATCGTCCTCGTCCGGCTCGACGATGGCGACGGCCTCGGCGTGCTCCACGCCGGTGAGGATCAGATCGACGAGCCGCTCGTGCAATTCGCTCTCCGTCCGCGCTCCCCAGATGACCTCGGGAAGGCGCGTGAGGACTTCGATCCGCTTGTCGGCGTCGCTGAACCGCACGTTCCGCAGCTCCTGACGGTCGAACGTGAGTTCTTCGACCGGGAGCGGGCCGGGAGACGGCGCGTCGTGCGCCGCTTCGGTCAGGCGGAACGACGTCCCGCCGATCACGAATTGCTCGCCCGGCCTCACGCCGCACTCATCGACCGCGCGGCCTCCGTAAAAGATCGGGTTGGCGGCTTCGGGCAGCCGCTCCACCAGGACGTGCCCGTTCGCCACGCGGAGCCGCGCGTGCCTCCGCGACACGCGCTCGTCCCACGCGACGCACAAGGGGAGATGGCGTTGGCGGCCCAATTCATAGGATTCGCCGGGCGCGAGCCTGCGGCTCCATTGCTGGTCGGGGCCAGGGCCTTGGGCGGTGAGTTCGAGCACGAAGGGGGGGTTGGTTGAGAGTTGAGAGTTGAGAGTTGAGAGTTGAGAGTTGAGAGTTGAGAGTTGA
>JBBDNU010000209.1:0-10718 GCA_040877365.1 Planctomycetales bacterium
AGGGCCTTGGCGCAAATTCCGTGCCGAACGCTATTGGGCTTTGCGGGGGAGAGGGGACAAGGCTCCGCGAGTCGCAAGTCAGGTCGTGCGCCCCTCGACACGGGTGCGGAGACGCGCGGAAGGCAACGTCATTCCCCCTCCGGCACTCGGATCGGTTTCGCTCCCGCGCACGGGCGGCTAAATTGGACTCCCCGAGGATCCAGCCGGTCGTTCCGAGTTCGTGAAGCATCTCGGCAGGATCCGTAGCGTCGGCTACGAAGGACGCTCTCCACTCTCCTCCGCACTTCGAGGCCCTTGCGATGTCGCCTGTTCTCCGCTGGCCGTTGATCTCCGCGTGTCTGTCGTGGGCGATCGCCTGCGGCTTCCAGCCTGCCGCGGCGGGCGTAGTCGACAAGAATCCGTTCGCCGACCACCCGCTCAACGAGTGGGTGCTGCAAAGCCCCCGCGACGGGGCGCCGATTCCGGACTTCGGCTGGGAAGGCTCCGGATCGTGGGACCCGGTCCGCCGCCAGTGGATTCATTACGGCGGGCACGACGGCACCCCCCAGGGGTTCATCCTCTTCACCGCGGACCTCGTCACCGGAAAATGGCGGCAGAAATTTCCGAACACATCGCCCCCCGGCGTGTGCTGCGTCGACGGCACGAACGTCTTCGACCCCGTCAATGGGCGGTTCATCGCCTTTCCGGGAGGCTGGCTGGGACACGGCTGGCAGTTCAGCCGCGGCGTCAAGCTCAAGGATTCTCCGGTGTGGGCGTATGATCCCGCAGCGAATCGGTGGACGAACATGCGGCCCGCCCCCTACACCGGCGGGCACCGCAGCTCGCGCGAGGGGATGGGCTATCTGAATGGCACCGCGACCTACGATTCGAACCACGAGGTGGCCCTTTCCTTCGGCGGGCAGAACAGCACCGGCGGGACCAACTCGCTGTGGGCGTACGACGTCTACGCGAACGACCTCCAGCGACTGCCCGCCGCCGATCCGCCCTCTCCCCGCGACGGTACGGGCGTCTGCTACGACGAGGCGCACGATTGCCTGGTCATGTTCGGCAGCCAGTACGGCAGCGACGAGCGGACGTGGATCTACCGCTACGACGCCGGCCGCTGGGAAGGGCACGACCTGGAGCCGCGTCCTCCGGGAGCCAAGGCCCGCACCTACTCGACCATTCCCCGGCTGGCATACGACCCGCTGAACAAGGTCTGCCTGTGCCTCGTGCGGCTGGACGGAGCGGGGGGCCGGCTCGATACGTGGGCGCTCGACGCCGGGAAGCTCGAGTGGCAGAAAATGGAGCCGCAGCGCGAGCCCGATCCCAGCATGAGCCGGGCCCGCAACCTCTCTTTCATTTCCGAGTACAACCTGTTCATCTTGGAGAACCAGGCCAGCGAGGGGCGCCGGAGCAATCAACTCTGGACGTACCGCTACGCCGTCCCCGCCGAAGATCCCCGCCCGCGGCCGCCGGTCGACCTTTCGGTCGTCACCGCCGACGATGGCGCGAAGCTGTCGTGGAAGCCGGCCGAAGGACCGCGGCCGGCGAAATACCGCGTCTACCGCGCGCAGGCCGAGCACGCGTGGCTGACGAAGTTCGAGCAGCTCGCCGAGACCGACGCCCCCACGCACGTGGACGCAGGACTCGAGCGCGGCAAGACGTACTTCTACCAGGTCGCGGCGATCGATGCCGAAGGACGCGAGAGCGACCGCGGCCGGCAGGCGCGGACCCAGCCGCGCGTCGTCGAGACGCCGGTGGTCCGCGTGCTCGCGGCGGACAGGATCGAAGTCGCGTGGCCGAAGAGCGCCGCGCCGGACATCGCGGGCTACGACGTCTACCGCGGCGACGTGCGGGTCTCGACGGTGACGAAGGGACCGGGGGGCGCGTGGCGCGACAACGACCCCGAGTATCCCGAGCCGCTCGTCAACGGCGTCCGCGACATCCGCAACATCCGCAAGCTGAACGACCAACCGCTCGCCGAATCGCGCTACGTGGACACGCAGGTGGACCTCGCGGAGAAGGATGCCGATGCGGGCGATTATCGCTATTCGGTCAAGGCGTACATCGTGCGGGCGGTGAATCGGCTGGGGACCGAGAGCGGCCCCTCGCCCTATGCCCTCACCATCCCCGCCGAGCCGCAGCACGTGCTGCTCCGCGAGCGGAGCGGCGACGCCGAAATCAAGTGGGATCCGAGTCCCGAGCGGGAGATCGCCGGCTATCGCGTCTACAAACTGGACCGCGCGGGACGGATGGTGGAGCGCGTCACCGACGATCCGATCCAGACCACGACCTTCACCCACGTTCCTGGACACATGACTCGATATGTCGTGACCGTGGTCGACAAGCTCGGCCAGGAGGGCCAGCCCTCATCGCCGGTGTGGTTCAACAAGGCCTATCTCGGGTTCTTCGAGGGAGAATGGCACCAGTAGCGTTTCACGTGAAACGTTCCCGCACGCGCTGCGCGTTTCACGTGAAACGCTCGCAACGCGGTGGTGTCGACAATGCCGGACCTGCCTGGGAAGATTGGGCTTGCCCGCCGGACGGCCGTTTCATACGATTGTTTGAAACGACCGTTTAACCGGGCTTCCAAAGAACGTTCTTCCGTTCCCAGCAAAACTTCGATCCCCCGTGGACGACACGCGCACCCGCATCCTCCAGGCCGCCGGACCGGTCTTCGCCGAACGCGGTTTCCGCGCCGCCACGGTCCGTGACATCTGCCGCCGGGCCGGCGTCAATCTGGCCGCCGTGAACTATCACTTCGGCGACAAGCAGAAGCTGTACATCGAGACGGTCCGCTACGCGCACCGCCTGCGGGTCGAACAGGTCCCGCTGCCGAAGTGGCCCGACGACGCGGCCCCCCGCGCCAAGCTCGCCCTCTTCGTCCGCACGATGATGTCCCGCGTGCTGGGGGCCGACGCTCAGCCCTGGCAGCCGCGGCTCCTGATGCGCGAGGTGCTCCAGCCGACCGAAGCCTGCCGGCAGATGGTCCACGACTACTTCCGCCCGCACGACGAGATCCTGCTGGCGATCCTCGACGAGATGCTCCCCGCGGAGACGTCCCCCACCCGCCGCCAGCAGATCGCCTTCAGCATCATCGGGCAGTGCCTGTTCTACCGCTTCGCCGGGAACGTCGTCTCGCTGCTCGTCGATGCCGACACGCTTGCGGCGGATTACGCGCCCGAGCAGCTCGCCGAGCACATCATCGACTTCTCGCTCGCCGCGCTCGGCGCGCATCCGCCGCTGTCCGAACGGCGGCCCGCACCCGACGAATCGGCGGAGCTCGCGAGGGCGGCGGCGATTCCGGCGGGCGACGAAACCGATCGCGCGGGCGAAGGCATCGAGGGAGATCACTTCCATGACTGAGACGGCATCCACGCTCGCGCCCTCCAGCGCGCCGGCGACGCCCCGTGAAACGCCGCACCCGCCGGCCGTGTCGGCGCATATCGCGTCGCCGGATCGGCCACGGCGCAAATCGATCTTCGGCGAGGCGCTCCGCCATCTGCTCCCCATCGCGATCCTCGCCGCGGGCGTGGCGGTGTTCGCCTCGCTCGGGAAGCGCGAGAGGCCGGCGCCGGTCGCGCAGGCGGCGTCGTCCGTGCCGCTGGTCGAAGCGGTCGCGGTCGAGCGGCACGACGGCGGGCTGGACATCCAGGTCGACGGAGTGGTCGTCCCGGCCCGCGAGATTTCGCTCTCGGCGGAAGTCGCGGGGCGCGTCGTCCACAAGGCCCCCGAGTGCCGCGCGGGGCGCTACGTCGAATCCGGACAAGTCCTGTTCCGCATCGATCCGCGGGACTACGATCTCGAAGTCGCCCGGCTCGAACGGCTGCTCGAGCAATCGCTGGGGGAAGTCGCCGAGCTGGACGTCGAGCTGGCCAACACGAAAACGCATGCGGAGCTCGCCGAGCGAGATTTGGAACTTCGCCTGAACGACGTCCAGCGGCTCGAATCGCTCGCGGCCCGCAATGTCGCGACCGCGGCCAATGTCGACGAGGTCAAGCGCGGCGAGATCCAGGCCCGCAACGAGCTCGCCAAGCACAAGAACCAGATCCGCCTCATCGAAACCCGCCGGCTGCGGCTCGAAAGCGGGCAGGAGCTGGCGAAGGTCCAGCTCGAACGGGCGCGGCTCGACCGCGAGCGGTCCGAAGTCCGCGCCCCGGCGAGCGGCGTCGTCGTCGGCGAGTCGGTCGAGCAGGACTCTTACGTGCAGAAAGGGACCGCCCTCGTCGTCATCGAGGACACCGCCGCCGTCGAGGTCCAGTGCAGCCTGCGGATGGAGCAGCTCGACTGGCTGTGGCAACAGAAGCCGCAGCCCGTCGTCGAGAATGGCGGTCCAGCCATCGCTGAGCACCCCGCGGCCGCGTACCGCATCCCCCGCACTCCCGTCACCGTCACCTATCACGTCGGCCCGCGGCGGTACTCGTGGAACGGAGTGCTCGACCGGTACGACGGGCTGGGTCTCGACGAGCGGACGCGGATGGTCCCCTGCCGCGTCGTCGTCGCCGACCCGCGCGGCGTCACGGTCGAGACGCAGGGTGACCCGTCGCTGGCGATCGCCGGGCCGCCGGCGCTCGTGCGGGGGATGTTCGTGACGGTGCGGATCCACGCCCGGCCCGAGGCGGACCTGTTGCGGCTCCCCGAACCGGCCGTCAGGCCGGGGAACGTCGTGTGGCGGATCGAAGACGGCAAGCTGCGGATCGAACGGGTCCGCGTGGCGGATGTCTTCGGAAATTCGGTGCTGGCGCCGGCGGGCGGGACGCGGCTCGCCGCCGGAGACCGGGTGATCGTGTCGCCGCTGTCGGCGGCGGTGGACGGGATGCCCGTCCGGGAGCGGGCGCGGGAATGAAATCGGTGCTGCGCTGGGCGATCGGCAACTCGCCGGCGATGAACACGCTCGTCGTGTGCGTGCTCATCGTGGGCACGCTGAGCATGTTCTCGCTGCGCCGCGAGGAGTTCCCCGACTTCGAGCTGGAGATGGTCCTCGTCACCGTCCCCTATCCCGGGGCCAGTCCCGACGAAATCGAGTCCGGCATCTGCCAGAAGGTCGAGGAGGCGATCGGCTCGATCGACGGCATCAAGAAGCAGACGTCGGTCGCCGCCGAGGGGTTGGGGACGATCGTCATCGAGGTCGAGGCGCAGGGCCCCGACGTGCAGCGCGTCCGCGACGAGGTCCGCTCCGAAGTCGATCGCATCAACACGTTTCCCGACCTCGCCGAGAAGGCCGAGGTCCGGCAAGTCAGCATGCGGCGGCCGGCGATCACCGTCGGCGTGATCGGCCCGGAGGGGGACGATCCGGACGCCGAGCTCCGCCTGCGGGCCGAGGCCGAGCGCGTCCGCGACGATCTGCTGATGCTTCCCGCGGTCACGCAGGCGGAGATCGTCGGCGGCCGCGACTTTCAGATCGATGTCGAGCTGTCCGAGGCGAGGCTCCGCGAGTACGGGCTCACGCTCCAGGAGGCGGCCCGCATCATCCGCCGCGAGAACGTCGAGATGCCCGGCGGCACGATGAAGACCGACGCGGAAGAGGTCCTCCTCCGCGGCAAGAACAAGCGCCGCTACGGCAGCGAAATCGAGGACATTCCGCTGGTCACGCAGCCCGGCGGGACCGTGCTCACCGTCGGCGATCTGGGGACCGTCCGCGACGAGTTCGCCGACACGACCGCCGTCAGCCGGATCGACGGCCGGCCCGGCCTCGCCATCTCGGTGACCACCTCGTCCCGCGAGGACATGCTGGCGACGACCGCCTCGGTCCGCGACTACGTCGCGCAGCATCGGATGCCCGAGGGGTATTCGCTCAAGCACTTTCAGGACCGGTCCGTCAACGTGAAGGACCGGCTCGAGCTGCTTACGCGGAACGGCACGCAGGGGCTGCTGCTCGTGTTCCTCGTGCTGGCGGTCTTCCTCGAATTGCGGCTCGCCTTCTGGGTCGCGGTCGGAATCCCCATCTCGCTGCTGGGCACCTGCGCGGTGCTGCTGGCGATGGGCGAGACGCTCAACATGCTCTCGATGTTCGCCTTCCTGATGGCGCTGGGCATCGTCGTCGATGACGCGATCGTCATCGGGGAGAACGTCTACGCGCACCGACAGGCGGGCAAGGGACCGGTGCGGGCCGCGATCGACGGCACGCTGGAAGTCGTCCCCTCGGTGACCGCCTCGGTCGCGACGACGATCATCGCCTTTGTCCCGATGATGTTCGTGAGCGGAATGATGGGGAAGTTCTTCGCGATCCTGCCGGTGGCGATCATCGTGATCCTCGTCATCTCGCTGCTGGAGAGCACGTTCGTCCTGCCGTGCCACCTCGCGCATCGGGAGAGCGTGGTGTTCCGGTTGATCCGGGCGGCGTTCTATCCGTTCCGCTGGATCGCGACGCTGTTCGACTGGATCAATCGCCAGGTCGCCGCGGGACTCGAGTCGTTCATCGAACGGTTCTACCTGCCCGCCCTGCGGTGGTGCCTGCGGAACCCGCTGTCCGTCGTCGCCGGCGGGATCGCGCTCGTGCTCGTCTCCGTCGGGACGGTCCGCTCCGGCCTCGTCCCCTGGGTGTTCTTTCCCAAGCTCGACAGCAACGCGATCGAGGCCCGCATCACCTATCCCGACGGGACGCCGGCCTCCGTCACCGACGCGGCCACGCAGCGGCTCGAACGGGCGGTCCGCGAGATCGGCCGCCGATACGAGGAGGCGGGCGCGCCCGTGCTGAGCCTCGTGCACCGCGTCGCGGGGAGCGCGGAAAACCGCGGCGGCGGGATGGCGGGGGCCGCCGGCCGCGCCTCGGGGAGCCATCTCGGGAGCGTCTCGGTCGAGCTGCTGGACACCTCCCAGCGGAGCGTTCCCAGCCAGCAAATCGTCGACGAATGGCGGCAGGCGGCGGGGGAGTTCTCCGGCGCCGAGAGCGTCGTGTTCGGCGCGGCGGGAATGGGACCGGCCGGCGCGCCGATCGAGTTCAAGCTGCTGGCTTCCGCCGAGCACATGGACCGCCTCGAAGCTGCGGTCGAGAAGACCAAGGCCCGGCTCGCCGAGTTTCCCGGCGTCCACGACGTCGCCGACGACTCCCGCCCCGGCAAGACCGAGTTCCAGTTGCTGAAGAAGGACCGGGCGGACGCCCTCGGCATCCCGCTCGCCGACATCGCCGAGCGGGTCCGGGCGGCGTACTACGGCGAAGAGGTGATGCGGCTGCAGCGCGGCCGGCACGAAGTGAAGCTGATGGTCCGCTATCCTCCCGAGGAGCGCCGCTCGCTCGCCGATTTCGAGAACATCCAGCTCCGCACCGCCGACGGCGCCGGCCCGATGCTCACCGAACTCGCCGAGGTGCGGATCGAGCGGGGCTATTCCGAGATCAACCGCATCGACCAGCAGCGGTCGATCACGATCAGCGCCGACGTGAACGAGGCCGAGGGAAACGCCGCCGCCATCGTCAACGAGCTGAAGGCCCCCGGCGGGTTCATCCCGCGGCTCCTCGCGGAATACCCCGAAGTCCGCATCCGCTGGGAAGGTCAGCAGGAGCAGCAGGCGGAGTCGATCAGGAGCCTGATGATCGGCTTCGTGATCGCGCTTCTGGCGATGTTCGCGCTGCTCACGTTCCAGTTCCGCTCCTACGGGTTGCCCTTGCTGATCATGGCGATCATCCCGTTCGGGATCATCGGCGCGGTCTGGGGACACGCCGCGATGGGGCTGCCACTGACGCTGTTCAGCATGCTGGGGCTGGTGGCGCTGACGGGCGTCGTGGTGAACGACTCGATCGTGCTGATCGACTTCATCAACCACCGCGTGCGGGACGGGATCCCGCTGGAAGAGGCGCTGCTGGACGCCGGCCGCCGACGTCTGCGGCCCGTGCTGCTGACTTCCGTGACGACGGTCGCGGGGCTGTTGCCGATCCTGCTCGAGCGCTCGTTCCAGGCGCAGCTCGTGATCCCGATGGCGGTCAGCCTGGCGTTCGGATTGATGTCGGCGACGGTGCTCGTGCTGTTCCTGATCCCGACGTTCTACCTGCTGTACGCGAAGCTGCCGATGACTGCCCCGGAAGAAGACCCCGCCGCCGCGGTCGCCGATCCCTTGTAGTCCGGGAGCCCAGGAACCGCCCTCCGTGCCTTCCGCGGTTCGGATCGTTCGCGACGAGCTTGGCGACGTCTTGAACCGCAGAGAGCGCCGAGGGCGCGGAGAGGAAGTCGATCGGGCCGACGCGAACGGATCGAAGTCCTTCGACCACGGATGGCACGGATGGGCATTGAGTTCATTCAGTACTTCCAAGTTCGCGACGGCGCGTCATGCCCGCGCAGGCGGGCATCCAGCGGCGGCGCGGACGACGGGCTGGATTCCCGCCCCCGCCGTCGCTGGGGGCAGGCACTGCGCGGGAATGACGGAGCCGCGTTCTTGGAAGTCCGGTCACTGGGATCGGCCTTCTCGACTTCGTCTTTGCGCTCCTTTGCGTCTTTGCGTCGAAAACAGCCCATCGGTTGCGGCCCTGCCGGGCCGGGTGTTTCGCGATGTTCGTGGTTGCTCCTGCATGATCCGGGCGTGCCGGCGATTCTCCCTCGCTGGCCGCGTCGGGCTGCGATGCGCGCCTCGCCGCTTGATCCCCGTCGGTCGATCTCCGATGATAGACCGCGCATGGCCGCCTCCGCACTCCAGCTTCGCCCCGTGATCGTCGGCACCGCCGGGCACATCGACCACGGCAAGACCCGCCTCGTCGCCGCCCTCACGGGCATCGACACCGACCGGCTTCCCGAGGAGAAGGCCCGCGGGATCTCGATCGACCTGGGCTTCGCCCACTGGGAAGGAGGGGGCTTCCGGTTCGGCGTGGTCGATGTCCCCGGCCACGAGCGGTTCGTGAGGAACATGGTCGCCGGCGCGAGCGGGGTGAACGTCGCCCTGCTGGTCGTCGCGGCCGACGACGGCGTGATGCCGCAGACTCGCGAGCACCTCGAGATCATGGACCTGCTGGCGATCCCCGCGGGCGTGATCGCGATCACCAAGACCGACCTCGTCGAGCCGGGCTTCGTGGAGCTGGTCCAAGACGAGATCGCGGAGCTCGTCGCCGGCACGTTCCTGGAGGGCGCGGCGATCGTCCCCTGCTCCGCCGCGACGGGCGCCGGCATCGAGCAGCTCAAGCAGGCGCTCGCGAACGCGGCGGAGCGGGTTCCTTCGGAGGGGGCCGGCGAGTTCTTCCGCCTCCCGATCGACCGCGTGTTCACGCTCGCCGGCCACGGGACGATCGTCACCGGCTCGGCGATGTCGGGGGACGTGCAGGCGGGGGACACCCTCGCGCTCCTCCCGGAAGGCCGGTCCGTCCGCGTCCGCAGCGTCGAACACCACGGAGAGGTCGACGGTCCGGACGAGACGGCCGATCGCTCATCCCCATCGACCTTCGACCATCGACCTTCGACCTTCCCCGGCAGCGCCCGCCGCCGCACCGCCGTCAACCTCACCGGCGTCAAGACCGACGAGCTGGGCCGCGGCATGGAGCTGGTCACTCCCGGCTGGCTCGAACCGACTCGCCGGCTGGTCGTCGAGTTGCGGACGCTGTCCAGCTCTCCGTTGCCGATCAAGGATCGGCTGCAACTCCGGCTGCACATCGGCACGAGCGAAGCGACGGCGCGGGTCCTCACGCGGGGCAACCCGCTCGGGCCGGGAGAGCGGGGATACGCCGAGCTGCGGCTGACGGAGCCGATCGTCGCCGCGCACGGGCAGCGGTTCATCCTGCGGCGGGTCTCTCCGGCGCTGACGGTCGGCGGGGGGCGGGTGCTCGATCCGCACGTCCCCGCGGGCCGCCGCATTCGAGACCTCGCCGCGCACGCTTGCGGTTTCGCGGCGCCGGGACCTGTCGATCGCCTGTCGTTTCTGCTGGCATCTTCGACCGCCGCGGAAGTCCCGCCGCGCGAAGCGTCGTGGCGGGCCGGCGTCCCGGCGGCGCGGTTCGCCGAACTGCTCGCGGAGTTGGAGCGCCGCGGCGAAATCGTCTCGCTGCGAAATGGCGACCGCGCGTTGCCGGTACACCGCGGACGGCTCGAACGTCTCGGCGAGACCGCCATGCGGATCGTGCGGGCGGAGCTGGCGCGAAATCAGCCGCGGCGCACGCTGCCGCGGGCGACCGTCCTCGCCGCCTGCAGGGAGATCGCCCCCGCCCCGCTCCCCGAGGCGGTCGTCGCGCACCTGGTCCGAACGAAGCAGCTTGCCGCCGCGGGGGACGGTCTCGGCCCGGCGGACATGCAGGTCCGGCTGACGAAGGCGCAGGAAGCGACTCGGCAGGCGGCGCTGTCGGCCGTCGTGGAGGCGGGGCTGTCGCCGCCGACGGTGAAGGAGATCGCCGCCGCGGTGGGGCGTTCCGCGAGCGAGGTCGAATCGGTGTTGAAGGTGGAAGCGGACGAGGGGCGGGTCGCGTGCGTGGCCGAGGGGTTCTACTACGACGTCGCCGCCCTCGAGCAGGCCCGCCGCATCGTCCGCGACTGCCTCGCCGCCGAAGGAGAGGCGACGACGTCGCGGCTGCGCGAAGCGCTCGGCGTGACCCGCAAGTTCGCGCTGCCGCTGTGCGAATACTTCGACTCGGCCGGCGTCACGGTCCGTAAGGGCGACGTGCGCGTGCCGGGACCGCGGATCGATCGGCCGTTCGTGGAGGAAGTCTCCCCGAATCCGTAGCGGAAGTCGCAAGACTTCCGGTTCCATGAGTCGCCAAGGGGTGACACTGGAGCACTGGACGGCCACAACTCGACTGACGACAACTGACTGCGAGCGTGATAGCCCGC
>JBBDNU010000210.1:0-1929 GCA_040877365.1 Planctomycetales bacterium
GAGTTGGTAAGGCGTCATGGACATTGCGACTCCGTGTAACGGTGTGCCGATTTCGGATGGTCCGCGCAGTGGCCCCCGGCGCGCCGGCAGGCACAGCCGGCCCTACCTCGCTCCACTGATCGCGACGACCGCAATCGCCCAATCCGACTGCCGCGGCAAGCGAAGAGATTGCTTGCCGGGTTCGAGCAGTCCCAGGTCGATTTCGTCGTAAGGCTTCGTCGTATCGACCGCCACGGCCTTGCCCTTGGTCGGCAGGGCGGAAAGATCCATGAGGATGCTGTCGGTTTCTTCCTTGTAGAAGACGAAGAGTTTGTTGTCCGGCGTTTTCATGGCCAGGCCATCGGTCAGGTCGTTGGCTCGCTCCAGGTCCAGAAATCGGCTGTGGTTTTGCCAAAATTGCGCGTGCGTTCGCAATTGTTGTGGTTGCGGATAGGGACGATCCGGTTGGTAGCTCGTGGGGTAGTGGCCCCAGAAGCCCATCATGCCGCCGGCCAAGGCCATGTGCCAGCGAAAGCGGCGCGTGCCGTCCATGTCCAGGGCGTTGTTGCGCAGATACGTGTGCCGTTCTTCGTAAAGGTGCGGGCGTTTCTTGTCGCTGTCCAGATCCTTGACGATTTGCTGATAACCGCGAACGGCGTAGCTGGGATAAGAAACCGCATCGAGTTCGGGATGCTTGAGCTCGCGCGCCCAGAGCAGGTGCCGCCAGCCCATATGCTCGTGCAGATACTTGGCCCAGGAGCCGATTTGCTCTTCGCTGACCCATTCCTTCAGGTCGAAGCCATAGCCCATGACCCAGCCCGGCAAAGGCGCCAGGCGCGCCGCGATGTACCTTTGCACGCGGCGATCCGGCTCGCCGTTGATCCCGCCGACGCCGATCGGCGTCCACTTCCGGGCCTCATCGCCCCAGGCCCAGACGTGTACGTACAGTCCGCGCTGATGAGCTGCGGCGATCGCCCGCTCCAGGGCGCGAAAGGTTTCGGGATCGGGATTTTCGCTGTCGTGTCCGTCATGGCTGGCCACGTGGGCCTTGAACCATTGATTATTGACGTGCACGAAGACGCCGTTGCAGCCGTGCGCGACCACCTCATCCATGTAAGCGGCGAACATTTTCGGATCGGTCAGCGTCGGCATGATGTCGATCCAGCCGGCGCCTTGAGGATTGCCGAACGTTTTCTCGTTCATGTATGTGTTCGGCAGGAAGCCCTCCAGCTCGTCCGGACTGGTGGTCTGCCGGGCGAAGCGATTGCCCTGGTGGGTGATGAAGCCACGAACGGTCCTGCTGGGATTGTGTGTGACGACGACGCTTCCTCGATGGCCGTGCAAGTCCTGGTCGTCGCTGCTCGTGGTGAAGGTCCATCGGCCCAGGCGCGTGCCGCAAAAGCGGAACTTCCAGGTGTTGTCTCCATCAAAGAACATCTGTGTGCGGCGGGTCTCGGCGCTGTCTTCATGCCGGAACGTGACCCAGGCCACGACGTCGAAGGGATTGCCTTCCCAAGTCGGGTTGTTCAAACTCCATTCGCCGTAAGGCGCCCATTGCGTCACGGTTTTCCGGCCCAGATCCTCGCCGAAGCCTTGAGAAACGGGAACAAGGCAGATCGCCCAAAGAGCAGCGGTGCAAAGGAGGTTGCGCATGGTTTCTTTCTCAACCCTGATGGATACTGACGCCAGTAGAGGTAGCGAGGTAGGGCCGGCTGTGCCGGCCGATGGAGGGTTGGATGGACCATCCTTCTCATCGTCGCAAACCAAACGGAAAAAGAACTGCGTCCCTTGTTCCTGTCCTTTCCTGTCCTCCGTGTCCTCTGGGCCAGACCGTTCGGAGAACCGAGCAGTCTGACCTCTCGGCAGCAGGCGATCATCCAAACACTCAGAAATCTCGCCGCCCGCCGCTCCCCGCCGGGCACTCCGTTTTCTCACCGCCCTTTAACATTC